>DHHG01000302.1 GCA_002403175.1 Syntrophaceae bacterium UBA4778 | reverse complement strand
ATCCGCGCACATCGCGTTCATCGGCGCTGGCTTCGAAGGCAACGGGATTTCCCATTGCCTTTATTTCGGCTCTTCTGGCCGCCGGGCTTACCCTGGATGAAATCCCCTACTGGCGGGAAGGAACCTTGGACAAGTACACGCCTTCCGGCGATTACGTCGTGGTCAAATTCGCCCGCTGGGATTTCGAGAAATTCCCCGGCGCGTTGGACCGCCTTGGAACGCAGATGCGGGCAGTCGGCGAGGTCATGAGCATCGGCAAGAATTATAAGGAAGCCCTCCAGAAATCGATCCGTTCCCTGGAAAAGGGACGCTACGGACTCGGCTTTGTCAAGGACTTCAACAAGAAGAGCCTGGATGAACTGCTGGAACTCCTGGCTGAACCGTCGAGCGAGCGGCAATTCATTATGTATGAGGCACTCCGTAAAGGGGCTGATGTCAACACCCTTTTCGAGAGAACCCACATCAAATCCTATTTTATCCAGCAGATGAAAGAGCTAGTCGAACTCGAAGAGAAGGTCCTGAGCCATAAAGGGAAGGAACTTCCCAATGATCTTCTGGTTGAAGCCAAAAAGAACGGCTTTGCGGACCGTTATCTGGCTCAGATTCTGGCTGTTCCGGAATCAGAGATCCGAAAGCAAAGAACCGCTCTGGGCGTGGTAGAGGCATGGGAACCCGTTCCCGTGAGCGGCGTCGAAAATGCTGCCTATTACTTCTCCACATATAATGCGCCGGACAAGGTTGGGACAAGCAACCGGAAAAAGATCATGGTCCTGGGTGGCGGCCCCAACCGGATCGGCCAGGGGATCGAATTCGATTACTGCTGCGTCCACGCGGCTTTTGCCCTGCGCGACGAAGGCTATGAATCGATCATGGTCAACTGCAATCCGGAAACGGTCTCAACCGACTACGACACTTCCGATAAGCTCTATTTCGAACCATTGACAGTGGAAGACGTCCTCAGTATTTATGAAAAAGAAAAACCGGAAGGGGTCATCGCCCAATTCGGAGGACAGACACCGTTGAATATTGCGGGCGAGCTGGCAAAAGCCGGGGTTGCCATAATCGGAACCTCCCCGGAGACGATCGATCTCGCAGAAGACCGCGATCGGTTCCGGAAGATGATGGAGAAACTCGGGATTCCGATGCCTGCTTCCGGCATGGCAAGCACCATGGGCGAGGCACTCGAAATTGCCTCCAGAATCGGATATCCCTTAATGGTGCGACCTTCCTATGTTCTGGGCGGCCGGGGCATGGAAGTGGTCCACGATGAGGACATGCTCAAGCACTATGTCGAGAAGGCGGTTGGAGTCACTCCGGAGCGGCCCATCCTGATCGACAAGTTTCTGGAAAACGCCATTGAGGCCGAAGCCGACGCAATTTCAGACGGGGCCGATGCCTTCGTTCCGGCGGTTATGGAACATATCGAGCTGGCCGGTGTCCACTCGGGCGACTCCGCATGTGTCATTCCGCCCATCAGCATTCCGGCGCGCCATATCGCTACCATCACGGAGTATACCAAAAAGATCGCGGTGGAATTCAAGGTCGTGGGGCTCATGAATATTCAGTATGCAATTGCCGGAGATATCGTCTATATCCTGGAAGCCAATCCGCGCGCCTCCCGCACCGTGCCCCTCGTTTCCAAGGTCTGCAATGTTTCGATGGCCAGGATTGCAACGCAGGTCATGCTGGGGAAAAAACTATGTGACATGGAACTCAGGAACAAGGTCTTCCCCCATTTCGGGGTTAAGGAAGCGGTGTTCCCCTTCAATATGTTCCAGGAAGTCGATCCGGTTCTGGGACCGGAGATGCGCTCCACCGGAGAGGTGTTAGGTTTGGCCGACTCTTTCGGGCTTGCCTTCTACAAGGCCGAGGAAGCCGCCCAGCAGGTGCTCCCCGATTCGGGTACTGTTCTGATCACGGTAGCGGACGGGGACAAAGGGTCCATGATCGAGGTCGCCAGGGAGTTCGGGCGACTCGGATTCAGGATCAAGGCCACCGATAAGACCCATGCCTACCTGCGGCAGAACGGCATTGAAAGCGAACGCATCCTGAAGATGCATGAAGGCCGGCCCAATATTGTCGATGGGATCAAGAATAAGGAAATTCAGCTCATCATCAACACGCCAAACGGGCGGCTGGGAAAGTCTGATGATTCTTATATTCGCAAGGCGGCCATTAAATACAAAGTGCCTTACATTACGACTGCGGCGGCAGCGGTGGCAGCAGTTAAGGGAATCTCGGCATTCCACAAAGGTCATGGCAGGGCGAGATCGCTGCAGAATTATCACCGTGACATCAAGTAAATGCCGCATTAGGAGGAGGAAACTTACTATGAAATCAATCGAAGACAACTGCGGCTTGTTCGGAATTTTTTCAAAGCGACCCTGTTCCGTAGATATTTACCAGGGAATCGATTTTCTGCAGCATCGAGGTCAGCAATACTGCGGGATTTCGACTTTCGATGAAAACATCCGGCAGGTTACGCATCATGGCCGGGTCGGGATCACGTTCAAACAACAGGAACTCGACTATCTTACCGGAAATTTTGGGATCGGACATGTAAGTCTCTGGGAACGACAGCCCATTACGCTTCATTCCAAGCTTGGAGAAATCGCTGTCGCCTTCAGCGGCAATATCATCAATGCTGACGTGCTGATCCGGGAAATGAAAAAAAGCGGGAAGGCCTTTCACGGCAATTACCATATCGAGGTGATCGCCAATATCATTATGAATGAAAAGGATATGGTATCGGGAATTGCAGCCTTATCCCGAAAAATTGAAGGGGCTTATTCCCTGGCTGTCCTTACCAAAGAGGGAATTTACGTCGCCCGCGATATTTATGGTTTCCGTCCATTGATCCTGGGCGGCGACAAAGAGCGATTTGCCGCCGCTTCGGAATCCCGGGCTCTGCACAATCTGGATATGGAAGTCGTGCGGGATGTCTGCCCTGGAGAAATAGTGCTGATCGATAACAAGGGATTTCATTCCCTGAAGCGATTGAAATCTCCGCGCACAGCGCATTGCGCTTTCGAATGGGCGTATACGGCCAGTATTGATTCAAAAATCGACGGCCTCTATGTCCAGGAAGCGAGGAGCCGGTTGGGAGAAGCCCTCGCCCAGAGGGATATCGATGAAGGCGGACCGGTTGCCGACATCGTGGCCCCTGTACCGATGTCTGGAATCGGCCATGCACTTGGATATCACAAGCGCTCCGGCATTCCTTATCAGGAGGTCTTTCTTTATAATCGCTATGCCGACCGGAGCTATACCCAGTCCACACAGACAGCCCGGGAGATGATGGCCAAGCGAAAGCTTTCCGTTCTACGCTATGCCGTCGCCGGCAAGAAGGTTCTCATCTGCGACGATTCCATCGTCCGTGGAACCCAGATCCGTGACAAAGTCCGCGATCTGAAAAAGGCAGGTGCTGCAGAGGTGCATGTAAGGATTGCCTGCCCGCCCCTGATGTATCCCTGCACTTTCGGTATATCCACGCGCTCAACGGAAGAGTTGATCGCCCGAAAGTATATCAAAAAAGGGAATATCCGATCGCTGACGCAACTGCGTGAACTGGAACACTGGATCGCCAACGAAATCGAAGCGGACTCTGTAAAATATAACAGCACCGATTCGTTCGTTAACGCAATCGGGATTCCAGCCGGCTCACTTTGCCTCTGGTGCTGGAATGGAATTTCACCCATGAAAAAAAAACAATCGGGTATCTCTAAAGCATAAGCTCTTTTGAGTTCTGTATTTTCAACGGCCTGTCAACCCAAGTGGAAAATGACAGGCCGTTTTGCTTTAGGGGAAAGATAATCTCAGGTAAATACATCTTCATAATCGATTTCAGATAGTGCTTGAGAAACATAACCGTATGCATATATAAGCTCTGAACATGAGTTCAAAATCAGATTACCATTCCTCTTTAGATCGGAATGCAAGATTGGGGAAACTTCCATGAATATTACGCTAAGATTGGAATCGGAAAGCGACTATCGTGAAGTCGAGAACCTGGTTCGAGAAGCCTTTTGGGACATTTATAAACCGGGTTGCAGCGAGCATCTGGTCCTTCACAAATTGAGGAAAACATCGGCGTTTGTCAGAGAGCTCCATTTCATCGCATGTGAAAACCGGAAAATCATAGGGAGTATCATTTATTCAAGGGCGAATATTAAAAATGAAGCCGATGAAAACTCTGAAGTTCTATGCATGGGGCCGTTGAGCGTACTGCCGGAATATCAAAGAAAAGGGGTGGGCAGTTTATTGCTTCATGAGAGCATAAAAAAAGCAAAGCAACTTAACTATAAAGCAATCGTAATTTTCGGGAATCCGCAGTACTATAGCAAGTTCGGCTTTAAAGATGCCCGAGACTTTCGTATAACCACATCAGACGGCCAAAACTTCGATGCATTTATGGTCCTGGACATTTCGGATAACAAACTAGACGGAATCGAGGGAAAGTTTTTTGCAGACCCCTCATTCCATATCGATAATGAAGAGCTGAACGAATTTGAAAAATTGTTTCCGTACAAAGAAAAGCACGTTACCGATACCCAGTTAAAGTAACAACATTTGAGAATTTATCTTTCCTTTCGGATTTTCACCGAAAAGATCAGATTGAATCTGCTGCGAAGCAAGTAATTTATGGAAAACATGAAGTCAAGCAAGGTCGCGGAAAGCGCCAGGAAGAAAGCGTATCTAAATATCGTTTTACCTTTATTTATCGTATCGGTCATTGCCTACATCGACCGGGTAAATATCGGATATGCGGCCTTGACGATGAACAAGGATATGGGCTTTACAGCGCAGATGTTCGGAATGGGAGCCGGAATCTTTTTCGCAGGTTATATCCTTTTCGAGATTCCGGGAGCGATTATCGCGGAAAAATACAGCCCGAAAATATGGCTGTCTCGAATTATGATTACATGGGGATTGGTTTCCGGATTGATGGTTTTCATGACCACCGCCTGGCAATTCTATGCCATTCGTTTTTTATTGGGAGCGGCTGAAGCCAGTCTGTACCCAGTAATCTACGCTTCCTGTGTACCGCGCTGGTTCAGCAGCGAGGACAGGGCCAGGGCCATCGCAGTCCTACTGACTTCCCTGCAGTTTTCCAGCATTATCGGCGCGCCTCTGGCCGGTTGGTTGATAGGGTTGCCCCTTTTCGGATTGAAGGGCTGGCAGGGGTTATTCATTCTGGAGTCCATACCCGCTATTGTATTCGGATTCATTATCCTCTACTGGATGGCGGACTGGCCCGATAAAGCCAGGTGGCTGACAGGAGAGGAAAAGAAATTCCTCAAAGAGCAATACGAAAGAGAGGTGGCGGCGAAAACGGCCGTTAAGAACTATTCTGTCTGGGAATCCTTTTCAAATCCGGAAGTGCTTAAGCTCTGTCTTATTTATTTTCTCTGGATCACCGGATTCTGGGGTTTCAATTACTGGATGCCGACCGTATTAAAAAGTGTTTCGGGATGGTCCAATCTCGCTATCGGCTGGCTGGTCGTGCTTCCTATGGTGCTTTCCCTGATTGTAATGTTGTACATCGGGCATTCCTCATCCAAAACAGGAGAGAAGAGATGGCACGGGGCCATCGGGTTGATAATCGGCGCCGTCGGGATGGGGATCGGGGTATTTTTCAAGGACCCGCTGATCAGCTTTGGTTTTCTCATTCTTGCCGGTATCGGTGTCTACGCTCCTTTTGGCGTCTGGTGGTCTTATCCGACCACATTCTTATCCGGAACAGCCGCAGCCGGCGCCATCGGGTTGATAAATTCCTGCGGAAACGTGGGCGGATTTGTAGGACCTTATATTACGGGTTACATAAAGGAAACGACCGGGTCATTTTCCGTTGCTTGGATATATCTGGCCTGCTCCCTGGCCCTTAGCGCCCTTCTCATTCTGACGTTAAAAAAACAGCCTACCGATAGACTCAGGATGGATCACTGAAAGGAGAGAGGAATGCAAAAACTGTTATGGATCATCGCGGCAATTACAATGTTGCTTTCGGGAAATGCCTGTGCTCAGCAATTTACTCTGGTAAGCGACGATTTACAGGGGCAATTGACCCAATCCCAGGTGTACTCGGGATTCGGGTGCAGCGGAAAGAATATCTCGCCTGCGCTGAAATGGATAAATGCGCCAAAAAATGCAAAAAGCTTTGCCGTCACTGTCTATGATCCGGATGCGCCTACCGGAAGTGGCTGGTGGCACTGGGTTATTTTTAATATTCCGGCCGGCACTCGTGAACTGAAAGCAGATGCGGGTAGGATTGAAAGGAAACTGGCGCCCCCTGGTAGCGTGCAGAGCATAACGGATTTTGGCAAACCGGGGTTTGGCGGCGCCTGCCCTCCCCAGGGAGACAAGGCACATCGTTATGTATTTACCGTTTATGCGCTCAACATACCCAATCTCGATCTGGACGAAAAGGCCTCACCCGCTATGGTAGGATTCGTCTTGAACAGTCACGTAATCGCCAGGGCGTCTCTGATCTCCTACTACCAAAGATAGGTCAAACAGATGAGCAGAGAGCCGATCATTTGGCTCAAAAGCTATCTATTGGACAGGACGGAATGAAATGCAGATTCTGATAAAGATCATAACCAGTGTTGCTCTTATTCTTGCTGCTACGGAAATTGGGAAGAAATATCCATCCAGTGCAGGACTCATCGGGGTAATGCCGCTCATGGGGGTCCTTATCCTTGTTTGGATCTATTTGGAAAGTAATGGCAGCCCGCAAGTAATGCAAGAATTTACAAAAGGCGCTCTCTGGGGAATTTTGCCCAGCATCCTTTTTTATGTAGTGGCTTTGGTATGTTTTAAGAAAAACCTCCCCTTACATCTTGTTCTCGTGGCCAGTTTCGGTGTGTGGATTGGAGCGGCACTCGTCCACCAATGGATTCTAAAATAAGCAAGATGCGCTCCCTGAGTGAAAGACCTCCCAATTCCGTATCTGATTCTATGGTGAATGATTCGGACAACCCCTGCAAGATTACCCGCCCTTCTACTTCCGGTTGATCTCTTCCAGCGGAAAGCTGATTGCCAATTTCTGAGGTTTTAGCCTATCATAAAAATATCAGATAACGCAGGGTGCCAAGAAATGAGAGGAAAATACCTTAGCCTTTTAAGCCCCCTGGAAATAGCCATAGGAATTGTTTGCCTAGCGGGTCTGTTTCATATCAGCAGAATAAGTTATCCGGTATTTCACACGATTATCGAATTGCTGGGCGTCGTAATCGATATCAGCATCTTCATGATGATCTGGAATGTACGGAAAACCATTGATAGCCAGTACCTGCTTTTTATCGGTATTGCTTTTCTCTTCATAGCAATTTTCGATTTTATACATACCCTGGCATACCAGGGCATGTATGTCTTTGTCGGATACGGGCCGAATCTGGCTACCCAGCTTTGGATTGTTGCACGTTATACGGAGAGCTTGTCTTTCCTGTTCGCAGTCCTTTTTGTCCGTCGTAAATTGAATACCGGATTGGTTCTCGTTTCGTTCACGATCTGCGCTTCCGTTCTGCTGGCCTCCATTTTTTACTGGCAGTTTTTTCCCGCATGTTACATTGAGGGAGCAGGACTGACACCTTTCAAAATATACAGTGAGTATGTCATCTCTTTTATTCTTCTTTGCGCGCTAGGTCTGTTTTATAGAAGGCGCTTTGATTTCGAACCTGAAGTGTTCCGTCTGATTCTTGTGGCGATCTTTTTAGTTATTTTATCCGAGCTAACCTTTACCCTTTACAGCAGTGTGTTTGATCCCTTCAATATGATTGGGCACTTGTTGAAAATTTCTTCTTTCTACCTCATCTACAAGGCTGTTATTGTAACCGGAATATCCAAACCACACCTGATTCTGTTCCGGAATCTGAAAAAAACGGAAGAGGAATTGACAGCCTATAAGGATCATCTGGAAGATCTCGTAAATCAGCGGACGGCGGAACTGAAAGAAATCAATGAGGCACTTCAGACAGAGATCCAGGAACGCAGGAACATAGAAAAAGAACTGAGGAAATCTTCAGAAGAAGTAATGGACCTGTATAATAACGCACCCTGCGGGTATCACTCTCTGAATGGTGACGGGGTTTTCATCTTGATTAATGACACCGAACTTCGCTGGCTTGGTTATAAACGGGATGAGGTCATCGGAAAATTGAGTTTTGCTTCGCTCTTAACGGCAGAGAGCCTGAAATTATTTCAGCGCAATTTTCCGGTCTTCAAGCAACGCGGCTGGGTCAAGGACCTGGAATTCGAAATGATTCGAAAAGACGGAACTATTTTGCCTGTCCTCCTTAATGCTGTAGCCATGAAGGATTCTGAGGGGAATTATATCATGAGTCGTTCCACTCTGTTTGATATTACGGAACGCAAAAAAGCAGAGCAGGAAGTTCGGAACCTTAATGAGGATCTGGAGAGAAAGGTCGCCGAACGCACGACGGAGCTGAAGGCTACGAATAAGGAACTGCAAAACTTTACTTACACGGTTTCTCATGACCTTCGGGCTCCTCTCCGGGCAATAGATGGATTTTCGGGTATTCTCATCAAAGAGCAGGCGGATCGCCTTGATCCGGAGGGGCTGCGCAAACTGCAAATAGTTAGGGACAATGCACTGAGAATGAACCGGCTTATCGATGATCTTCTGTCTTTTTCACGTCTTGGCTATGGTGCAATATCAAAATCGATGATCGACATGGATTCTTTGGGAAACGAGGTCTGGAATGAACTGCGCACCATTAATCCCGGACGCAATATGCAATTTCGGAAACGTCACCTTCCTCCGGCTTATGGAGACCCTGCCCTCATGAAACAGGTACTTCTAAACCTTCTCTCCAATGCCGTCAAATTTTCCAGGAATAGAGAACCGGCTATAATCGAATCAGGAGGGGGTATCAGGGACAAAGAAACTATTTACTATGTTAAAGACAATGGAGTCGGCTTCGATATGAGCTATTATCAAAAATTATTCGGAGTATTTCAGAGACTTCATAGCGCACAGGAATTCGAAGGCACCGGTGTCGGCTTGGCCATTGTACAACGCATACTGCAGCGGCATGGGGGCAGGATATGGGCTAAAGGCAGCATAAATAAGGGAGCTATTTTTTATTTTTCGCTTCCCTTGCCGTCTAAAAAAAAGTGACGTATTCACAGAATTTGAGATTCAGATCTTATTTTCTATTTCTGAATAAACCCGCCTGGATAAAAACAGGAATGTATTCTTTTCCATCCTTGATTCAGAATCCCGATCACATTCTCTTTGATCCGGAATGAACTTGAAAGGTAATCCGGTATCTGATCAAATTAGACATAGAATTAAGGGGTCCCCATAAGATCCGAAAGATTAGTCTCAAGTAATCCGGAAGAGAATTGTCAGCCATCGGGGAACTGCTGACAAATATGAATCTATCACTGATTAACGCTTATTCAAAGGAGGCTAAGATGAGAAGGTCAGAGATTTCTGCGGTTGCTATTGAAAAAATGGTAAACGAGCAGGTACGCGCATGGGAGATGAAAAAAAAGCAAAAGAAAGAGGCTTCTCGCCCGATTATCACGATATACAGGCAGTTTGGAACCGGATCCGGCGAAATCGTCAACGCTCTCGCCAAGGAAATGGGACTGAATATTTACAGTAGCGCTATTATCGATGAGGTCGCGAAGAGTTCGCGCATGAGCGCCGATGTAATCGCCAGCCTTGATGAAAAAGGGCGATCCATGCTGGATGATTGGCTCTCCTATTGGAAAAGCAATCGCAATATGGTCTTATGAATATCTGGGCCATCTCACCCAGGTAATCGGAACCCTTGCAGAACATGGAAACTGTATCATCATCGGACGCGGCGCCAATTATCTCCTGCCCCATCGGGGAGTTCTTAAGGTACGAATAATTGCCCCGATCAAGATGCGAGTCCGGATCATAATGAAAAAGGAGAATTCTGAAGAAGATGCCAAGCGAAAGCTCATCATGGTCGATTCCGAACGTAAGGCCTTCACCAGACAATATTTCAATACCGATATAGATGACCCCGTAGATTACGATCTGGTGATCAATACGGGATACCTCAGCATTGAAAAAGCAGCCAAAATCATCAAGGATGCATGTTGTGAGGAAGATGAAAGGATTGAGCGGGATAAGATCTCGGTCGTCAGCTGAAGCCTAATCAGATTTCCCGTAAGTTATCCATAGCGATTACACCAAGACAGGGAAGCTTCCCTGTCTTGGTGAATTGAGATTTCGGCGGTCAGGTGTAAGCTTTGGAGCCTGCACACTTTGCTCTGCAGCGAACTGCAGGACCGAAAGATACTTTAGAAATAAGATCTTAACAGAATCTTCCTTCAGGATTATTCACCGGAAGGATCCTTCCTGAATTATTAAGCAAAGGTTCGCTTGAATAATTCCGCAATCGCTTGCTTGCCGTTTTCCTCCAGAAACCGTGTTCCGGTTCCGGTGAAATGAGTATGTGTGATAGTCGGCTCGGCACTGCCCATACATTCAATCCAGGCAGTCTGACCCCATTGGAACCAGGCGTTCTTTTTCTGATCAAAGACAAACAGCGGTTTGTTGCATAGTTTGGCGAATTCTGCTCCCCATCCCGTACCGCCCATGACGGTCTTATCTTCCAGGATTTCTCCGATGACAAATATCTGCTGCCCGCTATTGATCTGGTACCAGATACTCTGAAATACCTTTCTGAACGTCGGGTTGGTTGTGAAACGGCGATTCAGCAACCGCGACACATATTCCAGGCTGACATCGCCATTTTTCAGTTCTTCATCACTCAAAACGCGAAGGCCAC
>DHHG01000168.1:57584-69371 GCA_002403175.1 Syntrophaceae bacterium UBA4778 | reverse complement strand
GTGCCGCGTACAGATTTTGTTCACATAAAAAAAGATAAGCTCTTTGATATCACCCAAACGCTTCCGAAGGGGAGGCAATTGTATTGTAATGGTACGCAGACGGAAAAGGAGGTCCTCCCTGAACTTGTTCTCTTGAACCAGCTTACTGAGATCCTGGTTGGTTGCAGCGATAACCCTGAATTCGCTTGTGATCTCTTTCTTGGATCCCAATGGACGGAAACGATGTTCCTGAAGAACACGGAGAAATGTTTTCTGGGCTGTAAGGGGAAGTTCTCCCAGTTCGTCGAGAAAGAGGGTCCCCCTATCCGCTTGTTTAATAAGACCCTCCTGGATTTTGTCGGCTCCCGTGAAGGCTCCCTTTTCGTGCCCAAAAAGAAGACTCTCAATGAGCGTTTGAGGGAGAGAGGCGCAATCAACAACTACAAAGGGCATGTTTTTTCGTGGGCTGTTGTTGTGGATGGCTTGGGCGAAGAGTTCTTTCCCTGTCCCGGTTTCTCCAGTGATAAGAACGCTGGCATCGCTCACAGCCGCCTGGGCAATGAGTTCCATGCATCTTTCCATTTCCGGACTGCTGCCGACGATTCCTTCCCGTTTCAGTAGCCGGGGCCTTGCCTTTTGATTTTTTGCTTCTCTGTACTGGAGGGCACGTAAAAGCGGGAGTTCTATTTTGTTTCTTTCAAGGGGTTTCTCAATGAAATCCCAGGCCCCGTTCCTGATTGCAAGCTCGGCTCCATCAGCGCTCCCGAATCCTGTTATGATGATTACTTCCGGAGCCGATGTGGTTGCATGAATGCTCGGCAGCAGCATCAAACCGTTACCGTCCGGAAGTTGCACATCCAGAAAAACAACATCGAAGTAATCGGATTGGGCTTTTCTGAGGCCTTCTTCTGCCGTATATACAGAAGCGACCTCGTGTCCCAGGCTGCCGACCATATCGCAGAGTACTTCTGAGTTGAACTGGTTGTCGTCAATAATCAGAATCTTGCCCATAATGCTCCTTAGTCTTCCTTTCTCCCATCGAGTACGCGCCTGACAGATGCAGCGATCTGATTTACCAGGATCGGTTTCATGATGAAATCCTTAATTCCAAATGATCTGGCTTTATCAGGCGTGATCAGCTCACTGAAACCTGTACAGAGGATAACGGATATATCAGGGCGGATGCGCATGAGTTCCTGGGACAATTCAAGGCCGTTCATATTCGGCATGGTCATATCCGTTATCACCAGATCGAATCTATCGGGGTTGGATCGGAATAGTTCCAGCGCTTCCATGCTGCCGGTTCTTCCTGCGACCTCGTAGCCCAGAGTGGATAATATATTTTTCCCAAGATCGACCAGAGTTTCCTCATCATCTATAAATAGAATACGCTCCTTTCCTCCAATAATACGGGTTCCTGTTTCCATCGGTTTTTCCTCTTCCTTAATAATTTGAAAATAGATATGAAATTTGGTTCCTGTCCCCCGTACACTCTGCACGGTTATGGCCCCACCGTAACTTTTTACGATGCCATGTACCACGGAAAGCCCCATTCCGGTCCCTTCTCCGGGTCTCTTGGTCGTGAAAAAAGGATCAAATATTTTATGGAGGATTTCCTTGGGAATACCGTGTCCCGTATCGCTCACAACTAGTTGAATATACGTGCCGGGTTTCAACCCTTGGCGGATCATATCTTCCGGTTTCAAATCTGCGGGCAATAATTCGATTTTCAATGTACCTCTTGCCGAACCCATGGCGTGAACCGCATTCATGCAAAGATTCATCAGGATCTGATGAATCTGAGTCGGATTGGAGAGAATGGTGTCCCGCTCCGATTGGAAATTCTGCACAATTTCGATGGAGGCAGGAATGGAAGCCCTGAGTAGTTTCATTGCTTCTTTAATAATGGGGGTGAGTTTAAGAGGAAGCCGTTCTTCACTGCTCTGGCGACTGAAAGTAAGGATCTGCTTTACCAGATCTCTGGCTTGGATTCCGGCTTTATAAATCTGCTCATGATAGTGATGGAGGCGTTCGCTTATATTCGGCTCTCTGATTGCCATAGATGCATAACCGATGACAGCGCTTAAAATGTTGTTGAAATCATGGGCAATCCCCCCGGCAAGCGTTCCGATGGCCTCCATTTTCCGGGCCTGCTGGAGTTGCATCTCCAGCAGCTTGTGTTCCGTAATGTCCTGAATGGAACCCTCATAATAGATGACCTCACCGCTGACGTCGCTTACAGCATGCCCGTTGATGGTTACCCAGGCGGTGCTCCCGTCCTTTCTGAATAATTCAATTTCCTGCTGCTCAAATTTGCCATGCACCTTCATGAGTTGCAGGAGTTCAGAGTGCTTTTCGGAATTGACAAATACCTGTCGGGTTTGGGGATCGTTGTTCAATAATTTCTCCGGAGAGTCATATCCGAGTAGGCGGACAAAAGCAGGATTGGCATTCGTAATCTTTCCTTCCGGTGATGCCTGGTATATTCCCATAAGGGCATTATAGAAGATGTTCTTGTATTTTTCTTCCGCCTCACGTCGGGCAGTAATATCACGGATGGATTCAATCGCTCCTGTAATATTTCCTTTCGAATCCCTCAAAATACTGGCGATACCATATAGATATAATTTGCCCCCTTTGAGTGCAGGCATATAGGCTTCACCCTCGAGGACGAGATCTCTCCTAACAATTTCGGTATAGTTCGCCTCAACTTCTTCCACGGGCTTGAGGACGAGATCGATAAGAATGGGCCTTCTCTCGCCGTAGAAGGGGAGGGCATATTCGTAATTGCCCGTGCCCAGTATGTCTTCAGCTTTGACCCCTGACATCTCTTCAATGGCTTTGTTCCAGGCAATCACCTTCCCATCTGTATCAATTACAAAAGTTGCATCCGGTAAAAAATTGATGATATCAGTGAGCTTTCGCTGAGATTCCCTGAGCGCTTCTAAAGCTTGTTTGCGCTCGGTGATGTCGCAATTAGATCCCTGTATGGCAATAACGTTTCCCGACCGGTCGTAAATGAGACTGTACTTCGTTTCAAGCCACTTCCTGAGTCCGTCTTTCCGGATGATCTCGATATCGAAGGGGAATAGCTCCGGAGGTAAGCCGGCCTTCACAGTCCTCAGGGCCTCCTCAAAATGATCTCTCGCAGTCGCCCAAGTTTCCGGAGTCAGAAGCTCATCCGGATGCTTATCCAGAAGTTCCTCAGGAGTGTACCCGCTTATTGATTCCGATGAAGGGCTTACATAAGTAAACCTGAAAGAACAAGGGTCTATGACCCAGATCGAATCGTTTATATTCTCCGCAAGAATACGATACTTTTCTTCACTTTTGCGCAGTGTGTCTTCTAATCTCTTGCTTTCGGTGATGTCGCGAAAAGTCCAGATTCTTCCGTAATACTTCTTGTCTTTGCCGATGACGGGGGCTGAGTACCGGTCGACAAACATTCCATCTTTAAATCCGATCTCATCCCGGCTCGTTTCATCCGGGTGATCATAGAGATACTGAACCTTAGACAGGAACTGTTCAGGGTTTATAGTTGAGTTCGTAACATATTGACGGAGCAATGCGCTATCTCGGCCATCACATAAATCCTGGGGAAAATTCCGAAGTTTAATGAAATGACTATTTTTCAGAATTATATCCCCATCATCATCTACAACCAAAATCCCGTCTACCGTAGCCTCCAAAAGGGCTTCCAAAAAGGTGGTTTTCCAGAGGAGATCCTCTGCTACCTTTTTCTGCTCGGTAACATCGCGAATGGATTCAATTGCGCCGATACGCTTCCCATGGACATCGAAAAGAGGCGCAGCTGTCGCCCACACGTATGCCCCTTCCCCTCCGTTCAGGGCTGGCGCGTAGGTTTCCGCATAGAGCGTATTTCCCTTTTTCCAAACGTACAGGTACTTTGATTCGAGTTCTTTATCACTGATACCTATGAGATCCAGCAGATGTGGTCGGCTCTCGCCATAAAAAGGAAAGGTGCAGGATTGATTGTCCTTCCCGATCATGTTTTCTTTTTTGGAGCCGGTCATTTCTTCCATTGCCCGGTTCCAGGCGATGATTCTGTTTCCCATATCGACAACAACGGTCGCATCCGGCAGAAATTCGATAATATTAGCCAATTTTTGTCGGGATTCCTTCAGCTCCTGTTCTGACAGTTTATTCTCCGTAATATCTCTGGAAATGCCGACGATCGAAATGAAAGTACCATCCGCAGCAAAAACAGGATTGGCATTGACCGCCTGCCATCTCCAGGAGCCATCGGTATGTCTGACCCGGAGTTCGCAAAAGAGATTTTTCCCGGATCCAATAGTCTCATCAACTGAAACTTCGATTGTATCCATGTCGTCGGGATGGATAAAATCCTGATATCGCCGGCCGATAACGGAGGCGGTATCATAACCAAGCGATTTCAGCCATGAAGGAGAGGCGTAGGTGACCACTCTTTCAGCGTTCATAGTAGAAATCATGTCGTATGAGTTCTCTACGAGTAATCGATATTTGGCCTCACTTTCCCGAAGGGCCTCCTCTGACTTTTTCCGCTCGGCTATTTCATTTTGCAATTCGCGGTTGGCCCTGACTAACTCCTGCGTGCGTTCAGCAGCAAGTTGCCGATTTTGTTCCTCGACTCTTTTTCGTTCGGTAATATCCCGGCTGACTCCGATGATCCCTGAAACTTTTCCATCCGGCCCGAAATAGGGAGATTTACTCGTTTCCAGCAATATACGGCGGCCGTCAGGAAATGAGATCCATTCTTCATTGCATCCGGTTTCGTTCTGAGCCAGAACCTTCCGGTCATTTTCCCGATAAAAGGTAGCCTCTTTTGGATTGTAAATATCGAAATCCGTCTTGCCGATTATTTCTTCCTGGCTAAGGCCGACATGATGGGCAAATGCCATATTGCAGGTGAGATAGATTCCCTCTGTATTTTTACAGAATATAATATCGGGAATAGAATCCATCAAATGGTTAAGAAATCCGCTTTGGTGCGCAAGCTCCGATATGGAAGGATCGGTTGCATTTCCAATGGATTTTTTTATTTCCGGACCTCTTTTCGCTTCCATCGATGATCATCTCCTGTCGGCCTGCCGTCAAGATTCGTGCATAGTAGTTATGAAATCGAATATGGAAATTCTGAATCTGATTTAGCTCAGTTTTTCGTCTATACTACATTATTTAAAATTACAGAGACTTAGGAATCAATGCTCTTCCGAAATCGTATTCATTAGAATTTAAGGATCTTAAGTATAAGCTCTTAATTCAATATACATGCCAACCGAATTCGAGTGCCGGTTCAATAAACAATCTTACAATGAATTCCGGAATGGTAGCTTACGTACAAAGATCCAAAGATCCCTTGACAAGTATATTTCAATCATATAATGAATTTTGCTAAACACTGTTAAGTAAAATAACTGGGATAAGCCATGGGAATTAAAGAGAGACGAGAACGTCAAAAAGAAACGCTCCGGCAGGAAATCCTGGATGCGGCGCGGGAGATACTCGTTCATGAAAGTTATGAGCAGTTCTCGATGCGGCGCATTGCGAAACGGATCGAATATACGCCTGCCACCATTTACCTCTACTTCAAAGATAAGAACGATCTTCTCTTTCACCTGTGCGAGGAAGTTTACGGTAAAGTAGTGGAAATTCTGCGCACAGTGAACCATAAGGAAAAGGACCCTGTGAAACGCCTGAGCGCGGCAATGCTGGCCTATATCGAATTCGGCCTCTCCGATCCGGCCCGGTACCGGATTGCCTTCATGACCAATGTTACTCCCACTGTCGATCCTACCTATTTCCGAGCTCCCGGGAGCATGGCAGCTACTGCTTATGATATCTTTCATCAGAATGTAAAAGAAGCCATGCAGCAGCTATCTGATAGGGCGAGAGACGTGGAATCCGTGACCCAGGTTTTATGGGCGAGCGCTCATGGCGTCATCTCCATTATTATCAGCCACCCTGAATTTCTCTGGGTCGAGCAAAAAAAAATGAAGAAAACGGTCGTTGATTTATTGATGCGCGGACTAACCGGGAAGGCGAACAAGAACGGACCCAAAATATCGCAGAGGAAAGTAAAATGAAAATGATGAAATCCATTTCTCTCTCCCCGATGTTCAAGTTAAATCGGCCCCAAAATGTTTTTTATAGGATGCCTGGATCAGTTTTCTTTCTGCTGATCATTGTCGTGTTCATTGCGTGCTCTCCGGAAAAAAAAGACGGACAGGTTATCGCTCCGATCCCCGTGGGTGTGGGAAAGGTTCGGATGGTAGAGGATTTCCAAAGCGTATCAGTCAGCGGATCTGTCGTGTCGCCGTGTGCGCCGTCGATGGTCTCTTTTCTTGTTTCGGGAAGGGTGGCCAAGTCAGGACCCCGCGAAGGGGATTACATCAAAGAGGGCCAGTTTCTCGCTTCTCTTGATCCTGTCGATTATCGTCTGGCTGTTAAGGCCGTTGCCGCTCAGGCAGAACAGGCCCGTGTTGCTTTTCATCGCTCGGAAGACGAATACGGCCGCATGAAATATCTTTTCGAATCGAAGAGCCTGGCGCCTAATGATTTTCAGAAATTCAAGGCTGCTTATGATGCCTCCAGACAACAGCTCGAGCAGGCGACAGCCAATGAACAACTGGCCAGAAAACGTCTGGCCGATACCGTCCTGTATTCTCCCGTAAGCGGATTTATTGCCCGGCGCTCCGCAGAGCCGGGTGAAATGGTAGCCCCAGGCCGCCCTGTTTTCGAAATCGTTTGCATGGATCCTATAGAGGTAAGCGTCGGCATTCCGGAAACCGATATCCAGCTGGTCAGGATCGCTCAGAAGGCGACGATCACCCTCCCGGCTCTGCCGGATAAGTCGTTTGAAGGTGTCATTCGGGTGATCAATATTTCAGCAGATCAGGGTACCAGAAGCTACATGACCCGCATCACAGTTCCGAACCCCGGTCATGTTCTCAGAGTCGGAATGATTGCCGAAGCCCGGATTGGCTGTAAACAGAAAATAAAGTTGATAACCATTCCGGGGGATGCGATCGTGCGTGATCCTCAGGGAGCAACCATGGTCTTCGTGTATTATCCTGACTTGAAGCGCGTACATTCCAGAAGGGTAGAGGTCGGCGCCGTTCATGACCGGTATGTAGAGATCGCAAAGGGGCTCACCGGGGATGAGCAGATCGTCATCGCAGGACAGGACAGGGTCCGCGAGGGTTCGACAGTCTTGTTGTCAACGGGGGGAGTTTCCGGAGGGATCAATCCGGGGAGGAAATAACGCATGAATCTGGTCAAGTTCTCTTTGCGGCATCCTGCAGTTGCTATCGTTATCACAGCGGTTCTGGTGACGGTAGGACTATATTCTTTTCTCAAAATGCCCCGTTCCGAAGATCCGTCCATCACTATTCGAACGGGGCTGGTCATTGCCCAGTACCCTGGAGCCACTTCCGAGCAGGTCGAGCAGCAGGTCACAAAGGTCATTGAGAAACATATCTTCAAATTTCCCGAGGTGAACCGGGAAAAAACTTATTCCACCAGCCGTCCGGGGCTGGCTTTTGTGAATGTGGAGTTGGAAGATTATGTGAAGAATGCGGAACTCTTCTGGGCCAAGCTGCGCAATGAAATGATCGAAGCACGATCCGAGTTTCCGGAAGGAGTTCGAGGTCCTATCATCAACTCTAATTTCGGCGATACAATTGCCATGCTGGCCGCTGTGCATGGGAAACGTTATGGTTACCGGGAACTGCACGAGTACACGGAGCGCATTCAGGATGAGCTGCGAACGTTAAAAGACGTGGGCAGAATGGAGCGCTACGGTGAGCAGAGCGAACAGATCCTGATTACAACCAGCATGGAACGAATGTCTCAGTACATGATCGATCCCATTCGGGTCATGCAGGCCCTGCAGCAACGGAATGTCATCGGGGGGGCCGGAAGTCTTGACACCGAGCAGGCCAAAATTCCTCTGCGGACGACAGGGTTGTTTCGCACGGAAGACCAGATCGGGACTCTCCTCCTGGACGTATCAAAAAACGGTCAGGCCGTTCATCTTCGGGATTTCGCGCGCATCGAGCGTAGATATCAGGACCCGGTCTTTCTGACCCGGTATGACGGAGAACCGAGTGTCCTCTTATCTGTCGAGATGCAAAAGGGCAAAAACATGGTCGAACTTGGGGACCATATTGCCGGCCTCAAGGCGCGGGTGAAATCGATTCTGCCTCCTGATCTCAGCATCGGTCTTATTTGCAACCAGCCTGAGGTTGTGAAAGCCAGGGTAACAAGGCTCAGTCACGAATTCATGCTGGCAATCGGTTCCGTCATTCTGGTCACAATGCTCCTTTTGCCCCTTCGGGTCGCAGTCATTGCCGCTGTCGCCATTCCCGTTACGATCTGTACTACCCTGGGACTTATGAACGCCCTTGGGATAGAGATCCATCAATGTTCCGTTGCCGCCTTGATCGTGGTCCTCGGGATTGTGGTCGACGACGCCATTGTGATTGCGGATAATTATTTGGAGCTTCTCGATCGGAAAGTGAAGAGGGAGGAAGCAGCCTGGCGATCCGCAATGGATGTTATCGTGCCGGTATTTTCCGCGACCGTGACCATCGTATGTTCCTTTCTGCCTCTGTTGGTCCTCACCGGAGGGATGGGAGAGTATATCGTTTCTCTTCCCCTGACCGTCTCCATCGCCCTCACCGTCTCCTTCATTGTGGCGGTCATGCTTACTCCGATTCTCTGTCGCTTTTTCATTAAAAAAGGTCTCTATGAGCACAGGCAAAGCCAGAAAGAGAAAGGCAAAGAGAAATTCAATGTTCTGGAAGCCCTGAGAAATTCCTACCATAAATCAATTATCTATTTCATGAAGCGGAAGGGTTTGGCCATTTCTATCGGGCTCGGCGCCGTCTGCCTCGGGGTTTTTCTCATGAAGTTCGTTCCCCAGGAATTTTTCCCTTCTGCCGAACGCAATCAATTTGTCATTGATGTCTGGGCAAGGCAGGGAACTCGCATTGAATCCACTGATGCGATGATGCGACGCATTGAGCAACACCTCTCAAAAAGGCCGGATGTAGTCCATTACGCGAGTTTTGTCGGTCAGGGTACACCCAGATTCTTTTACAGTGTGACTCCGCAGCAGCCGGACGGGGCGTACGGTCAAATGATCATTACGACCACATCCCACGAAATTACACCGCTGCTTGTCAGCGAACTGGGCTCGGACCTCGCGAAGCTGGTACCCGAGGCCATGATTGTGGTGAAAGAGCTTCAGCAGGGACAACCTTTTGAAGCTCCGATTGAAATCCGAATTTCCGGCGAGGACCTGAACGAGTTGAAACGGCTGGGATCGGAAGTGCAGAAAATCGTTTCCGCCGTGCCTTATTCTCTCTACGTGCACAGCGATTGGTTTAACGACTCCTTCATGGTTGACATCAATGTTCAAAACGAGCTGTCCAACCGGTTGGGTCTGACCAGCGCCTCCATATCTCAGGCGATGTTCGGAGGATTCGACGGCGCGCCGGTGAGCACATTCTGGGAAGGAGACAGACCCGTTACCATGTTCTTCCGGCTCGAACCGGATTCGCGTTCCTCTTTTGCAGATGTCGCAAACACCTATGTGACATCTCCCCTCACGCATGCCCGCGTACCGCTTCGCTCCGTCGCAAACCTGAAACCTGAATGGCAGACAAGCCGAATCGTTCATCGAAACGGTGTCAGGACACTTACTGTCCAAAGTTTCGCTAAAAAAGGTTATTTTGCATCAAGCCTTTTGAAAACGGTTGAACCGAAAATCAAAGCCCTGCAATTGCCCCCCGGATACCGGATCACGTACGGAGGCGAGAGATTTAACCGTGACCGAAATATGCCCGAGATGATGAAATCCCTGTATATCAGCCTGGTAGCCATTTTTCTCGTTATACTGATTCAGTTCAGAACCGTATCGGATACTCTTATTGTCATGTCGTCCATTCCTTTGATGGTCCTGGGGGGAGTGGTCGGACTCCTCATTACCGGAAATTCTTTCGGCTTCATGGCATTTATTGGATTCAGCAGCCTTACAGGAATGGTGGTTCGAAACGCCATCATTCTTCTCGATTTTATTCACGACAATATCGCCAAGGGACATCCATTGGAGGAAGCTGCTACTGAAGCCGGGCGGCGGAGACTTCGCCCGATCTTTCTAACCACCATGGCGGCAGCCGTCGGCGTGACCCCCATGATGTTTTCCGGTTCGAGCATGTGGAGTCCGCTAGCCAGTGTCATTGCGGTGGGGCTCATTTTCTCCATGTTCTTTACCCTGCTCGTAGTTCCGGTCCTATTCGTAATGGTCCATTCTCGCAAACATGCCCCGACCCCAAAGACCATCGTCGGAATTGTGGTTGCAGCGGGAATTTTTCTGGGATCTGGTTCGTTCGGACCAAGTATGATCGGCCCGGCCCGTGCCTGGGCGGAAACAAAGCAGATTACCCTTTCAGAGGCCGTAGATCTCGCGCTGGCCAACAATTCATCTATCAAAATCGCACAGGCGAGGGTCCGTGAAAACAGGGAGAAAGTCAACGCAACCCGCGCTGACTACTATCCGCATCTCACCAATAGCTCGAATTTTATGAATATCACAAACAGGCAACTGGTCACGTTTCCGGCGGGCTCTCTGGGGACCGTTCCCGGGCTCGGTCCTTTTCCGACTCAAGAGACGCACATCGAACAGGGTTCGAGTTCGGTTCTGATCAGCAATACGACCCTCAGTCAACCATTGACCCAATTACTCAAAATCAATCAGGCCGATCATATTGCCTCAGCCGAGCAGGGCATGGCAGAGGCAGATTTCAGAAAGGCGGAAACGGAAATCGTTTATGCCGTGCGGCGGCTGTATTACGGATTGCTCATCGCTAAGAGACAGAAGGAGGCGTCCCAGGCAAGCATCGCGGCAGCTGAAGAAAATCTCAGAGAAAGCGAAAAAGGTCTTGAATCAGGAAATCTCCTGGAAGTGGCCGTGACTGGGAGCAGGGTGGTTCTCCTTCAGGGAAAACAGAACCTGCTTTCTGCGGAGATACAGATTTCCGATATCAATGTGGAATTGGACGATCTGATGGGATTGCCTCTGGACACATTGCTCGAACCGGTCGAAACACCTTCCACGGATTCCCGGGTGCGAAGCCGCGAAGAATATTTCAAGGATGCCCTTTCGAGAAATCCGGAAATAGAGGCGGCACGGAAAAATGTGAAAAAAGCCGCGAGCGCTGTCAAGGCGGCGAAATATGAATACATCCCGGATCTCGGAATTTACGGCAGCTATATCTTCCAGGATGGAGTGCCCTTCGTCGATCAAAATATCGGCATGCTCGGTGTGCAGATGTCGTGGAATATTTTCGATTGGGGCAAGCGCAAGGCAGTCGTAGGACAGCGCCGGATGCAATTCGATCAGGCCAGGGAGAACTTGAACAGGATTGAAAAAAGAGTAACGGTTGAGATCGACAAGGCATACAGAAAACTGGAACAAACAAGAATGATCATCGAAGTCGCACGTGAAGCGGTTGTCCTCCAGAAGGAAAAGGTTCGCCTGAGCGAAAACGGAGTCAAGGCGGGCACCGTGAAAACCGCGCAGCATGCAGAAGCGATTGCAGCGATGAAAAGGGCCCAGAGCGATGAAACCCAGGCGCTTCTGGGCTTCGAGCTTGCCCTGGCCGATCTGGATCGGCTTTCAGGGGGGCAGGTTAAAAGATAGAAACTCCAATTCATGATCATCCTGCGCCTCATGCCCATTTTGTAAGGAACACTCCATTATTATCATTCTCTTAATCACTTTCGGTTCATCCCCACGTGTGT
>DHHG01000168.1:55574-57542 GCA_002403175.1 Syntrophaceae bacterium UBA4778 | reverse complement strand
TCCCCACGTGTGTGGGGAACACACCCGAAAAGCGGCTCCTGGGTCAATGCAGCGCGGTTCATCCCCACGTGTGTGGGGAACACGAACGCGTTATCGCCGCCATAGAAGCCTCATGCGGTTCATCCCCACGTGTGTGGGGAACACGGAAAGCATTGTCACGTTTTCATCGATCTCGGCGGTTCATCCCCACGTGTGTGGGGAACACATATGCCAATGTTAAGGGGTTGTTCTAATGACCGGTTCATCCCCACGTGTGTGGGGAACACGCCAAATAAACCGAAGTATGCTCCCGATTCAGCGGTTCATCCCCACGTGTGTGGGGAACACGATCCTGTCAAAAAACAGGTCGTTGACGAGAACGGTTCATCCCCACGTGTGTGGGGAACACTAGTTTTTGAACCTTCTCATCTCCGTTCCATCCGGTTCATCCCCACGTGTGTGGGGAACACAAGCATTTAAAGCAATCAATCCGAGCGAGCAACGGTTCATCCCCACGTGTGTGGGGAACACAGCCGCCACGGTTGAAGGGAAAGAGTCTATAGCGGTTCATCCCCACGTGTGTGGGGAACACTTCTCCGACAGGAATTGCCGGATGAGATCAATCGGTTCATCCCCACGTGTGTGGGGAACACGTCCTGTATGAACTCGTAACGGTTTTCAATAGCGGTTCATCCCCACGTGTGTGGGGAACACCAAAATTTAAACCACTCTCCCCGTTCCACCACCGGTTCATCCCCACGTGTGTGGGGAACACTGAAAATCATGATCTCCGCAGTCGCATGGAATCGGTTCATCCCCACGTGTGTGGGGAACACCATCAAGTACGCCTTTCGAAACATCAATAGGCCGGTTCATCCCCACGTGTGTGGGGAACACGAAATATGGATTCCTGGGGGTGGTCTTTCTTGTGGTTCATCCCCACGTGTGTGGGGAACACCATGCCGGACAAAGGCGAATAACGACTAACGGCGGTTCATCCCCACGTGTGTGGGGAACACTATAATTGGGATTATTTTTTTCATATTCTCTCCGGTTCATCCCCACGTGTGTGGGGAACACACTTTCCCCTCCCTCGCCAGCTTTTCAAACAGTTCGGTTCATCCCCACGTGTGTGGGGAACACATATCTTGAAAAAGATAGAGGAACGGCGTAATCGGTTCATCCCCACGTGTGTGGGGAACACGGATCAGTACGGAATGGATAAAGCATTGTGCACGGTTCATCCCCACGTGTGTGGGGAACACTTCGATCCGGCCAACCACCACCAATAAACATGCGGTTCATCCCCACGTGTGTGGGGAACACTTTGCTCTGGTCAATGTGGAGAAGAACGGAAGCGGTTCATCCCCACGTGTGTGGGGAACACATTAAGGCTATCAGAAAAAAGATAACGGACACCGGTTCATCCCCACGTGTGTGGGGAACACTGGTAGGTGATAGTTTTAAATGCTTTCCATGCCGGTTCATCCCCACGTGTGTGGGGAACACCACATGAGGACGTTTATTTTACCAAGGAAAAGCGGTTCATCCCCACGTGTGTGGGGAACACCTCGTGACCGTGAACAATAGGGAGTTTTCCTGCGGTTCATCCCCACGTGTGTGGGGAACACTGGGAATATCTGATTCAGCCCAGTTGTAGGTGCGGTTCATCCCCACGTGTGTGGGGAACACCAGATAGCCATGTCCTGCAGGGACGAAGTCTTCGGTTCATCCCCACGTGTGTGGGGAACACTCGCGAGACGGCAGCACGAGATACTCGAACTCCGGTTCATCCCCACGTGTGTGGGGAACACCTTATTATGTACCCTAACCGGGTGAGCTTGTGCGGTTCATCCCCACGTGTGTGGGGAACACCCTGTCATTGGTTTTGGTAAAATTGACGGTAACGGTTCATCCCCACGTGTGTGGGGAACACGTGGATTCGTGCCGATTTGACGAATGCGACGGCGGTTCATCCCCACGTGTGTG
>DHHG01000168.1:0-55536 GCA_002403175.1 Syntrophaceae bacterium UBA4778 | reverse complement strand
ATCCCCACGTGTGTGGGGAACACTAAAGCATTTAGAGATAGTTTCCCTTCTGGTACGGTTCATCCCCACGTGTGTGGGGAACACCTACTGGTGCAGGTTATTCTGTTGGTTCTGCCCGGTTCATCCCCACGTGTGTGGGGAACACTTAAGCGTGGAAAATAAAGAACTACTGGGAGCCGGTTCATCCCCACGTGTGTGGGGAACACTAGTGGGCATATCCCAAAAGGAATTAAGCAAGCGGTTCATCCCCACGTGTGTGGGGAACACATAAGCTCACCAAAGATGGTAAAGTGGTTGAGCGGTTCATCCCCACGTGTGTGGGGAACACGCCATGATTAATCTCATCCTCATGTCTGGTATCGGTTCATCCCCACGTGTGTGGGGAACACCCTCAATATCCGATCAATCTGCGACTTGGCTGCGGTTCATCCCCACGTGTGTGGGGAACACCGGGCATCCTCAATCAGCTCCGATAGCAACTCCGGTTCATCCCCACGTGTGTGGGGAACACTACTTTATCTTTCCGATTAACTGTTTGCGCTGCGGTTCATCCCCACGTGTGTGGGGAACACGTTTCCGGCTGCCCATGCCCGCACTGTGGATTCGGTTCATCCCCACGTGTGTGGGGAACACATTCTAAAACGAATCGAACTTTATCAAGGTATCGGTTCATCCCCACGTGTGTGGGGAACACAGAATCACCGCAATCCCCGTTTGATCAGAATAGGGTTCATCCCCACGTGTGTGGGGAACACTGCGCCGGTACGATGAATGATGCAGCCGTTTACGGTTCATCCCCACGTGTGTGGGGAACACGGAAAGGTGGTGGTAGTGTAGCTGTCGAGAGCCGGTTCATCCCCACGTGTGTGGGGAACACACCGTCAACGGTAAGCGAAGCCGCATTTGCGCCGGTTCATCCCCACGTGTGTGGGGAACACCGTAATGGCGTTCGGAAACGGGAGACACCAGACGGTTCATCCCCACGTGTGTGGGGAACACGCCAGGCATAAGGGCGTGGGGAAACGGCAACGCGGTTCATCCCCACGTGTGTGGGGAACACGCCTTTAATTCCTGGATGCGGGCCTCTGACGCCGGTTCATCCCCACGTGTGTGGGGAACACACTGATTATGAAGTGATTGAGCTCTACTAAAACGGTTCATCCCCACGTGTGTGGGGAACACAAATAGAAGATATGCTCACACATTTAACGGCGCGGTTCATCCCCACGTGTGTGGGGAACACGTTCCAATTAGCGACTCTCATTTATCCCCCATCGGTTCATCCCCACGTGTGTGGGGAACACGGCATAATGATATAGGCTCGATTTCATCGGAACGGTTCATCCCCACGTGTGTGGGGAACACCATGGAAAGTATTCAAAAAGCCCTCCGTAAATCGGTTCATCCCCACGTGTGTGGGGAACACGCAATCTCATATTTGTTGGTGTCGGGGTTTTTCGGTTCATCCCCACGTGTGTGGGGAACACAAGAAAGTGTATTACGCGCAAATTGTTGAGCACGGTTCATCCCCACGTGTGTGGGGAACACCCAAAAAAGCTCGTTTTGTAGATCTTCATTGACGGTTCATCCCCACGTGTGTGGGGAACACGACCGCCGCCATACATCCCGCAAACGAAGCATCGGTTCATCCCCACGTGTGTGGGGAACACATCTCATTCAACCGGCTCTTTAACGCCCCGATCGGTTCATCCCCACGTGTGTGGGGAACACGTTATTAACCACAAAGAAGATGCCGGCTGCGTCGGTTCATCCCCACGTGTGTGGGGAACACCAGCCTATGCAGCGTTTGCCTCTATTCGTGGGCGGTTCATCCCCACGTGTGTGGGGAACACACTTCTTCTATCCCTTTGATTTCCTATTCAGTTTTCAAAGAGCAATTTCCCACCAAAATATTGGGTCTAAATTTAAGGTTTAACATCGTTCTGCTTATCGTTCTCAGGCAGAAATGAAACCAGCTTAAGTCCGTCCATCTCAACCGGAATACGCCTGTTTTCTCCCAGGGTCATGAAATCGAAACCCGATTCCGTATTGGTGCTCCAGGCCATCACGGCATTGCCGTCTTCGATCCCTTTTTCGATTTGCTCCCAGATCATTTCCCGGACACGCCTCGATACTTTCCCGACGTAAATGCCAGCCCGAACTTCCAGAAGCCAAATCGCCAAACGTCCCCTCAGGCGGGGCGGGGCGTTTTCAACCACGGTGACCAGCATCGCCCATGCCCTCCTTATTCGGAATCGCTATCTCAACCGCCTCTTCGTGCGGTTTTGGCCTTTCCAAGCCACCTGCATTCAGAATCTCTTCGATAGTCGGGATAATCCGGCCGAGAATTCTGGATTGTCGGAAAGCATCGCGGCAGGCTATACGCACTTCTCTTTCCGGTTGAGTCGGTTTTTTGGCTGCAATCCGAAAGGCCACAGGCACGACGGTTTCAAACTTGAAAATGTCGGCAATATCGTAAACAAAGGATTGCGGTTTTCCTGTATGAATAAACCCGACAGCCGGGGCATAACCCGCCGCCAGAATCGCCGCCTCGCATATACCGTAAAGACAGGCTGTCGCCGAACTCAGGCACCGATTAGGAATATCTCCGCTCTCCCACTGCGTACAGTCATAATTGCGCGATTTCCAGACTACGCCATATTGTCGGGCCAGCAACTCATACATTTTCCTGACCCGTACGCCCTCTATGCCCCTTAGCTGCTCGACACTGCGTCGCTCCGGAGGCTCCTCTTTGAACCTGATCGCATACATTTTGCGAACAACTTTCAAACGGGCCGCATCGTCCAGGGCGAGTTTTGCCTGGTATAAAAGCCGATCCGCGCGAGCGCCGCCCGGTTGTCCGGAAGCATAGAGCCGCACGCCCCCATCCCCGATCCAGACAAGAAGACATCCGACCCTTGAAGCCAGAGTCACAGCTGCATGCGATACCCGACTGCCCGGTTCCAGCATGAGGCAGGCGATACCCCCGACGGGAATATGCGTCCGAACGCCCGTTTTATCGACAACAACGAAAGCGCCGTCGAGAACATCTAGATTTCCTTTTTCAACAAAGATTACGGATACCCGGTCTTTCATCGGAATCGGTTTTAGTGGAGGAAGGATAGGCTCGGTCATTTCTTTCTCCTCGGCTCACTATTGCGTTTTCGACTGCCTTTTTCTGTTTTACTTTCAAGTTGCTTTTGCACAGTTTCCAAAAATTGCTGCTCAATCGGCAATGGTTCATTCAAGCGTGCAGTCCGATAGCGATCATACTCTGAGTGAGCCTTCTCTAACGCTTCTTCATGGCTGATCGTGCCGGTATGTGAGAGAAGCTCTCTGCCGCTTAGCTTCAGAAAATCATCCAGCTTGGAGATCCAGTCCCGCATATACATAGGCGTGCGATTCAAAGCCTGAAGCTCAGCAAAGTCGAGATACATGCCGACGATTCGGTTTAGAATATCAAGTTCCTTTGCATCCAGATAGTTCTTGGCGACTTCAGAATCAGACTTGCCGGGTCTGCCTCCACTCCAATTCGTCATACCCATATTGGGCTTTGACGCATCGGCCCGGTTGAAAACAATCTCCGCCGCTGTGTGTCCGTGCGCGGCCCAATGCATCTTATTCTGCAAGGCGGCGAAGAATTGCTGCGTCAATTCGGCATCGGGCGTGTAATCAACACTGGTCGCATAAATATCCAGAACCTTGCGCCAGAATATCTTTTCCGAAGCACGGATATCCCGAATGCGAGTAAGCAGTTCATCGAAGTAATTCCCGCCGCCTGCCTGCTTCAACCGCTCGTC
The DNA here is from genome assembly GCA_002403175.1 of Syntrophaceae bacterium UBA4778. Next base: position 51,736 of record DHHG01000168.1, on the reverse strand, counting down.
ATCCAAGGTGAAACCCTTGATGATATACTCCTTAAGCCGCTGCGTAGCCCAGATGCGAAAGCGGGTGGCGATATGGCTTTTAATGCGGTAACCGACGGAAATGATGGCATCAAGGTTGTAATAGGAAACATTATATGATTTACCGTCTGCGGCAGTTGTTCGGAATTTCCGAACAACTGCCGATTCATCTAATTCACCTTCTTCAAAAATGTGTTTGAGATGCTCGCTGATGTTCGATTTTGAAGCCTGAAATAACTCTGCAATCCTCTGCTGTGTGAGCCATACTGTTTCATCCTGAAGCCGTACCTCGATTCGAGTCTGCCCGTCTTCGGTCTGGTACAGGATCAGCTCACTGCTCATGGCTGAGTTATTTTTTTTCATCGCCTAAGCCTTTCCTTTAAGTGATTGGGGCAACAGACAGCAGCCCTAAACCCATAACTTTTCCGTGCCCGATACCCTTCTGAAGGGCTTTTTTGAATCTGTCTGGTTCACTTACCGTCAGGAAGCCGTCAAACAGTATCGAAAAAATACAAATTGAATTGTCTGAACGCTGTTTGTCGCGAAGCATCTGAGCATGAGAAGCGCTAACATCTATTCTACTGATAGACATTTCAGAAAAATCAAACGACTGTACTTTGGGTAATGAGAATCCATGCGACTCACCCTTTCGCTCAAGCCACGCCTCTTGATCTTCCAGCTTTAGCAAACCCAGGCGTTTCCCGTTCCTCGTTACACAAGGGTTTGCACGCAGTCTGAAACGAAAGCGTTGACCTGCTGTTAATGAATCGAGTTGCAAACGCTCTTTTAAGTCAATAGTTGTGTCGGCTTCTGCTAACCAACCGTTTGGGGTGAGGTTAGACCAATCAGGTGGTGCGTTGCTCTGTATAAGAATCCTTGGAGCTCCCCTGGAATCAAGCTCAGGTTCGAGTCGCCATAAAAACGCACCTGTTGGACATTTTTTTTCGGGTGGACTGAATGCCCGGCAAAGGGTTGAGTGCAGTTGGTAAGGATTAGCCAAATCCCGTCGTGCATCATTGCACCGCAGGTTAAGATGTATTCTACTCAGATACATTTGCCACCTCCCCAGGAAACGGTATCCACTCAGAGCGTACAAAGCGGGCTCCAAAGCGCCGTTCAGCAAATGACGAAAGCGGTTGATCTATTTTAAGTACACCCGTTCCATCATCGGAATCCATGGATACTAAAAGTTGTTCCGGAGGTTTTTCCTCCCATCTACGTAACGTGCTCAGCCAGGGAAACAATTTCAATGTCTCCAATAAAGGTGTTTCCTTGATCCCGTCCTTGACCCAGACTGGTTCCGCTGGAGGATATGATTTGCGCCCCAAGAAAATGGGCCAAGTAGGATTTTTCAGCTTACCATGCACCGCTTCCATCAGACTTTTATCGCTACCCTCCAGCGCGACTAGAAACGCGGCATCGGCCAAATAATAGCGTTGCGAAACTATGCCATCATCAGAAGGGGTGCCATTGGCCCTTATCACACTGTCGTTATCAGCGCATCCCGCTGTTTGGAAGTCGTATTTAAGCACGCCGGCACGGTCATGCCGCACGCCCATAGCCAGCCGCGTGAGCGGTTCCAAGTCCCCCTTCCAATTCTGGCGGTCAATTCCCATTGCAGCAGCAAGCAGGCCGATCACCCCGGATTTGCTTGGTTCCTTGCCAGTATCGCGCTGGTCAAAGCGGCTGGTTGTACCCCACGACTGCATGGGTCCAATCAAGCGAATCAACAAGGTAGGCATATTATTCCTCCTGTTTTGAAACTTCGGACAATGCCCAATCGATAAGATTAGGAACGCTCTTAAATTGCTGCCCCATTCCTTTCGCGCTGTATGAATCCCCAAATACATCTTTGGAAACAGCATAACCTCCATTGGACTTGGTTTCGTATAGTTCATCCAACGAATAAGCTTTGGCCGCGAGTTTATCTGCTGACTCTTTGATTAGCGACTTTCCTTTGGCATAGATGGGCGCTTCAAATGCATTGGACAGATTTCGTGGAGCCGTATCGCGGCGCACTGAAATTGCAATGAACTCAGGTGGATTGTGTGCGGCAAAACTGTTCTGCATGCCAGTAGGCTCAGCAGTCACAAAACCATCTAAGAACGCCCTTAATCCTTCTTCAGCAAGCTTCTTATTGCCATGAAGGTTCGTTATAAAATTTCCCCAATCTACAACGGCATAGCGATAGAAGCATGCAGAGTTAAACTCTATCGTTCCCATCATATCCGCTCCTGTCGTATCCTCCGGCTTTCGATCATCGACAGCGGTATAGAAATCAAATTCACGTTCTACAGCATGGGTAGAAATGGCATGAGCTACTTGACATGTAGCATGCTGATTTTTTTCCGGCATGACTGCCAACATCCGACCGAACAAGGCCACGTCAATACTCAATCTTGATTTGTTATCGCCATCAATAGAATCATTTATATCTTGGATTGCCTGCTCCGATGGTTTTGACTTAAGAAGCTCAGTGTATGATTTCCCGATTGCCTGTGCAAGTGCGTCGACTTCTTTTGGGCTCAAGAATAACAGGACGTCGGTCTTCTTTTCCTTGTCGACCTTGATTTTCTTTTTGTCTCCTATGCTGGTTACAGCCATCTCAATTGCTTTTGCCAGATTATCCGGTGAAAACCCCTTCTGGTCCTTCAGTGTTTTGAGCAGGTTAGCCGTTAAAACGTCTATAACACGTTTGGTTCTGTCTGCGACCCACTCCTTGTTTTTGAACTTGAAATAATCCCTGATTGCACGTTTGATACACTGGCTTGAAATGCGTGCCCGGCGTACTCCACCAAAGAAGGCATCTTTGGGAGCGCCGGTATCATCTCGGTTCAGGTTAGAGGGAGCAAAGTTTTGCAGCGCATGGATTTCGATTAAAGTTTTCATTTTAGTTCTCCTTATGTTCTTATGATTTAGAGATTGCGATAATAATCTCGTGCCCAGGAATTCTGTGTGCTTTTCTTTCGACTATCCCAGTATAGAAGCCCTTGCAGCATATGCTCAAAATCAATAGGATAGTCCTTTAGGAGTGCGATCATCTGCCGTAAACGATATGGCAACTGGGCGGTATCGGCATCGAGCAGATTGATAAATCTTTTTTCCGTGCTTGTCAGCTTCCATTGATCTTCAACACTGATTTTACTGCGCTTTTCCTTGTCGAATTCAGCACACGCCTGTCCGATCGGTACCAGCGGACCGGGGCATCCATCGCGCCAATGCATGGCCCAAAGCCCCGCAACAAGGTAGTGCACTTCCCGTCGCCATGGCCTGTCACCATCAGTAATAAGTCGTTCGACATAGGGAAAGGCCTGTGCGTATCCCCCTGGGTTGAACGCCAGACTTCGGCGAAGGACTGCACGAACTTTTGTATCCCTTTCATTCAGTTTTTCTAGCCATTCAATGAATCCGCTCATGGCGCCTCCTCTTCATGGGAAAGTTTATTGATCGCTTCGCTGATTTCGACGAGTTTGTCTTGAATAGGGTTGCTGGCTTTAATTAATGCTCTATAAGCCCAGACATTACCACCCAGCATTTCTATTGACTGTTGATGCCATGCAGATTGCAAGGCATCACGTACAGATGTTAGCCAGAAACTCTGTGCTGAACTTGAATCGTGGCCAAGAGTGTATTTTTCTAAAAGGTGGTGAAACTGGATTTCAAGTGCTGTCCAATAATAGGGAAGCGCTGTCATCTGAGCCATAACCTTAAGAACATCTTTTTGCTCAACATCACGTTCGCCATGCGAAACAATGTCCTTGGCAAATTGCTGACATGCTTTCTTTAAAATATATCCTGCATTTTCCGCATCGCTAAGCATTTGATTAATTTCAAAACGAAGATTTCCATCATCGGAAATTATTTCTGGAAGGACAAAATATTCTGCTCTCCAGAAAGCAATATTAGGACGTGGTGGATAAAATTTTTGTCCCAGAACAATAATCCCGGTTGGTGTTCTAGAACGATCTTTTTTGCACAATGCTGTCGCATGTTCAATTACTTTAGGTGTAAGCTCTTCGCCACCTGGAAGCAACGAGTCAAAGTCTCGCCAGATTCCTTTTTCTTCAAAGCGCAAAACAAACTTCTTTTTTGTTCTTTCCTTTGAGTACTTTTCCTTAACTTCCCGGATAACATGCCCTACCATTGGATCCACCACCGATTCCAGATAGCCAATTCCTGAGGCAAAACCGATTTCCTTTATGCCCTCTTGTTCGGAGCACTTAATAATGACAGATCGGGTCCGCCATGTATAAAGATCGACGATGCCGGTGGCAGTTTGTTCAATCGTTCGGTCCTTTTCTTTGCCATCCTTTGCGGAGATTGTGACTTTCCTTTTCAAATGCTCAACGGTGTCTGGATTTCTTTCCCAGATTGGAACGTCATTTTCCAAAATAGTTTTGTTTTCTGGAATTAGACAAAAGAGTAATGTGTCATGCAAAGATTTTCCTACAGGCAAAGCAATCAGTGATCCTGCTGATGGAGCTGTTCCGGTATGTGATATTTCGCTTTTTCCAGTTGATATCGCAAAAGACTGCGTCGCAAGTAACCACCGTGCCGCAGCTGAAAAAGCTATCACGCCAGGTTCTAACTCATTAGCGTGATCAAATAATACCTTGGCAGTATCAGCATTAGATTCGACCGCTAGGGCTGCCCAGCTTCTCCATTTCCTTGGCTTGAAGGTAGGTACCTGCCAGAACGGATACTCCTCATCAAATAACCAGAAACGATCCCGCCAATGCTCAAGATAAGCAATGATTTTCCTATCCGGCAATCCTGTCTTGAAAAACGCCTTGGCTTGAACAATGTCGGTTGGTCCTTCTAATGCACGATACAATATGGCTAATAAAAAGCGATGCAGTGCAGCGACCACCAGCGGCGACGGATCTTCGATTGCGGCAATTTTCTTTGCTTTTAGCAATGTATCGCTAATGCCCAGTTCGTCTCGTGTGCCATCAAGGAACCGGACAGGAATCCACTTCTCGCTAATCAGATTGAATTTTCTCATTCATCCTCCTTTCGTTCATAAACAACGCCTAAATCCTGATCCAAGCGAACTTGATTATTGGCAACCCACTGCTGTGCTTCATTTAGAATCAAGGGGTAACAGTTCCTCAGCAACGATGATTTTTTCCACCCGTCCGGCACGCCCATTATTTTAAGTTGCGTGACAACCTTTTTGCGTGAAAGGCTGACCGAGCGCGTGAACCATTTTTTTGCCGTGTGAAAATCCGGGGTATTGTCCTGTTCAAAGCTATCAGAAGGCAACATCGGAATAGCCACTACGGAGTCCTTGCCAAGCCTGGTCTGGGCCATGAGGGTACGATGTACACCTGGTGCATCCTCGTCAAAAAGAACAAAACGACCGGGATCATTCCATGATGCATCATCAGGTAACCCGAGAATTGCCATATTTGCCTGGGTAAGTTTGGAGGCATCACCGCCTTCACCATCTATCAGTCCTCGGCTCATTCGTTCCTGCAACGCTTCAGGAATATTCACTTGTTCTTCGTAAACCTTTTCAACCAGTGTATCGATTTCATCCGGAAGCGTAATAGTTGTTCTTTGGTTTTCTCGAAGCAGTAACCATGTTGATATCAAAAAGTCTTCGCGATAAAGCTCACCACCCCACCAGAGCGGCTCGCCAAATGACGGTGGCGCATCTCCGGCAAGGCCAGCTACGATCAAGAGGGGGCTAGCCAGTGATCTGTGGCCACGTGCATGTCGCCACAGACGGCCTGCCCGCTGCAAGATAAGATCAATGGGTGCAAGGTCGGTTACAAGGAGATCAAAATCCAGGTCGAGGCTTTGTTCCACAACTTGTGTTGCAATAAGAATCTTTCTCCCGGTCCTTTCACCGGGTTCACCAAATATATACAGCGCTTGATCCTCACGCGCTTGTCGCCTATCTGCCGGGAAGCGGGCATGAAACAGATACACCTCTGTTCCGTCTGGAAGCAGTTTGCCGACATGCTGGCCTTTATGAAAGATTGTCTCGCCTTCGGGATATAAGCAGTACAAGTTTTGGGCTCGTTGTACCGTATTGACTAGCGCGAGTCCCATGCCACCATTTAGCAGATGTTCGTCAAGTGCAGCCTTGATGCTGCTCAACTGCTCCGGAATGCCTTGTAATTGCAGTGTATGGCGACGTGATGGATCGGCATCAAAATGGGTTTGCCTGACAGGCTTGTCAGATTGAAAAACCGAAAGTCTGGGGTATGCTTCTTCTGTCTCAGGCATCGGGGCGTGAATGGTTTTTGCCACTTGCTTCCTGAACTTTGGCGGTAATGTGGCAGATAACAATACAATCGAAGAACCGAGTGCGAGCAACCAATGAATGAGGTGAATCAGCAATGTTCCGGTATAGGCGTCGTAAGCATGGACTTCATCAAAAACAATCACCCTGTTTGCAAGTCCCCACAACCGAACAAAATTATGGCGCACCGGCAAAATGGGTACAATAGCCTGATCGATTGTGCCAACGCCGTATTCTGAAAGGAGAGCGCGTTTCTTGTTGGTGAACCATTCACCTGCACGGATTTCACCGCCTTTTTCCGGATCATGGATATCCTTGAAACGGAGATTCTGGAATGTGTCGTTAAGCAGTGCGGCGCCGTGGACCAGTTGCAGATCGATTTGGCGATCGTTCTTCTGTTCACGAATGAATTTGAGCGTTCTTTTAAACATAGCGTTGCCGGTTGCCTTTGTCGGCAGCGCAACATACAGGCCTCGATGATCTAGGCGCCGCTGCATTTCTAATTGAGCAAAAAACGCGGCTTCGGTCTTTCCTTCGCCCATGGGAGCTTCAATGAGCAACACTGAAGGTTCTTGCAGAGTCGGCAGAGTTTTGACAACTGTATGTTGCAAAGGCCGAGGGGGAAAGTTGAAAACCTGTTCAAATATCTGTGAAACAGACGAAAGTGGCGTTCTATGACCCCAACCGATCGCGTCAAGTTCGCGTTCAGCACAGGTTTTCCGTTTGTTAAACCACTCGGATAAATCGTCACAGTCTTCAGTTCTGACAAAAGGAAACCATGAGTCATTCGATCCGATCCAATCGGCAAAGCTGGTAAGGCCGGAAAGCAGCATAAAATCTGGTCCGGAGAGGGTCTGCTTGTCCGGTATTAAAGAAGGTTTGAATATTCCTGTCAAAGTATTGAGCAGGCTGCTCCGGGCTTGTGCCCACTGCTTTCTTACGGTTTCTGCATGCTCACCCCTCCCGACATATACTTCATACTCCGCCTTGTCCTTGCTTTTCCCAGAAGCTCTCTCTCCGTGGTGACAGCCAGTCGCGTCGGCGACCAGTTCCGCCAAACCTTCCGGCCAGCCCTGTTGGAGCAGGTATTCAGTTAAAACTACTTGGCTGACGAATGCATGGTTTATATCTGTATTCGGTACTTTGGGTAATGGTAAACCACTCGTATTTTCCCACTTACACTGGAAACCAGGGCATGCTTTTCCTAGATCATGGCAGGCTATTATCAGCAAAATCCAGGGCTTGGCATCGTTCCAAGGCATCCCCAATATATTGGCCATTCTGCTGCGGGTTGATTCCGGCTCCCGCAGTAAAATTTCATGCGCGCAAGCAGCGACGTCAAGGAGATGGAAGACAAGGGGATGCCATAAGATTGTGTCAGAATCTTTTGACGTGCTTGTTTTTGCCCAAAACTGTGGTAATAATTTGTTCATCTATGAAGGATCTTCCCTTTTTGTACCTTGCCTGAAGGCCTATCCCCTCCATCGCCATCCAGATCTCGGCCACCATCCGGGCATCATCAAGTGCGCGGTGTCTTTGTTCAATTGCTTTATCCTGAAATAAATGCCGATGCACGGTATGCAATTTGTGATTCGTCAGATCAGGAAACCTACGCCGACTCAGTTCCAGTGTGCAGATAGCTCTGTTATTCAGAAAGAGCCGATGCCGTTGCAACTCATATCGAAGGAAGCTCACATCGAAAGTGGCGTTGTGCGAAATAAGAGTGCTGCCTTTTATGAACTCGTTAAAATCAGAGAACACCTCTTCCGGATGCGGCGCATTCTGAAGATCTTCGTTCGTGATGCCGTGTACCCATTTAGCAGCTTTTGTGATTCGCCTTTTCGTATTCACTAAACTGGAAAACTCTTTCTCAATAATACCGTCGCGCATTAAAACCGCCCCGATTTCGATGATTCGGTCGCCTCTCCGAGGAAACAGGCCGGTTGTCTCGATATCGAATATTACGAATTCTCTGGTCATTTGTTTTTTCATTCGTGAATATCTTTTCCCCTTCAGAATCAGACGAGCTCTCTTTAGAACCTCCCAATCAATACTTGACCGAAATCTGAATGTCGGCAACCGATTACTTCTTGTACCAAACCTCCACCCCCATCCCGTGTCCCAGGTAAAAAAAAGTGAATAGTAAATAGTCAAAAGTAAATGGCGGCTGATGCCTCAGTGACGAGTAACGAGCGGTTTCACCCGTGTTCTGTCGCACTCATTCTGCTTTTCCCCAACCTTCAACAGACACCTGCTTTCCGCCACCGCCTTTTCAGCCCGTAACCTTGTCACCCGTCACTTCTTCTATTTCCCGCAGCACTTCTTGTATTTCTTCCCGCTTCCGCAGGGGCAGGGTTCGTTGCGGCCGATCTTTTCGCGGCGGTCGTCATTGTCAGCAGGCATTTCCAGGGTTCCTGTCGCGGCATATTCCTGGATGCGCTCGACGGCGAGGGGGAGGAGTCCGAAGAGCGTTGCTTGCAGCTTGTCTTCTTCCTCCTGAGTTCTCCCTTCTTCAGAAGGGAAAAGTTCGGGGAGTTCTTCAGGCAAGGCGATGCCCATGACAATGGAAAAGCAGTTCGACAGTTCTTTTTGTGCCTCTGTCAGGGTGTTTTCGTCTTCAGGAATATTCCAGATATCCGGTCGTAGTGTCATGGCGGTGAAAAAACCGACTGTCCAATCGTACATTTGTTCAAGGTCGCCAACTTTTAGATTTTCCATCTCGAAGGGGAAGGCCAGTTGCTCTTTATCAGCCTTATCCATGAAGCGGTTGTATGCTTCAAAAAGAGGGGTTAACAGCTGTTCGTCGATCGGCAGGCTATCGATTTTGATCTCGTCACCGAGTACCATGGGTAGCCACTCGCTTGGCGGAACGGGTTCGGGGATGATGGCCAGTCCGTAGAGAAACCCGTGCAGGGCTTCGAGTGTAAACCTATTTTTTGGATTGGCGGTATGGAGAACAGCTTGCAGGTCTCGTTTTTCTTTTGGGCTAAATAGTTTCAATGTCATCGGTTCCTCATTTTTATAAATATATATTTTTCATTTCCTCTATTTCTTTTTCTACGGCCTTCCTGAGCGCTTCCGGCGAGACGACCTCCACTTGTGCGCCGTATTTAAGGACCTCGCGTTTGATTTCACGCAGGTCGGCGGCAGGGAAGGTGAGGAATAGGCCCTTATCTGAATCCAACTGGATGGTCTGCTCGGGATGCCAGATCTGTTCGGAAATCCAGGCGGAGGTTTCAGGAGAAAAACGCAAGCAGATCTCCATGCTTTCTGAACTGTTCATGATTCCGAAATTCTTTCGGATGTATTCTTTAACGGTTTCAGCAGGGGCAGGCGAGGTGATGATCCTTTTCGAGGGCGCTATGCTATTGATCCGGGACAGAACGAAATCTCGCAAGTCGTTTTTCAGCGCGCAGTAGGCGATGACGTGCCAGGTGCCCATGTACTGGAGAAGATGAAGGGGAAGGATATCCCGCTCTGTAATTCTTTTGTTGTGAGGGGAAAAGTATTTTATGGAGACAGGTTCAGTATGGAGCAGGGCTTCCAGAATCCGGTGAAAGATCTTTTCGTTTGTTACCGAGTATCCGACATTCTTGATTGAGACCATGTTGCTCAGCTCCAGAATGGAGAACGATATCGATTGTGAAAATTTCGCAAGCACATGATCGAGAAATGATTTAAAGGATGTCTTGATGGCGCTGTCCGGGATTGTCGATGCCAGCTGGTATGAAATAACGAGGGATGTAAGTTCTTCTTCCTTCAGCCATAGGCTGGGGAGTTCGTAGGCGTCGTTTTCATATTCATAACCACGGAATGCCGGCACGTAGCGCAGAGGGGCGTGCATCCTGTCGCGCATGAAATCAATGTTACGCTGTGCCGTTTTTCGGGTGATCTCAAATCGCTCTGAAAGGGTTTTGGTGTTCGGGTATTTTTCTTCCTTAATTCTGGTATGAAACCAGAGGAAGCGTTCGTATATTGTTGTTGATGCCATGCGGTCTCCAAAATGAGCTAGAGAAGATGAGAGTTAGAATTACAGTTGGCCGCAACAGAAAAAACTCGCCTCATTCGGTATTATTTAATTACCTGAATGTCAAATACATTTTTACAAGTTGATGTAATATTTTTTGGGAGTGTTCATGAGGTAAATTTGGAATGGTGTCGTTTTGAGAAAACCTTATGTTTTCAATGCATTATTTGCGCTGGTCTAACCAATCGCAAAAATATATCATATGAGGGTCGGCGTGGATATTTCTCTCCTGATGGTATTTTTTACTAATTTCCCCAATCATCAATAATGAACAAAGTCCGTAAGGTTCTGGTTGCTGTATGGTAAAGAATTAGGTAATTTAAGGTATATACATTTTATAAACCCTGACTGACCTGTTTCTCATTTTTCCCGATTCATAACTATTTAGAACAAGGATGTGAAATGCTGAATAGATTGCTATCCTATTTGGTTTTTTGGGGCATCTTTGTGTTTTTCAATCAAGCTTTCGCTCAGAATTTAATATTGAATGATCTGATCGAAGAGGCATTGAAGAATAATCGTGAGATTATCGCCTCACAGGATCGGGTCGAAGTCGCCAAAAATCGCATCCCCCAGGCGAGCAGTCTTCCCGATCCGATGCTTATGGCAGGCTACCAGAATGAGGGTTTGCGACGGTACACATACGGAGAGGCTGAGAATGCACAATGGATGTTTACGGCCTCACAGATGTTTCCGTTCTGGGGGAAGCGCGGCCTGAAGAGTGAAATGGCCGCACGGGATGCCCAGAGCCTGTCTGAGATGCAGAAAGTCATTCAGTTAAAAACCATTTCCCGCGTGAGCGAAATCTACTTCGATCTTTTCCAAACTTATAAGAATATCGATCTGATCCGGGATAGAGGCGCTCTTTTCTCGAAAATAGAGGATATAGCTGCATCTCGTTATGCGACGGGCATGTCTTCGCAACAGGAAGTCCTGATGGCTCAGACGGAAAAATACACCCTCCTTGAAAGGGAAGAGATGCTGAAGCAAAAGATTTTATCTCTGGAAGCCATGCTTCTTTCCGCTCTGGGAAGGGCTTCTTCAGAATCTCTGGGAAGACCTGCCGAGCGACCTGTAACGAAATTCATTCCATCGTTAAATGATGTTTTGAAGCAGGGAGAATCTCATTCGCCGGAAATCAAATCGCGACAGAGAATGATGGAGGCAGCAGAAGCAAAACTAAAGATGACGAGAAAAGAATATTTTCCGGATGTAACCATGAACGCAAGCGTCTTCCCAAGGGGGGGTGAATTCGAGAATATGTACAGCCTGACTGCAAGCTTCAATATTCCAATCTATTACAAGTCGAAGCAGAGGCCGGCCGTTCAGGAAGCCAATGCGGGGCTGAATCAGGCGAAACACGAACTCGAAGCGACAAAATACATGATTTCTGCCGCCATCCGCGACAACTACTCCATGGTCCGATCCGCAGAGAAGCTAATGGAACTCTATCGAAACGGCCTGATTCCGAAGACATACCAGGATTTCGAGCTTGCCGTTTCCGGCTACGGGACAGGAAGGGTGGATGCGATCGTCGCAATTACCCGGCTGAAGAATCTGCTCGATTTCGAAACGCTCTACTGGACACAGTACGCGGAGAGAGAAAAGGCGATTGCGAGGATGAGGGCTATAATTGGTGGCGAGTGACAAGTGACGGGTAACAGGTGACAAGTGACAGACTAAGTTGCTCGGGCGATGAGTTGTCGTCTTCGACTCGTCACCCATTACTTGTGATGGGCCCCGTAAAAGTCGCAATTCTGTCGCTCCCGCGAAGGCGGGAGTCCATAATGAATTGAATAACTGGATGCCCGCTTTCGCGAGCATGACAAAGAATGCACGATCCGACCTTTTACGATCCTTTCACTTGTCACCTGTCACCCATTACCTGTCACTCGTCACTTTCGAGTTGAGGTGAGAAGATGATATTGAAGTTGGTTTTGATCTTTCTGGTTGCGGTATTTCTTTACCCGGTCCAATCGCCGGTTCTCGCTCAGCACGTAGGGCATGCACCGCAGACGGGAGGATCGGAAGGTATGCCCGGCATGCCGGGAATGCCTGCAGAGAAGACCATGCCTCCAAAAACGGAGAGGGAAAAGAGGCCCATCCCTTCAGTCGAGATCACGCCGGAAAAACAGCAGTTGATCGGGGTAAAAACAGTCAGAGCGATAGTTCAACCCATTCGGAAATCAATTCGGGCCACCGGCCGGATTGAGTATGACGAGAAAAGGTTGACAACGGTTAATGTAAAAATCGAAGGTTGGATCGAAAAGCTGTTTGTGAATTACACTGGTCGGTTTGTAAAAAAAGGGGAGCCTTTAGCTTCTATTTACAGTCCGGAACTCCTGGCTACGCAACAGGAATACCTGAATATCCTGAAGCTGACCAGGCGGCGGACAGGGGAGGGCAAGAAAGAGGACCTTGTAGGCCGGATGCTCGAAAAAGATTCCGGTGTGCTTCTGGAAGCGGCGCGGCAACGGTTGAAGCTCTGGGATATTTCCGACAAGCAGATCGAAAATCTCGAAAAAACGGGAAAGCCGACGAGGACCTTGACCCTGTACAGTCCGGCTTCCGGCTATGTCGTTCAGAAGACAGCCCTGCAAGGGATGCGGGTCATGCCCGGTGAAAAATTATTCGACCTTGCGGACCTTTCTACCGTCTGGGTTACCGCGGACATTTATGAATTCGATATCTCCTTTATAAAGGAAGGCGATACGGCGAAGATCACCCTCAGCAATATTCCGGGGAAGACGTTTAATGCCAGGATAGAATATCTTTATCCCACGCTTTCTCCCGAAACAAGGACGGCCAAAGTCCGGTTTGTTTTGCCGAATCCAGGCAATCGGCTGAAACCCCAGATGTTCACCGATATCGAAATCAGTGTGAATCTCGGACGGAAACTGGCCATTCCAGAAGATGCCGTAATCGATACCGGGACACGTAATGTCGTTTATGTCGACCGCGGCGAAGGGCGTTTCGAACCCCGCGAGGTGAAGCTTGGAATTCGCGGAGAAAAACTGGTGGAGGTCTTGAGCGGACTCGAGGAGAGAGAAAGGGTCGCCTCGTCGGCTAACTTCCTCATCGATTCGGAAGCACAGCTTAAAGGGGTTGTACCGTCCTCAGCGCCAGAGTCAGGTGTAAAGGCGGGACAGGCTCCTGTGCATAGGCATTAGCAAGAAAGGGCTCAAGGATCCTAGGGTTCCAAAGTTCAAGTGAAAAGAAAAACAATAATGGAATTTGATTTACCCTAGTCCCTTTGGACCTTCTGAAGGTAGCTTCATGATCTCTAAAATCATCGAATTCAGCGCGCGAAACAAGTTCATCGTCTTCCTTTCCGCCTTCGCCTCCATTGCCTGGGGTTGGTGGGCTCTGAAGAATACTCCCCTTGACGCCATCCCGGACCTGAGTGACACACAAGTGATAATTTATACCGAGTGGGCGGGGCGAAGCCCCGATCTTGTAGAGGACCAGATCACCTATCCGATTACATCGACCCTTCTAGCAGCGCCCAGGGTCCAGGCGGTCAGAGGGTTTTCCTATCTGGGGAGTTCCTTCATCTATGTTATTTTTAGGGAAGGTACCAACATCTACTGGGCCCGAAGCAGGGTGATCGAATATCTGCAGGCCGTCAAGAACAAGATCCCGAGCGAGGTGAATCCCGTCCTTGGTCCCGATGCCACGAGCCTCGGCTGGGGATTTTCCTATGCAGTGGTCGATGAGACAGGAGGACACGATCTCTCCGAACTCCGGACAATCCAGGATTACCGGCTCAAGTTTGCGATCGAGAGCGTGCCTGGAGTGTCCCAGGTTGCCAGTATCGGCGGGTTCGTGAAGCAGTACCAGATCATCGTCGACCCCAATCGCCTCCTCGCGTACAACATCCCGATCACAAAAGTGATGGATGCCGTGCGGAAAAGCAACAAGGATGCCGAGGGGCGCGTTCTCGATTTTTCCGGTATTGAATATATGATCCGAGGACGGGGATATATCAAAAGCGTAAAGGACCTTGAACAGGTATCGATCGGAAACAATGCGGGTACGCCGATTTACCTGCGGGATGTTGCGTCCGTCCGGCTCGGTCCGGAAATCAGGCGGGGAGTGGCGGAACTCGATGGCAAAGGGGAAGTGACCGGGGGGATCGTTATTGTCCGTTTTGGCGAAAATGTTCTGGATGTTATCGAACGAGTAAAGGAAAAAATCAGAACCGATATTGCCCCAACCCTTCCTGAGGGAGTCCATATCGTTACGACGTACGATCGCTCAGACCTGATCCGGCGTTCGATAAGCACTCTGAAAGAAGAAATCCTCAAGCTGGCGATCGCAGTCAGCGTTGTTTGCATCGTATTTCTCTTTCACCTTCCGAGTGCCCTGGTTGTGCTCCTGACTCTTCCCATTGCAATCATCGTCTCGTTCATTTGCATGTATTACATCGGGGTGACATCAAACATTATGAGCCTGAGCGGGATCGCGATCGCAATCGGAGCGATGGTCGATGCCTCGATTATAATGGTTGAGAATGCCCACAAAAAACTGGAAGACTGGGAAGCGGCAGGCCGTCCCGGCAATCGCGCCGAAGTGATTATGGCGGCTGCCAAAGAAGTCGGGCCATCGCTCTTCTTCTCGCTCCTTGTGATTACGGTCGGGTTTCTCCCGGTGTTCGTGCTTCAGGCACAGGCGGGTAGGCTATTCAAACCCCTTGCCTATACCAAGACCTTTGCCATGCTGTTTTCATCTTTCCTTGCCATCACCCTGACACCCGTGCTGATGAATCTGCTTATAAAAGGGAAGATCCGTCCTGAAGAAAAGAACCCGATCAGCATCGTGCTACACCGTGTTTACGAACCGGTCGCGATTCTCGCTCTGCGCTTCAAAAAAACAGTAATTGCGGCCGCTGTAATCATCCTGGCAGTTACCGTGTTTCCTTTCCTGAAACTCGGCACTGAGTTCATGCCTCCTCTTTATGAAGGGACCATTCTTTACATGCCGGTGACAGTGCCTGCAATTTCCATATCTGAAGCTTCCAGGCTGTTGCAGATGCAGGATAAGCTCATCAAGAGTATTCCCGAGGTATCACAGGTGTTCGGAAAGGCGGGGCGGGCCGAGACGGCAACCGATCCGGCGCCTCTGGAGATGTTTGAAACAGTGATCAATCTCAAGCCGGAATCACAGTGGCGGGCCGGGATGACACCCGATGGGATCAAGGATGAACTCAATAACATCCTGTCCATTCCCGGAGTGGCCAATTCATTCACGATGCCGATCAAGGCCCGCATCGACATGCTCGCGACGGGAATACGGACTCCGGTAGGGATCAAGATTCTGGGGCCGGATCTTGCCGAAATCGAAAAAATCGGCCTGGCTATTGAACACCACATGAGAGATGTGCCCGGAATCCGGAGTGTTTATGCGGAGAGAGTCACAACCGGCTATTTTATCGATTTCGATATTAAAAGGGATGCCATTGCGAGATATGGGCTAACGATCGATGATGTCCAGGAGGTTATCCAATCGGCTATCGGTGGTATGGACCTTACGACAACGGTCGAGGGGAGGGCACGGTTCCCCGTAAATGTGCGATACGCCCGGGAGTTGCGCAATGATTTGGATAAGCTCAGGCGTATCCTCGTTCCGGTCATGCCCGGGGACACGGTGTCGCCTCTTCCTGGTGAAATGGGAAGAGGGAAGGCCGTCGGGATCGGTTCCGTTCCGCCCCCCTATTCCCTGCGGGTCCCGTTAGGCGAACTGGCGGATATAAAGGTTTTAAAGGGACCCACTGTCATTAAAAGTGAAGAGGGGCTGCTGACCTCATATGTCTACATCGATTTCTCGGGGCGGGACGTGGGCGGTTTTGTTCAGGATGCAAAAAAGAAAATCGCCACACTGAAAATTCCGGAAGGATATAGGCTGATCTGGAGCGGCGAATATGAATACCTAGTCTCCACGCACGAGCGACTCAAGATGGTTATACCTCTGACCATCTTTATCATTTTTGTCCTGATCTACATTAATACGAGATCGGTAATCAAAACGGCTATTGTCCTTCTGGCCGTTCCCTTTTCGCTGGTGGGATCATTCTGGTTCCTGTACCTGGTTGGTTACAATATGAGCATCGCCGTCTGGGTCGGCATCATAGCCCTGGCCGGCCTTGATGCCGAAACAGGGGTGATCATGCTCCTTTATCTTGATCTTGCCTATGAGCGTTGGAAAAAAGAGGGAAGGCTGAAAGGAATTTCCGATCTCAGGGATGCTGTTATGTTCGGGGCCGTTAAGAGAATCCGACCTAAAATCATGACGGTGAGCGTAATCCTGGCCGGTCTGATCCCGATCATGCTGAGCCACGGAACCGGGTCCGATATTATGAAGCGGATCGCGGCGCCGATGATCGGCGGTGTCGTCACTTCGACCATACTGGAACTCATCATCTATCCCGCTGTTTTCATGCTCTGGAAGGGGCGGCAGTTCAAGACCAGGGCCGATAATGCGGTCCCGGTGGAATAATCAATTCTGAAAGAAATTCTTTAATCCCCCATACAATCCTCCAAAATTACTCACTTTTTATTTCTATGTCGATCAAATTTACATTTCTGGAAATAAGGTGCTTTTATGTAAGTATTAGTAATTTTAAAGCATAATTTTCAAATGCATGTTCGGGAATGTATAGGGCTCAGAATGGTGTCGATAACATTTACATATTTTGCATTCGATTTATTTGGAGTATTTCAGCCAAAAGTCGCATCGGCAATTCCTAAGTTGTTGATTAGAAATAATAATAAATTATTCTTAGTAGTTTTTTGATTATGCAGCATGGAAATTGCAAATGGTTGGTACAAAATCTGTTAAATATCCAAAAAACAACAAAAGAAAACAAATTATTACTTTTGTTTTTTGTGATTAACAGAAAAATCAGATCGTGCGAGACGATTTTTTTGCCGGTGCTGCCAGAATTGACAGGCGAGAATGGTTGGGATTTAGCAGGGGGGCCAAATCGTCGAGGCTGATAAGAGGAGAATAAAAGGAGGTAAGGATGAGGAAGCGATTATTATTTTTTGTAGTGCTATGTTTTTCTTTATTGGCTTTGGTGAACGCGGCTTTCGCCTATACTGTATTATCAACAGATAATTCAGGGTATATTTCAGTTGCCAATGATGCGGGTGCGTTCTACGGCATTTCTAGTGCTAGAAATGTTTCTGGTGTATCGGGGCAGATCACTCACTCCAGCGACAAGGCTGGTATGTACTACTATGATTTTTCACTGGGCGGTGGTGGTCTGAATCAGCTCCATATAGGGACTGCCGCAACAACGACCAGTAATTCCAATTTATCTTATAATGCCGTTTCAGGCAGTTACGACAATAATTTCTGGTTAACAACCACCGGCGGCAAAGGCGGCAATGACGATTTAATACTTTGTGTGGCGCTTACGGGACCGATTTCCAGTAATTTCTCGCTGAATGTTGTTTCAAACGGATATGTAGCCGCTCCAGGCACTGCCAGACCAACGATAACGGCTGCCAACTGGCAAAACAATGTCGTCAATGAAACCTTCTATGGATCAGACTTTATCTATGGTCCTCAGACGACGAGGATAGCCCAGACTGATCAGGCCCTCTATAACGGACAGGGTTCGGCTACGGGCTACCTGATGTTCATCGATCTCGGTGTTGCCAACCGAAATTACAGCACCGCATTGTATGGCACTAACGGTGGATCCGATCAGGTCGTTTTCAATGTTAATGGCCTATATGATGGTGATGTTCTGGCTTTCAGCATTTATGACTATGATTTGGTTGTTGGCAATACCGGATCAAATTTCATTGGCTGGACAAATCAGGCTTCGACAAATAGCTATACCATCGTAGGCGCGGGAACCGAGCCTCCGCCTCCGCAGGATCCGCCTACCAATAATGTTCCGGAACCTCAGTCTCTCATGCTTCTTGGATTTGGTCTCATGTCGCTTGTCGGCTTCAATTTCAAGAGAAGAGGGTAGGATAGATTAGATATACAAGAAGGATTTGGTATCGAGAGAGGGGCGGACCTCATCAGGCGCGCCCCTCTTTTGAAAACAGGTAAACACAATCATAGTGCAGATTCAGCGCGGCCGCCGTTTTGGCAGGCGCGCATTTTGTTTTAGATACGGTCGGACATTTTTGCAGGGCTTTTGAAAAGTTCATATGCTGCGTTGCGCTTCGGCTCTCCCCAATTGGACGCTGATACAAACGTCCACATTGCCTTATGATCTCCGCTGCTCGATTCTCCCTGAATGAAAGGTAGGGACAGCGCACACATTGCTCTAAGCTTTTTTAGAAAGCCTGATTTGAGTATTTCGAGTCTCGTCCCTATTCAGTTGTACAGCAGTTTGGAAGTTTCCTTTCTGTTTTACCGGTGAAGTTGAGACAGATTTGTTCGACTTCGGCAGTACAGATTTCTGCATTCATGTTTTGCAGCATTGCATATTTATTCCTCTCAATGCTGTTAGGAGGTCCGGTGAGCCGAAAGGATTTTTTCTATCTAATTTCTTTGTTCTTAGTACTTCTGTTCGCAGTATCCCCCTTTTCATCGAATGCGTACTCTCCCCAGGAAGAGGACACTTCCGATATTTTTAGTCTTGGCGAAATCGTTGTAACCGCCAAAGGCGAGAAAGCCTCCGAATCTACCGAGATGGTCAAGGAGATTACTTCTGAAGACATACATAAATCAGGCGCCAGAACAGTCGATGAAGCTATTGAGCAGTTATCGGGGGTCAATGTAAGGACAGGTCCGGAAGGCGTTCCCCGGGTTGATATACGAGGATTCCGTAACAGGCATGTACTTATTCTTTTGGATGGTATTCCGCTTAACTCCGCTTTCGATCAGCAATTTGATCCTTCCAGTATCCCGGTAGAGAATATCGCAAAGATCAAGGTCATTACAGGCGCAAGCTCGGTTCTTTACGGGCCCGGCGGTCTGGGGGGAATTATCGAAATCATAACCAAAAGGGGTTCTGAAGAGATCAGGGGGATGGTAGCGGCGGAGACCGGCGATCGTCAACCTTATCTATTTAAAGCAAGCCTGTCCGGCGGTAAAGAAAAGTTCGATTACTTTCTGAGCGGAAGTCTTTTCAAAAGGGACAAGTTCCCGATGGCTAAGGATTTCACACCGACCAATGAGGAGAAGGAAGGATACCGGAAGAACAGCGACAACAAGAGAGAGAATATCTATGGCAATTTCGGCTATGCGGCTTCTGATTCGGTTGTCCTCAGCATGAGCGGATATGCGGTCCAGGGTTCCTACGGAAAGCCCACCAGTGCCATCAACAACAAATTCGATCCGTTCGCATCTCCTCCTCGATACCAGCGGGTGGATGATTACTATTCATATGGCACCCAACTCACGGCAGATTATAGGCCTGTTGGTAAGTTTTCCATGAAATCGACCTTGTTCTATAATTATATAAGTCAGCAGAACAATCAGTATGACAATGATAATTATGATTCCTTTGATGATCCGTTTGCTCCCAATTCATTTCAACTTTGTAACAAGGCGTCTGTCACCGGCGTAAATCTCTATCCAAAATATGATTTCGGCAAAGCCGGAACCCTAACCTTTTTGCTTTCCGGTGAATGGGATAACTGGCATGACTCAGGCCGCGTAAAAACAGGCGGCGACATCAGGGCGGCCGGCGGACATGGAGTTGGAGGCGGGAGTCCCCCCTATACCTATTTCGAAGTCTATGATGATTATAATCTCAGTGTCTATTCAATCGCAGCCGAATATGAGGTCTTTCCTGTAACCGATCTTGGCCTTGTCTTGGGCCTGGCTTATCATTGGCAGATGCGGGATGTTATAGAGACGGTTGATGATTACAGTGCTTCCGTAGGGGCATACTATAATCTTTCCAAAGACACAAAGCTCAAAGCGGCGTTTCAGAGAAATGTGCAATTTCCTTCCTTAAGCCAGCTCTATTTGAGAGACAGCGATAATCCATACCTCCAGCCTGAGGTGGTGCATCATTATCAGATTGGAGCTGAGCGGAGACTGCCGGGCAGAACTGTCCTGAATATTGATCTTTTTCAGAGCACTGTAGAGAACCTCATTGCTATGGATCAGACGAAATCGCCCCAGCGATTCGCAAATTTTTCTGAAGTACGTTTCATGGGATTCGAGGTATCCGCCGAGACCCGTTTTATTCAGAGGCTCACGGCAAAGGCAGGGTATACGTATCTCGAATCCAAAGATCTGTCAGGGACCGGCAAGCATGAATTGCAGTATACACCGCGTGACAAGGTGGCATTGAACGCAAGGTATGACTTCGATTTCGGTCTGACGCCCTATGCATCGATCATTTATGTGGCGAATTCTTATGTTTACACGAAAAACAATGCGGTTGTATTTATGAAGGAAAAAATGAACGACTACACGGTTGCCAATGTGAAATTGAGTCAAAAATTATACGAGGGCCATTGGATTGTGTATGCCGGAGCGGATAACGTTTTCAATAAGGATTATGAGCAGACATACGGAATTCCGAGGCCCGGCCGTTTCATTTACGGCGGAGTGGAATATCATTATTAAAAAGTTTTGGAAGGGAAGCTTTAAAGTTCTTTTTTATAACGATATGAAGAAATAGAAGAGGTTCTCGTGAGGAAGCGTTTACAAATATTCTCAAGTTTGTTCTTCTTGATATTTATTGCCCTGAGCTTAACAGGGTGTGGTGCAGGCGGTAGTGATGCCTTTCGATATGATCCGGGCATTCCCGCTCAGCCTAACGGAGTCAAAGCTGTATCAGGTTATAAAATGGTCAGCTTGAGCTGGACACCCGTAAGTTCCGCGACATCTTACAATATTTATTATGCCGGAGGACCAGGCGTAACGGGGGTTACAAAGGAGTCCGGAACCAAGATCACTGTGACAACAATGCAATGGGTCGTCGCCGAGCTTCAAAACGATACCACCTACTATTTTATGGTCACGGCGGTTAACCGCGATGGCGAAGGGGTTGGATCGACACCCGTTGCCGCTACGCCGGGCAGCTTTACGAGTGCGGATATCACAGGGGACTGGAATTATCACACTCTGGTCACCGGGACCGGGGCAAAATGGATGCGCGGGAAAATGACCGTAGACAGTGCCGGGAGCGCGGTCCTTACGAACTTTCTCGACAGCTCCGGAAATACCACTGCTCCGGCAGGCTTTGTTCTGGCCATAACAGCTGACGGCGAAATCACTCAGTCGGGGGCCGGTGCCTCTCCCGATTTTTACGGCATTCTAGCATCAAGAAAGAACATGATCATCGCTACATCAACGCCGGCCGCCGGATCTGCCGCAGTCACGATTTTTCAGAAACGAGACCCTACAGTGGTCTTTAGTGAGGATGACATATCTGGTACTGGCTCACAGGGCAACGGTCCGACCCGGTACGTATATCACCAGATTTCCAGTGGAAGCAGTACGGAATGGGAATACGGCAACGCCAAGGTGGGCAGATTTGGGCAATTCTGGACCGATCTTTATAAAGATATTATTTACTGGGATCGCAGTACGCCGACTTACAAGTTGATGGAAAAATACGATTGGCAATGGAAGGTGACCAGCATTGGTATCGATCCGGATGGCTTTGTTACCGAATACAACAATTTATCTGCGAATCACGAGGTGCTCTTTACCGGAATGATGTCTGCCGATAAAACCGTAATTATCGGCATTAAAACATATCCGGATACGAGTACTTTTCCGTCGGTGGGGTCAAGCAGCCAGTATGCCCTGAGGGCTATTCAGCTATGTTTTCGGCCTGCTGATGAAGCACTGCCCACATGGGCCATCGGCGATTTGAAGGGAACTTATCGATTTTTGAAAATCAACAGCACGGCTGCGACCTGGGCGTACGGCACGATATCGGCTACGGCCGAAGGAATCATGACTTTCCCGAGATACATGGATGGCTTGGGAAACACCTCCTTCCCAGATATATTGTCTTTCTCATATTATCCGGACAACGGTATAAAATTGTATACCGATTTTCCAAATTTCACGACCGCTAATCTGCAGGATGGTGCATCCCGGTATTACAATGGCGGTACAGCATATTATGATTACTATGATTACTGGTCGGCTGGTTACAGCAAAACGAACCCCAGGCTATTGCCGGAATCCACCAGTTACTATAACGAGCATTGCAGCCTCTCATACAACCGGGATTTTCTGGTGATGACAAGAACGGAACCAACGGGGTACACGTTGAGTTTGGCAGTAAGGTAGCAAGATTCAGTTGGTGAAATGTTGATAGCGAAATTCAGACCCTTATACCTGCTTGTTCTTCTTATTGCGGCTCCTTCCCTCGCCATATTCGGGTCACTGTATATAGGCAGATATCCTCTGCCAATTTCGACCATAGCGGAGGTAGTCTGGTGTAAACTGGCCAATACCAATTGCAGCCTTCCCGATACCTTTCAGAGCGTGATCTGGGATATACGTCTCCCCCGGGCTATTCTTGGCGCCATGGTAGGCGGCTGTCTTGCCATCAGCGGGACGGCATTTCAGGGTCTCTTCAAAAATCCGCTGGTCAGTTCAGGCATTCTCGGAGTGAGCGCCGGAGCAGGATTTGGAGCTGCGCTGGGCATCCTGATTTTCAACTCCCCGGCAGCGGCGTATCCGCTGGCCTTTGCCTTCGGTTCTCTTGCTGTTTTTTTCAGTTATCTGATTGGTAGAATTTATATTACGACACCAACCATCATGCTCGTTCTTGGTGGTATTATCGTATCATCCATATTTTCAGCACTCCTGTCTTTAGCCAAGTATGTGGCAGACCCCAATGAGCAGCTTCCCGCTATTGTTTTCTGGTTAATGGGCAGCCTCGCCTCCGCCAATTATCACGATCTATTCATCGCCGGTATTCCAATGCTCATCGGTATCATAGGTCTTATTTCCGTTCGATGGCAGATAAATGTGCTCTCCATGGGAGACAAAGAAGCTCATACTCTGGGCCTCAATACGGCTTTCTCAAAATCGATCGTAATTATCTGTGCAACCTGCGCTACAGCAGGGGCCGTATGTGTAAGCGGAATCATAGGCTGGGTGGGACTTGTTGTCCCCCATATCGGACGGATGCTGGTTGGCAATGATAATAAAATTTTGATCCCCGTCAGCCTCTCTCTTGGCGCCTGTTTTCTTGTCATCGTGGACGACTTCGGGAGAGTCCTAACCGGTTCTGAAATTCCCCTCGGAATATTAACGGCAATTCTGGGAGGCCCTTTTTTTGTGTACCTGCTTAAAAAAACGAAGGGCAGAGGGTGGTAAGACATGGCACTCATCAGGGTTTCCGATGCATCATTTTCATATGGAACGGAAAGCATATTCAGCCGTGTGAATTTCACAGTTGAAAAAGGAGAAATCTTTTGTCTCTTGGGCCCCAATGGATGTGGCAAAACCACGCTGCTGGAATGTATTCTCGGAATTCTGAAACTTGGGGAAGGGAAGGTATTTCTCAACGGACAAGATACTTCGAAATTTCGTTCCGGGCAGGTAGCAAAGCACGCAGCTTATGTTCCACAGAAGCATGAGCGAACATTCCCTTATTCCGTTTTCGAAATCGTAAAGATGGGGCGAACAGCCCATATTGGATTATTCGGAACCCCAACGCAATCTGATGAGGAAATTGCCCGGGATGCCCTGGACCTTTTCGGACTTTCTCATTTTAGTGACCGGCCCTATACCCAGCTGAGCGGGGGAGAAAGTCAACTCGTCATGATCGCCAGGGCGTTCGCTCAGGCAACTCCCATCATCGTTATGGATGAACCTACGGCCCATCTTGATTTCCGGCACGAACTCATCATTATGGAAAATATCGTGCAACTTGCGAAGGACAAAGGCATCTCAATACTTATGGCAACTCATTTTCCGAATCATGCATTTCACTTTCAAAATGCCGGGGTGAAGACGACAGTAGCCCTTCTGCATAAGGGAAGTATCCTGGCTGCCGGTAGTCCTGATGAAGTAATCTCCGAAGAGAAAATGAGAAGGCTTTACAGTGTGCATGCAACGATGGTTTCATTCAACGCAAATGGCAAGCAGGGGCTCAAACAGATCGTTCCCATCAGTACAATAAATACAAACAGTTCTCAAAGATAGGAGACGAAAAGATGCGCTACAGGTTGGCAATAATTGGTTTCCTGATACTTGCGTTTATTAGTTCATCCATTTCTTATTCGGACGCAAAAGATCTTAAGTCCAGAGATAAGAATGAAAAAATTATCGTTACGGACTGCATAGGTCGAAAAGTAGCTGTCCCGGCAAATGTCAAACGGATCGGCTGTTTGTATGCGTTTGCCGGTCATGTTGTGACGATGCTTGGGCGATGTCAGGATATTGTAGCAATTTCCAATGGCCTTCAGCGGGATAAGCTCCTGCTGCGCATGTGTCCTGATATTGATAATGCCTGTATTCCCAAGACAGGGGGAGGAATCAATATCGAAGAACTTTTGAAGGCCCGAGTTGATGTTGTTTTTGTTCCGCTAGATACGGGAACGGACATGGCGGAACGTCGCAAACTGGAAAAATTTCACATCCCTTATCTCGTTATCGATTACCACTCCATGGAGGAACAACAAAATGCCATTTCCATGGTAGCCAGGGCCATAGGTGCTTCGGACAGGGCCAAGAAGTATAACAGGTATTTCAAACAGTGCATAAAAAGAGTGCAGATAGTAACCGGCAAAATTCCGGACAATCAAAGAGTGAGAGTTTATCATTCGCTTCTCGAACCTAACCGGACGGATACAAAGAAAAGCCTGACAACAGACTGGCTCTCCATAGAGGGCGTGATTAATGTCGCTTACAAGCAGGATCTTAAATTGTTTGACGGAAAAACCTATGCCAGCATGGAGCAAATCCTGTTATGGAATCCTGCTGTGATCATTGCTAATGAACCTTCCGCATTCACTGAAATAACACAGAATAGACAATGGGCATCCATAAAGGCTGTGAAAGAAGGTCGGGTGTACCAGATGCCCATCGGCATTTCGCGCTGGGGCCATTTCGGATCGCTTGAGACGCCTCTTGCAATTTTGTGGACGGCAAAAACCATATACCCTGAGCGTTTCTCTGATATTGATATGACTGCCGAAACCAAGGCTTTCTATAAGGAATTTTTTAATTATGAATTATCGGATGAACTGCTATCACATATTCTTTCAGGCCAGGGGATGCGTTTTCCAAAGCACAGGGACAGGAAACATATTAAAGATTGAACAACCCGGAAGTTAATACGTGCTCCGGAGAAGTTATGAACTGCACAGATCGGATGGAGAGGAACTATGAGAATCCTTGTTTGCATTGACGATACGGACAATATAGAAAGCCGGGGTACCGGTGAGCTGGCGGAGATACTGGCAAAGTCGATCGAAAAGAATAAATGGGGAAAAAGCGAACCTGTGACCCGTCACCAATTGCTGGTTCATCCGGATATTCCCTATACATCTCACAACAGTTCAATGTGCTTTCTGGCGGAGATTGGCGCGGAGTATCTGATTGCTTTCACAGTGTTTGCCGAAGCATTTCTATTACGGGAAAGCGCAGAGGGTTCAGATCCGGGTCTTTGTGTAGTCAACCTGGATGAACTGTCTGATCCGGAAAGTTTAATTGCATTTGGCCGCAAGGCAAAGACTCAGGTAATAACCAAAGAGGAAGCTTATCGTCTTGCGGAGAGCCTCCATATTCATCTTTCGGAACATGGAGGAAGCGGGTTGGGCGTGATCGGATCACTAGCTGGGACGGGATTGCGATTGACCGGTAATGATGGGAGATTTCGGGGCAAAATTAAAATCGATGCCGAAAACGATATTATCGATGTCGCAGAAATCAAGCATAAGTCAAGCATCAGCATAGTAAAGACCCTGGATGGCAGAGAATTGAAGGATGATGAAAAAATCCGGTTGGGAGAAAAGGTTAAGACGGTCCTTCTGGAAGGAAAATGCACGCTTCTCGTTTTCCCGATTCCTGAACAGCAAGCGGTAGATGCTCTTTGGCAAACGTGTACGAAACAGCATTTAAAGGTATATTAGAAGGGCCTTAATCCATGGACAAAAATGAGGAATATCGGGCAAAAGGAACAGCAATGAGTTGTCCTCATTTTAATCTTGATGATGAAGATGAACTTGTCAGCGATGAGCCGAAGACATGCCTAAACTGCCGCTATCGCCGATGGACACAGGAATCCTATGTGTGCCTTTACCACAAGAATGAAAAATAATTTTGCTTCCTGTTTTTGTTTCATTCCTGCGTAGCAATGAATCGGTAGCAAAACTAAAGTGAGGAGGTCAAGATGTATCAGCGATTGAGATTTTTGCTTGTTATCTTTCTTTTATTTGCATCTCCAGTATGGGCTGAAGATAAGGTACAGACCATAGTAGCGGCCGATCAGGCGACCGTTCGAGTGGCAATCATAGGAGGAATGTCAATCACAACAGAATTATGGCGCAATATAGCAGAAATGTTTGAAGCCGATACAGGTTACCACGTGACGGTAATTGCCGCCGGACCTCGTCCCGGCCTTGCCAAAGCAATGAGGGAAGGAAAAGTAGACCTGCTTACCATGCATTCAGGAGACATCACAACCGATTTGGTAGCGGATGGATTTGCCGTCCATATGCGGCCGTGGACCAAAAACGATCTTATCATTGTCGGTCCCGCATCGGATCCCGCCAGGATTGCAGGATTCAAGAGCGGCGCGGCGGCCTTGAAAAAAATTGCTGAAACAAAATCCAACTTCATCGATGTAAAGGGAATCGGCCCACGTGAATTAGGCAATACGCTTTGGAAGAGAGCCGGAATCGTCCCTTCCGGTAAATGGTTTCTCCAGGACGAGAGCAAGCATGCTGACATCTTGTCCTTTGCCGAGAAAAAAAACGCTTATATGATTATCGGACGCATTCCGGTTGTAACCGGAAAGCTAGGGTCGCATAACCTGAAAATCATGGTGGATAAGGACCCGACCATGCGACGGCCCTATATTGTAATGGAAGCCAATCCTGAGAAATTTCCGCAGGCCAATATAAAAGGAGCAAAAGCGTTTTCCGATTACCTGTTGTCCGACAAGATACAATCCTATTTGGCAAAATTCGGTAAGGAGAAAAACAATGGAATCCCGATGTTCTATCCGGTGAAAGAGAAATATCTTATTGAAAATGGATTGGGTTCAAAGTGAACAGGCCTAAATAATCCCACTTATATTGTACCCTCTTTTTGGATGCTGATCTCATATCTTTTCAGATGTGGTTTGAAGAAAACCCGGGAGAATGGGTTTTTCAAAACTCACAGCTCCAATCTGAAGCAATGCTTGAAAATATTGTAGGATAAAAGAAACCGGGGGCGTTTCCCTTCCTTGAAAAACCAGTGTTAAATCCAATCATCAAATCTCTGTCGTTTTCCTAGAATCCTGTGCAGGATATCTCTATATTCCGTTGAATCTTTTCCTGTTTTCCCGGCAATTCGTATTGGTTTATTTTCTACATGGTCCGGTATTGTTTTCCTTTGGTCCCTTTCTATTCTTCCGTCCTGAATCCCTATAAATTTAAGCTTTTAAAAATATGTGTCGATAATATAAAGGCAAGGGAAGGAGGTGTGCCATGAAAAAATTAATGTTTTGGAGTTTCGTTTTTGCGGTCTCTTTTTTTAGTTTTGAAGGAGCAGCCCTTTCAGCATCGATTGCAAATCAGACAGTAACATTTCAGGTAGTCGCGATAAACGAGCTTTCCGTTAACGGTAATCCCGGGGCTCTGATCGTGAATACCGCGGCTTCAGGGTCCGAGCCAACTTCTGCCACAGATAGCACGACTACTTATAATGTAACCACAAACGGAACAAACAAGAAGATTACAGGCAGTATAGATACCAATATGCCTGCAAACACCTCACTCAAAATCAATCTCACTGCTCCAGCAGAGGCTACTTCGGCCGGCGCTGTAATCTTGACTACGTCACCGGTGGATCTAATCACAGGAATCACTCAAAAAGCTGAAAACGGCAGAGGCATTACTTACACGTTTACTGCTAACGTAGCCGCCGGAATCATTGCGTCAGATACGAGAACAGTTACACTTACATTGACAGATGGATCATAGTAGATCTCTGAATTGTAATATTTCACCAAAACTCAAAGTACTACTTACTCGGGTCATGCAGTATGCTCACCAAACTTTCTATGGGAATAGTATTTTTTTTGTTGCTGATATTATTCTCTGCCCCTGCATTGGCACTGCTCGGAGGAATCAGCGCGTCAGGTGGATGGAATGAGACGATCACTTCCTTTAACCTTCCCGGAGGTGCGGGAAGCGATCTGCAGGACACCTATACAAGCGATCTCAGTGCGACTCTGATAACTGTTGATGCAAATCTGGATCTCTTGGGGTGGACTGTAACTGTAAGCAGAAGTGCCGGTATATGGAACCCGAACCTTCATCTTTATATAAGAAGGGCAGATGGCGGGAGCGGCTGCGCTGTCAGCGGCGGGAGCTCTTACCAGGAACTGACGATTTCGGACAATACTCTTTTTTCTTGTCCAGCCTTGCTCAATAACGGTGGCAGTAATTACCCGGTGCAATATCAATTACGAGGAATGTCCGTCCAAATTCCTCCCGGTACTTATAGCACAACTATTATCTATACTGTTACTGGTGGAGTATTATGAAAAGAATATTTTTATTTATTCTTATTTCTGTTTTCCTGGCGGACATGTGTTATGCGGGTGTGCAGGTCGTAGGCGGATTAACTCGGGAAAATACTGTTAAGCCCGGGGATAGTCTGACGGGAGATATTATTTTATTCAATACAGGAAATGAACCAGAAGAAGTCAAAATATATAAAACAGATTATTTCTTTCGTGCAGATGGAAGCACGAAATATTCCATTCCGGGAAGTGAGGCCCGCTCAAATTCATCTTGGATCACTTTAAGTCCTTCCAGAGTCACCATTCCGCCCAGAGAGAAAATGACTGTGCATTACGAAATCCATGTTCCGAATGCATCAAATCTTACCGGCACTTATTGGAGTTTGCTGATGGTAGAACCTAAACTGAATGCAATGCCGGAAGGATTAAATAACAGTACAGGGTCCGGAGTTGGAATTAAGACCCTGGTCCGCTATGCGATTCAGATGGTTTCAAATGTATCGGACACAGGCCTACGAAATATACGTTTCTTGTCCAAGAAAGTTCTGAAGCAGGACGGGAAAAAAATATTGCAGATTGATATTGAGAATAGCGGAGAACGAGGCCTAACGCCGGATCTCTGGGCAGAGCTGTACGATGAAAAAGGAAATCTCGTTAAGCGAGTTGATTCCGGGAAAAAAAGGATTTACCCGGGGACATCGGTCAGGTACTGTATCGATCTCTCCGGAATTCCACTTGGGAATTATAAAACCGTCATTGTCGCAGATAACGGTGATGATCATATTTTTGGTGCTCAATATGATCTGACATTAATCTGAGAGCCCGGGGATGTTTTTTCTACTATTGATATTTTCCCAAATTATTTTTCCCGGAGAAGCTGAAGCCTTCGATAACGGAATCACCGTTCATTTTACAAATCCCCAAACAATTGAAGCGGAACCCGGTAAGATCGTCACTGCCGGGCTAATCCTTTCAAATGCTTCGGGTCGAGATCTCGACCTTTCTGAAGAGATTATACTTCCCCCAACATGGATCAGTATTGCTTCATTGCCGCATTTTCGGCTGAATGCAAACGAAAAAGTTGTTCAGGTCATAACATTCCGTATCCCTTTCAATCAAAAGCCGGGTGAATATAAAATCACTTACCGTACCAATAGCCAGGCAACGGCAGCCGAAGCCAGCATTAAAGTTTCAATCAAGACTGCACTCAACCTGATGATCTCTGAAGCTTCCAATCCGGAATCCGTTATTGCAGGCGAAAGCTATAATGCCTCGATACATGTCATCAACAATGGAAATGTGCCTGAATCAGTATGGCTTGAAATAAAAAGTGCCCCCTCCTATTCATTCTCAGTCAGTCCGGCCAAGAGTGTGATTGAGCCAAGGAAATCACAGGAATTTCTTATTCACGTTAAGACGGATGAGAAGCTGAATAATAAACTCAACCATATACTTAAAATCGAAGCAAAATCGGATTCCACCGGAGATCGCGAGATTCGGGCTGTAAAGAGCATCAATGTTTCTGTAATACCGAAAATAACTGGGAATCCCGATCTCTATCACAGATTGCCTGTTCGTCTGAGCGCAATCCTTGTCGGTGAAAAGGGAAAATCAGCTCTGCAATCGGAGCTGGCAGGTGCAGGGAATCTCGATGAATCCGGAACGAGATGGGTTGACTTTCTATTCAGGGGGCCTGCAACACAAAATGCAGGTTTGTACGGCCAATGGGAACAATATCGGTTCAGTTATGGCAACGGTCTGATGGATCTCCATATTGGCGATAGGAATTACTCGCTTTCACGTCTTACGGAACAATACAGATACGGGAGGGGCGGGGAGGCAAAGGTTCATTTAAACCGGATGACAACGGGATTTTACTATTTCGAAACGCGCTGGGACAACCCGGAGGTCGACGAATTAGCCGCATATGTTCGATATCAGGTCAATAAAGAATTATTGCTGAACGCCAATTTTTTAAAGAAAAAGGAAGGAGAAACTACAATCTCTCCCCAGAGAGAGGATGAGATAGCTACTGTTGAAATGAATCTGAGGCATGGTGAAAAGATAGATTTCAATTTGGAATTGGGTATAGACCAGCCGGTGAATAGTCATGAGGATAGAGACAGGGGCAACGCATACAGGGTAAACGTTATAGGAAATGTGAATGAAAAGACCAGATATCTTGTTGAGAGAATATATGCAAGCCCCGAGTTCTCCGGCTATTATAAAGATTTCGATTCAGTTTCCGCATCCGCCGCCTTTCCTGTTTACCGGAAACTGCAGGGGAATATATCTTACAATTCGATAGAACACAGTTTTGAGATAACAGATGGAATTTTGAACGCCGTGAATCTGAATCCGTCCGTAATCAATTCCCCTTTATGGAATTATTGCAATTCCATTCTGAATGTGAACGATCCCATTTGCTATGAACGGAAAAAAATACAGTACGATGATGAAACGATCAAGGCACGTTTATGGTATCCTTTCCCGTCTGGGACCATCGTTTCGCTTGAATATGAGAATTTTGGTCGTGAAATCATGGGTTCTTCCACCCCGATGGATTTCCGGGAAAGAGCAGTCACCCTTGAAGTAGATCAGGTAATCCGAAATCTCAACATGCATTTCAAGGGGGAAGTATGGAATCTGGAAGACAAAGCGAATGAAATAAAAAGGGATGGATTATCGAGATATAGTTTTTATTTCAATTATATGTTGAATGATAAACTGAATTACGGCTTCAATATACAAACAGGCAATGAGCGATTTTCAGGCACGGACAGAAGGGCAGATGGTGCTGGAGTTTACGGTCAATGGAGAATCAAGCCGCAACTAAAAATAAATATGAATTACCAATGGTATGAGGTTCATGATAGAGGTTCGAGAGATATTCTTTCCTCCTGGCTGTCATGGACACTTCCAAACACGCATAGTGTAGATGCCAGATTACTTAAAACGAATATCACCGGATATGGGGCGAATGATACTTCCTTTCTATTGGCGTACAATATACCTTTCGGAGTGCCTGTTTCCAGAAAAAAGAGCGTAGGAGTTATTCAGGGAAAAATCTATGATGCCGAAAGTGAACAAAAAGATCCTATATCCAGAGTTGTCTTAAATGTGAGTGGAATATACGCAGTATCCAATGAGCATGGTGAGTATATTTTCCCTTCGCTGAAACCTGGGACCTATTATCTTTGGATCGAAAAAGGTTCTCTGGGATTGTCCAAAATTGCGGCCCAAAAAATGCCCGTTAAAATAGAAGTGGCAGAAGGAGCTACAACAGAGCTTGATATTGGTGTTGTTACGCCGGGTTCAATTTCGGGTATTGTGAAAACATCCCAAAACAGAGAACTGAAAGATATCTTTGTCGAAATTAAATGCGGAAAATTAGTGCTCAGGCAGGAAACAGATGAGTGTGGAAAATTCTCTTTTGAGGATCTTCCTCCAGGAAAGTGGATTGTAAAAATTTCCAATTATAAACTTCCTGAGTTCCATAGGCTTGAAAAGGATATGTTTGAAATTGATCTGAAGCCGGGAGAAAGAAGTGAAATTACAGCAGTGGCTGTGCTCAATCAAAAAAAGATGAAATTGATTGAAACTGGCTCCATTGTTGAACAGAAGCAACTGAATCGGCAGCGATCGCGCTCGCCTCAGATTGCTGCGGAATAAGCGAACTGATACTGTCTAAAGAGCTTCCTCACGAAATTTCAATTGTGAATTACAACACTGGCTGTAATATCTTATCTTTTATTTTTTTCTTTCCAGCTCCCGCCTGACCGCTAACCCCAGTGTCTCAATGATATATGGTTTTTTGACATAGGCGCCAGCACCGAGCTCCTGAGCACCACGCACCCGATCCGATTCCGAAAAACCGCTCACTATGATTGCTTTCTGATTCGGACGGATCTCAAGGACCCTCCTGTAAGTATCCAGCCCGTCAATGCCCGGAGCCATAATCATATCCAGAACCATCAAATCAACCTGCTTCTCTTTAAAAAACTCTATTGCCTCCTCACCGCTGGCAACGCTGAATACCTCATAATTCAGCAATTTGAGCATGTTGACAGCCAGGTCGCGCTGCTCCTTTATATCATCCACCACCAGAATGGATTCACCATTGCCCGTATATTCAGAGATGGCAATGGAAGCGGCTTCGGAGGCGATCTCCTCCCGAGTGACGGGAAAATATAGCGTAAAGGTGCTGCCTCTCCCTTCTTCACTCTGAACATTAATATACCCATGATGATCCTTGACAGTACCCCAGACAACCGCCAATCCCAGTCCCGTACCGCTTCTGCACATAACCTTTTTTGTATAAAATGGTTCAAAGATGCGTTTCAAATCGGCATCAGCTATGCCAGCCCCCGTATCGGAGACAGAAAGAACCACGTAGTCTCCTTCCCGGACCTCATCATATCCCTGAATTGGCCTGTCCAGGTACCGATTGAAAGTCTTAATTGTCATGGTCCCGCCTTTTGGCATGGCTTCACCGGCATTTGAAATCAGATTGTATAAGGTCTTGCTAAGATGTACGGAAGAGCCGAAAATGTTCAACAGACTCGGCTCAATATCGATCTTAATCTGCACTTTGGGGTGAAATGAACACAGCTTCTCTAACTCCGGCGATCGATGAGTATCCGTTACGATTCTGTTTAAATTAAGGACTCGTCTTCCGGAATCCACTCCCCTTCTGGCCAGGGTTAGCAGATCATTCACAATTGCGGCAGCCTTCTTGCCTCCCGCCATAATGCCCTCAAGTTGTTGTCTCATTGGCATTGAATCCAGTTCGTTCATCAAAAGCAATTCGGAAAATCCTATAATGATACCCAAAACATTGTTGAGATCGTGTGCGACGCCGCCCGCCATGGTTCCCAGCGCTTCCATTTTTTCTGAGCGTTGCAGGCGTTCCTCCAACCGCTTACGTTCGGTGACATCCTGAAAAGTTACGATGTCCATTCCCGAATAGTTATCGTTTATGAGAAGAGGTACAGCGGTCAATATAACATCACATTTATCCCCGTTTTTTCTCCTGTTTACGGTTTGAACGGAAGACATCCCACGTTCCAATAGACTTGCGAATAGCTCCCGTCCCGCCCTTTCATATTCCTCATCACTCTCATAGAATAGACGAGGGGTGTTCCCGATAATTTCAGATTCAGAATAGCCTATAGATTCTAACCCGTACTTGTTAAGACTTTGAAAAACCCGGTTTTTCATAATGCATAGGCCAATAGGGGCGGCTTTAAAAACACTGCGGAGGGTCGCTTCACTTTTGAGCAGCGCCTCCTGCGCCAGTTTGCGATTGGTGATATTGTGAATGAAACCGCCTACACCTGTTTTTCCATTCCCCAAGTCCACCGGGAATTTTCGTGTTTCATAAACCTGGTCCCCAACAATTTCTTCGGAAGTGAAAATAGATCCGCTTTTCAAGGCTTCCATATCTGTCTGCCGACACTTCCTGGCTGCGTCTTCCGGCATTAGCTCAAAATCGGTCTTTCCAATTAGTTCTTCTGCGGGTTTGCCAAAAAATGCAGCCATCGATTCATTAAGCACAATATTGCGGAATAAGTCATCTTTCACAAATACCATGTCTAGGCATGCATTTATAAAGGTACGATAAAGATTCTCGCTCTTGCGCAATGTCTCCTCTGCCTGCCTGCGAGCGGTAATGTCCCGTATGATGCCCACGGCATGCCAGCCATCTTCAAATCGAACTACAGAAAGTGACAATTCGATAGGAAATTCTTCTCCGTTCTTTCTGCAGGCACATAATTCGATTGTCTTATTAATCGCATTCCCCTGACCGGATATTTTGAATGTTTTAAATGCCTCATCATATATTTCCCAAAAGCTTTTTGGGGCAAGGAAGTGATGCAGGTTTTTACCGATCGCTTCCTCATTTGAATAGCCGAAGATATGCTCAGCCGCTGGATTCCAGAAAGAAATGCAACCCGCCGTATCCATCATCAATATTGCATCCTGTGCTGAATCTTCAATGGCCCGCACCAGAGATTCGATCTTGCTCAGCGCCTCTTGCGTCTGTTTACGTTCCGTATCCAATTTTTCCATTTCATGGATTTTTTGCTTTAAGACGGATATCTCTTCGATCAGTTTCGGGTCGGCATTGATATGATAGTCCATCGATTCCCCCTCATCGCAACAAAATGTATTTACTGTTCAGGAAAAAAGTTCTGGGCAGGCTACTGAATAGTTATTGAGATGTCAAATTAAATATCGGGATAGATTGAGGAAATCAGGGAAGGCTTTCCGGTTGGGAGGACCGCTCAAGCAATAACGGTATTAAAAGAATCAGGCAGGCGGGTGTACTATGCCGGATGAAATCCGTAGCGCGGAATAGGAACAAATGAGGATGGCGCTCAGGAAGTTCATCTTAAGTATGTCGGAATGAGAAATCCAGAGCTGTCTTGCCCTATGTTCATGAAAAGAAGAGGCAGGGAAGTGCCCAGTCCTTATTGGGAATCTAAATTTTTTTATCTTCTTATTCCCAACCAATCACTGGACAAAGACCAGGAAGGTACCTGGTTTGTACCCGTATTCCTTTGCCTATCCTTCAGCATTGGCATATCGTAGGTACATTCTCTCACAGGCGGAGTTGGTCTTGCCCCTGCTCGCAGGATACACAATGTAAAGAAAAAGACCGCTAAAATGATCATGAGGTAAATCATTTGCATAGCTCCAAACGAATTTAGTTGAGCTTTGAATAAGCAAAGATCATACCATTCGGTAGAGATATGCCTAACATACTTATATTTATTAATAAATGGTCAAAATAGAATTCCGGCTTTCAGTTTTCTGAAGGTGTTATCATACAGCAGCAACTGCAAAGAATTATGCATCTATGAAATTATTTCCGGGGTTTTTTTTAAACGGAGTAATTGAATTTTTTAGAACAATAGAACATTGGAATGCAACTGAGAGAATAGATAAAATTAACTTCACCAATTGAAAAAAAGTTTTTTAAGGCCGCTGATGAATTTCCTCAAGATTTCGAATTTGAAATATCTGTATGTTTTTTACTCCACCTTTTGCGTCGATGCTGAAGCTATAATATGAAAAAACAGTAAGTTACAGGGTCGTATGTTTTTTGCAATATTTTAGGAATGTAATGATCCTTTATTGAATTCCGAGTTATGGAGGCAAAGAATGAAAAACAGGATTTGGTTTTGGATTCTCATGCTCTTTCTGATCGTAGCAGGTTGTGATGGAGGCGACTCTGGTTCTACAGGTACAATCAATTTATCCCTGACCGATGCATCCACAACGGATTACCAGGCTGTTTATATCACAGTGAAGCGGGTTGAGGTTCAAAAAGCTGGAGGGGAAGGTTGGACTGTGATTTCCACTCCGGAGAAAACCTATAATCTTCTTGATCTTGTTAATGGAGTACGGGAGGAACTTGCTTTGGCCAGCCTGCCTTCCGGGCATTATACGCAAATGAGGCTGATTCTTTCGGATATTCCGGACGGCTCACTGAATATCCGCTCAACGAGACATCCATATTCCAACTATTTCATAAACAATATTAATGAGAGTGTTGAATTGAAAATCCCAAGCAGCTATCAGACAGGAATCAAAATAGTTCAGGGATTTGATATAAATGCAAATGAGACAACAGAGCTCGTTCTTGATTTTGACGCGACGCGATCGATTGTTCAGGCAGGCAGCAGCGGTCAATGGCTTCTCAAGCCCACAATCAAAATGTTCGAGACCAAAAATTCTTGCATTATAAGCGGCAATGCGGGGCAACCGGGAGTACTGGTTTCTGCCCAGGTTTATAACGCGTCGACTTCGGTTCCAATAGATGAAAGGGTTCAGATTGAAGCCGCTTCTGTAAGTGACCCTGATGGCAATTATAAACTGTTTGTAGCACCTGGCTCATACACGCTGGTGGGATATAAAGACGGATATTCGCCTTTTTATTCAAGCTCCAAAATAATCACGGTGGCCGGAAACACATAT
Organism: Syntrophaceae bacterium UBA4778; assembly: GCA_002403175.1. The sequence goes on along the minus strand of DHHG01000168.1, from coordinate 14,821 downwards.
TCTGAAAATCTGTCCCTCGCAAGTGTATCCACTGGAACGTTGGCAGGAGGGATTTCAATTCCCGGATCGAATCCGGAGCTGAATGCAACCGGGAGTATCCGGCAGGATGTGACGATTGGCGGCAATCCTGAGCAGATACAATTGAAGTTGCTGAATATCGCCAATGGCGGAACTTTCTCATCCACTCTTCCAGTCGGCAGTTTCAAATTAGTAGTTTCAACTGCCGGTTATGACGCAATTGAGAACCAGGTCAGTATTAATTCAGGATTGATATCCGATATAGGGAATATAGCCTTTTAGATCAATACCGGCCGCCTCTTTAGGCCTGAAGAGGAGGTATTTTTATGGGAGTGCTATCCTGGATCATATTGGGTTTGATTGTGGGCGTGATTGCTAAGTTAATCATGCCGGGCAAAGATCCCGGAGGGTTCATTATTACCATTCTGCTGGGGATTGCAGGCGCTTTCCTGGGCGGTTATATCGGCTCTGCCCTAGGTCTTGGGACAGTTACGGGATTCAACTCAGGGAGCCTGCTATTGGCTCTCGGCGGAGCGATTCTCATTTTGATTCTGTATCGTCTTGTGAAGTCAAAGAGTCACGCGTAATCTGAACCGGGCACGCTCTTTAGAAGCTATTTGTCACGCAAGTTGCCGGACTCGTTGTGACGTGATTTAAAATCACCCATCGCTCACGGAAGGGAATTGCCGGATTCTGCTACCCCGACACTAATTCCCATCAGACCGGTTACCTCGACGGGAGTGGATCGATCCGTAATTGTTCCATCGCCGAGCTGTCCGTAATGGTTTCTTCCCCACGCCCACCCTGTACAATTGCTCTTCAGGGCAAGGGAATGGGCGAGTCCTGCCGATATGGATACAACCCCGGATGTCAAGCCGCTCACATCGACCGGTGTGGAGCTATTCGTTGATGTACCATCTCCTAGCTGACCCAAACCGTTATTCCCCCATGCCTTTACGCCACCAACGTTTGTAAGGGCAAGGGAATGGGCGAATCCTGCTGATACGGCTGTTATTCCCATAAGGCCGGTCACCTGGACGGGACTGGATTTATCCGTCGCTGTTCCATCTCCGAGCTGTCCGTAATGGTTCCTCCCCCATGCCCACACGATTCCATCACTATTCAATGCAAGAGAATGAGCGGTTCCTGCGGCTATGGAGATAATTCCTGAAGTTAAACCGTTTACATCGGCAGGTGTGGCGTTATTATTCACTGTTCCGTCTCCAAGCTGTCCGAAATCGTTGCTACCCCAAGCCTTCACGCCGCCTTCATTTGTGATGGCAAGGGAATGAGCGAGTCCGGCCGATATGGATTTCACCCCGGACGTCAATCCGCTCACATCTACAGGTATGGAACTACTTCCAAATGTCCCGTTACCAAGCTGCCCATACGCATTATTACCCCAAGCCTTCACCTCACCGCTATTCGTCAAGGCAAGACAATGGTCGAATCCTGCCGCAATGGCGATTACTCCGGTGAGATTGGCAACCTGAACAGGAATATAGCTGGACGTTGTTGTCCCGTCACCGAGCTGTCCGTATCTGTTATCTCCCCATGCCCATACCGTTCCATCGCTCTTCAGAGCCAGAGAATGATATCTTCCTGCCGCAATGGCGATTACTCCGATGAGATTGTTAACCTGAACAGCAGTAGGGCTGTATATCAAGTCCCTGTCTCCGAGTTGCCAATATTCGTTGTCCCCCCACACCCAAACGGTTCCATCCTTCTTTAAAGCAAGCGAATGGAAATACCCGGCCGATATGGCGGGATCGACCTCGGCAGTTAGGGCCGGAGTGAAATTGCCATCATCATTGTCTTCATCCCCCACGCATGAAATTAGAACCAGTGCCGCAACAAAGGCCATAGCCGTCATCATTAGAGAATGCATTTTCTTCATAGCTCCCCCTTGAATCCGGTAGCGAGCGCAGCTTGGACGAGGAACCAGATTTAAAGAGCTCAGATATTGAATAGAGCAGTTGAACATTGGGACCAAGGCTTGTATTAGAAGCAGATCAGCGGAAATGGAATGTAGTAACTGCAATAATCTTTCAATACATTCATGAAGAACTCAATAGAAATTTTTATTTACATCTTTTCGAAACGGTTTCAATCAGGGGGGAGAGATTTCATCTGCGAATAAAGTATGACGACTCGTAGCTTAGCGGTTGCAGGTAAGTTAAGGCCATGTAAGCATAGCTCATGATGACCAGATAAGGCTATTGAATTAAAGGACATATATACTTTTGTGGGGACAGCGTCTGCGGGCGTACCCCCGCGCAGGCGCGGGGGTTGCGTCGGATCTCCCCGATAGGCACCAGGGCAAGGTCGATGCCTTGCATCTAAACTTTTTGTAAACCCTTCGGCTAAGCGCTAAAAGCAATGAGATCGCGTGAACAGCCCAGCCAAAGGGGGAGTCTTTTAAATACCTGCTAAATGTTCGATCAGGACTCGGTCCCTATACTTCTCCATTTTACCGAATAGAACATCGGGATACATCCAGCACAGCACCTTCAGGAGACAAAGTTCTAGTATTGATAATGCGCAGAGCCGAATAGGTTTGGTCTCGGTGCATCTGACTCTGTAAACATAATAAATGAGTGCAAAAGAGCCTGAGGTATAATAGCCATTCTGTAAGATTACTAACGAGTGCTGGTCCTTGCAATTTCCTCCAGCAGCTGATTGAGTTGCATATTGCTGACATTCGCGCTCGCCGGATATCTTAAAATCTGGGCAGGATTTAGCGGCTTATCATAGAAATAACTATTGAGGCCATTGCGTGCTTTCACCACTGCTCCTAGTAGTGAGACCCCGCCATAAAGACCTTTTGCCCTTGAGAAGCTTAGGATATCAGCACTGAGATTTGCTGTTTGTGCCGATACTCCTCCTCCCACCGGTCCAACAGCTATCCCTGCATCGAGACCCAGTTTGAGATTACTGGATTCAAACGCCTTTGCACCCTTGTCGGACATGATCAAAAGAATTACTTCCGAAGCATCAGCCCCTACTTGAAGTCCGATACTGGCTCCGCCAATGGTATAAAAGGCAGGACCCGACCATTCGCCATCCTTCGTCTTGTTTATGTAAACACCGCTCCCGCCCGATACACCGACAATGAAGGAGCCCCTTAGTAACTGGGGAGAGATGAACACGCCTTTGGAAATCTTCAACATCTCCCGCATGGTTCCCATATGAGGGTCTTTCATAAAGCTCTCAAAAGTCAATTTGGATTTTTCCAAAAGTTGCTGAGCCTCTGCTTTTTCATTGGCCGCAATTGCCGAGGTGGAAAATGCGACCAATCCAATGGAAAAAACCAAGAATAGTGAAAGGCTCAATTTAAAAATTTTACTCAAGAAAATTCTTTTCATAGGATCACCTCCAGAATTGATAGCTACATTACAGCAATCCTCAAGGTAAATGTCTATCAGGGAAATCCTTAGATGCTTCCAATCTGCAATGGATCCGGTATATGGCAAAACAGGAACAAACTTAAACCGATTACCTATGAAGTCATGACATGACCTGTTGAAGAACACGAAGGGCTGTTTGGGGGGAACAGCAGGGTGGGGTCACCACCCTGCCGGTCAAATATTATATCTTACTTCCGCCCGCACATAAGTGTGCTTAAGAATCTGAAGTGATGCGAGGATGAAAGGCTTAAGAAGATTACCGCTGTAAGGAAAAGGAGAATTCCCGATGAAGCAGGATATTTGACTGAATAGACAACAGGTGTGAGAGCGTATCTCGTAATGGCTCTGAGTGTTTCATGAGCACGGATGAAATCGGCAATGGGTGGAGATATTCTGTAATAGGCAGACACAAAAAATCTTCCTGCCGAATTCGTCAAAAGTTTGCGATCGCGGAAATCGCGAAGCACCTGCACCTCTGGAGCCAGATAACTGCCATAAGCGGCAGTTGCGATGAAGCAACCTCCTCCTCCGCTACCTCCATTCGTAGATGCGGAACTGGAATTCTGTGTTGTGTACGGAGATGCCGAACCGGGATAAGAGGAATCGGAGTTGGAGTTTGGTATACTGCCTAACTGATAACAACCATTGTCCCAAGCCGCTGTTGCCGATCGGACCATCCCGTTCAAATCGTAATTATAATCCCCACCCAGATTAAGACCGATGCCTATCGCCGGTGATCCATCCGGTAACGTATAATCGTTATCGACGGCCTGGTAAGCATACTTTTTAAAAATGGAACTCAGGGGCGGATTTTCAATTCCATGCAGTTCAAAACCCTGCGCCTGCATTTGAGAGCGATTCATCGCTGTTCCCTGATAACGGTATGCAGGAATATTCTGCTGGTACTCGCCGACCAGGTTATAATCGATAGTCAATCCCGGAATGGATCCGTTTGAAGACACGCTGATACAACCGGTTGAGGTATAAAATCCGGTATCCACGACTATGTTATTCATGATCTTTAGCCCGCTCAGTCTCGATCCTCCGTTACCACGATCGCTGACATTGATACCGTACTGATCGACACCCGCAATGGTATTGTTATAAATTAAAACATTTCTCAAAGAGGCGACCCCGGCAGTCTCCACATCAACATTGATTGCATTCATATGAGACATAACCAACGGGTTCTGAATAATCAGATTGCCAGATATTGTTACATCATTAACAATGCACTGGGCGCCTGAACCGAAATCAAAGCTGTCCGGGTAAATTCCTTGAGTACATGAAGAGACGATATTCTGCTTGACTACAACGCGGGAACCTTGAATCGGGATACCGTCTGCATGTTTGGTCATAGAATTCAAGCCGCTGATGATGCAGCGGGACACGATCGTATCATTTCCGACGCATATCCCGTCTGTAAGCGTGCCCATCGGATCAAGAATCTGGCACTTGTCGATAACGGTTGTGGGGTTGACCACATTGGGGTTGTTGGAGAGTCCAACACAAATGGCCTGCCCCTGACAACTCGTGATAACTGTATTGTAAATATAAAATCCTCCACCGAAGTTGCCGTTTATACCGTCACCGCTTCCTCCCGAAATGGAGCAATTGAGCACCTGATCATACGAACCGTTTTGAAATTCAATACCAACCCCATTGGGATTATTGATGGCTACACCGTTGATAGCACAATAGCTCAAGCCATGCATACTGACGGTACCGCCGTTGATGACTCCGGCCGGAGCATTAGCCAGATCGCCGCGCACCATTATCAAGTTGCCTGCAGTGCCGGATTTACCGAAGACAAGAGATTCACTGAATGAGCCCGAGATGTAAATCGTATCTCCGGGACTAACAGAAGCCCAACCAATTCTGCTGAATCCACTCCATGCATCATTATACGATGTCCCGTTGCCTGCCCCATAGGTCGCACCCGCAGGCCGCACATACCAGACGCTTGCCGAGCATATGGACGCTAACGCAAAAATTAAAAATAAATTGATAACGCTAATCTTCAATATTTTGGAAAAAAACTCAGATTTTCCAACCCTTACCATGATACAGAACTCCTTATCGTTTTTTTTGCAAACCTGTAGCTTGCGATCATGTCCTAGACATATCCATGAGCGGTTACGGATATGGACTCTACATTTTCAAAATGAGAGTGGGTGGTAGCTTCAAGATTTGATTAGATTGCAACAAGGACAACTGAAAAAAAGAAGTGTGTAGAACTATGCAATGAGTAGTTAACGCAAAACCCGCCAACCCTTTATCACATCTGAATTTGCGTTTACAAGTTATTTTTTAGGTCGTTTCAAAATCAAAAATTTGAAATTCGATTTGATCAGAGTTTTTTTTAATGGCCTATCGTTTATTTTGTAAGAGCTCTACGGCTCAATTCCGGAACCAAGTGTTATCTATTTTAGCCAGTTCCTAATTTACAGAGTTCAATAGAGAAGAACGCTTCTAAATCTCTGGGCGCCACTGCAACGAGCAACTGGACTCGTATCTGTGCATGTTTAAATCATGTGGTTTCAAATGGAGCTTGTTTTTGATTTCAATGTAGAAGTGACCTGATTTAAGTAGAATTTCGCTCACCCCCGTCTTCCTTTTTTCTTGACAGAACACCTCTGCCCATTTATCGTCTTAAACTCATGATTGTTATTATCTAATAGAGAGACAGCTGTGCCTCGGTACGGTTAGGAGAAAAATAAAATGAGCATTTGGGATAGAAGAAGAGTAAAAATTGCTGAAAACACGCTTGGACAACACAAGCGTAGCCACAGGACAGTTTTGGGCAGCAAGTTTGGATGCTGTTTCGCGAGATTGTTTTTGATTCTGTTTTTGATTCTGCTGCTCCCCGCTTCATCCATAGCTGAGAACCTTACCTGCAGCAGATTGCCTGTTCTGATGAAAACCTTTCTTGCCAGCCATTATGCGATTAAAAAGACAGATGAAGAAATCAGAACGCACGCTGTCGATCAGATGATCAAGATCCTGGATCCCTCGAAGACCTTACTGTATGAGTCCGATCTGGTAAAACTCAAGTCGCTTCTGAAGGAGGTGTTCCCCGGCAAGCAAGAGGGTAACTGTGCTTCTCTGCAAAAGGTTTACGATCTGATTATTGCGCGGGCACAGGAGAATGAAAACATTATCAAAGAGATACTGGGGCCGGATTTCCGGCTCGATGACACGGCTGAATTAAACCTCAATATTAAAAAACGTTCCTACCTCAAGACAACAGCTGAAAAACACGAACTTCTAAGGAAAGTGATTCAGTTCCAGATCGAGACCTCGCTGCTGGCCGGGCTTGATTTGAAAGAAGCCAAGAAGCAGCAAATTCACCGCTACGAACTTCAGACGAAGCGGGTGAAAGAGCATAATCCTGAAAAACTTATCACGAGTACTGCCCAGGCATTTGCTCTGGCCTTGGATCCGCACACGAGTTATCTATCTCCGGAGGACATGGATGATTTCCGGATTCAGATGCAGCTTTCTTTAGAGGGGATTGGGGCGACTCTCAGCAGCGATAACGGTTTCACGATTATCGAGGAGTTGGTCCCCGGGGGTGGCGCGGAGCACTCAGGCATGCTGAGACCAAAGGACAAGATTATTGCTGTGGCCCAGGAGGGGGAAAAGCCCGTGAGCATAATCGATATGGATTTGCGCTCCGTCGTTAAAATGATCCGCGGCAAAAAAGGCACTCAGGTCACCCTGACTATTCTGAGGCAGGGGGAACGCGCCGAACGTTTCGAAGTAGTTATTAAGCGCGACAAGATAGATATAAAAGAGCAGGCAGCCAAGATCTCCTACGAGACACGGACATCGGATGGCAGACGGTACCTTTTCGGTGTGATTGATCTTCCTTCCTTCTACGGCGACGAGGAAGGAAAAAAATCTTGTTATGAAGATGTTAAAAATCTCGTGGCCGAGGCCAAGCGCCGTCATGTCGATGGGATCGTGCTTGATCTATCCCGCAATGGGGGAGGGCTCCTTGTGGAGGCCGTGCGCCTTGCCGGTCTCTTTATCGGCAATGGCGGAATCGTCGCGACCAAAGACAACAGTGGCCGTGCGATTATACTCGCCAATGGTTCATCCTCGGCCGGCATGTATACTGACAAACGTAAGATTATGGCCTTCCCCGAGGAAGATCCGCAAGCGCTGTACACCGGCCCTCTGGTTGTATTAACGAGCCGTATGAGCGCATCGGCCAGCGAGATAGTGGCAGGCGCTTTGAAAGATTACCATCGTGCTGTGATTGTAGGAACGGACCATACTTTCGGAAAGGGTTCTGTACAGCAATTAATGAATCTGCCCTTGGGCTTGGGTGGAATGAAAGTCACCACGGGTCTTTACTTCCAGCCTGGCGGCCAATCTACGCAAAAGATGGGTGTTGGAGCGGATGTCCGGCTACCCAGTTGGTCTATTCTCGATGCATTTGGAGAAAAGGAGCTGGATTATCCCCTGCCGGTTCAGGAAATTACACCGTTTCTCAATTTGCAAAAAAATGCCTTGGCCCTCTGGAAGCCGCTGGAGCCGGCCATGCTTGTGGAGCTGTCAAACAGATCCAAAGTCCGGGTTGCTAAAGATGAAAAATTTGCAGAGATCGCAAGGAACAATCAAGAGGCCTCCAGCAAACAGGATATCATCCGAATTGCCGACTTACGCAAGGAAACAGGGAAAAAGAACGAAACCGCTGCCGAGCTGAAGAAGAAGATCATGGATCAGTACGCTCCCTTTGTGAAAGAGAGCGTCAATATTTTATTGGATTCGATAATGCTGCAATCAGGCCAGCGCACTTGATCTGAAGAGTGATATTTGTTTTTTCGTATCGCGTTTTGTCCGGGCCGCCCTATCGGGAAATCCGACGCGTAAAGCAATGACAGCTCCCCCGCGGATCACCTTAATTGGGTGGTACGCGGGGTAACATGAGCAACCATTATCGTGTTATTCGACAATTTGTCAAAATAAGTAGACAATAAAGTCCATTCCTTAAATTGGTTCCAACCATTACCAACAATAATATCGTAAGTAATTTCAAACCTATTTCCTTTCTTATCTGTATTCCTTCCTGTCTGGCATAAATCCAGCACTACGGATGTATTCAGACATGCCCCGGAGACCATAATAATTGCTGGATTCGGCTATTTGTGTTGCCGATCAGAAATTTTTTCAAAGCAGGGGAGAATTGTTAGCTGCTTAAATTAACCTGAAGCCCAAACCTCAAGCGGGCTTGCTCTGTGGCGGGTGAAATTTGCGGCTTGTTCTCCCCTAAGGGAAATTCATGCAGGATAGGTACGAAAGACAGGTGCTGCTGTCCGAAGTTGGAGAGAGTGGTCAGGACAGATTGGGAAAGTCCATTGTAGCCGTAATGGGCTGCGGCGGACTTGGAACTGTAGCCTCTGATATTCTGGTGCGAGCGGGTGTCGGCAATATCAGAATTGTAGACAGAGACAGACCGGAGCTAAGCAATTTACAGCGTCAGAGCCTCTATAACGAGGTTGATATTGTCCGGAACCTGCCTAAAGCAATTACTGCTTCGGAAAAACTAAACATGGTCAATTCCCAGACCATTATTGAACCTATTGTTGCCGATATCAACTCACAGAATATCGAATCCATGATTGATGGCGTGGACCTGGTCATAGACGGTACCGACAATCTTGAAACGCGCTTTTTGATCAACGACGCCTGTATTAAACACAATATTGCCTGGGCGTATGCGTCCGTAGGAGGCACTTGCGGGATAATAAAGGTTATTGTCCCCGGAGAAACAGCATGCCTGCGCTGTTTATTGGGGAGAATGCCGGGTATGCATGTTCATTATTCCAAGGGGATATGGAGCCCTGTCGTACATATGATTGCATCGCTGGAAGCCTCGGAATGTTTAAAGTATCTGCTCGGTAAGGCAGACGAGCTCTATAACTACATGATTTACATCGATGTGTGGAACGGTCATTTTGAAAAGTTCCTGATAAACAGGCGTGCCGACTGTCCGGCATGTGCTGGAAAGGAATTCCATTATCTTGATGAGGTCTGTTCCGAGATGAAAAATAGGCCATAAGGAGAAGAAGACATGAAGGGCAATACGGGGAAAATCATTTGCGTAAATCTTTTGGAAGCGAACATTTCAGTGGAGAGCCTCCCATTCGAATATTACACTCAGTTTATCGGGGGGAGCGGTTTGGCGGCCAAGCTGTTCCTTGAAAGAGGGGATTTTAAAGCGGATCCCTTATCTCCGGAAGCCATGCTCATATTTGCAAACGGTCCATTTGCCGGACTTAAACTTCCTGGTGCGAGTCGAAACTGTGCTGCAGGCAGATCGCCGCTTAATAACGCCTGGGCAGATTCTTCCTGCGGCGGCTATTTCGCTCCTGAACTGAGGTTTGCGGGCTATGACGGCTTAATCATAACAGGCAAAGCAAAAACTCCTTCGTTGTTAGTAATACAGGATGATTCCATCGAGATCCGTGATGCATCGGCTTTCTGGGGCAAAGGTGTGCTTCAAACCCACTCTGAGCTGAAACAGGAATTCGGAAAGGAATTCCGGACCGCGATGATCGGCCCCGCAGGCGAAAATCTGGTTAAATACGCCGCGATTGTAAGCGAAGGTCATCATGTTTTTGGACGCGCCGGACTCGGAGCAATCATGGGTTCCAAAAATCTTAAGGCCATTATCGTCAAGGGCAGTAATAGGAGTCTGGATGTTGCCGATCCGGTCAACTATGAAACATTAAGAAAAGATCTTTTAAAGAGAAGCAGGGAATTCCCAATCAATGAGCACACGCACGCGCATGGTTCTGCTGGAAACCTGGAAGCCGGAATGCAAATCGGGGATGTGCCGGTTAAAAACTGGACTTCCAATTACAATGAAGAGATGGGCAAGTCCCTTGCGGGCCCGACCTTAACAGAAAAGTATCTTAAAAAGAGGGCTGGATGCCAATTCTGCTCCATAGCCTGCAAGAGGGTTGTAGAAATCAAGGATGGCCCCTTTGCAATCGCCGAAGGGCCCGGTCCGGAATATGAAACCATTGTCGCATTTGGATCTCTTCTGGGATCTGCTGATTTGGCGGCAGCTTGTAAATCGGGGCGCTTGTGCAATGATTTGGGAATGGACACTATTTCTGCAGGCGCAACGATTGCCTGGGCAATGGAGGCCTTCGAAAAAGGCGATCTGAATAAAAGTGACATGGACGGTTTGGAGCTGAAGTGGGGTGATATGGAATCGGTAGTAACCATATTGCAGGAAATCGCCTATCGTCGGGGAAAGCTGGCTAATCTTTTAGCGGAAGGAAGTCTTAAGGCTGCACAGATAACCGGGAAGGATTCCGTCAGGTATACAGCCCAATGCAAGGGGCTTGAAGCCCCTATGCACGACCCGCGAGGGGGTGGCCATGGACTGGCTCTTTCCTATGCGGTCAGCCCTCGAGGTGCGTGCCATGTTTCAGACACGATGCTATTTATCGAGATGGGATTCCGTTACCCGGAAGTTGGATTTAATCCGGCCGATATGGAACTAAGGAGCGATAAGTATAAGACGGAAGCCGCTGTTGTCGCCCTGGCACTGGGGTGTATGAAGAACAGTGCCTGCTGGTGCATGTTTGCAGATCTGTCTATGAGCATTAAAGATTATTCTGATCTGTTCAATTATGTGGCGGGATACGGCTGGTCACTCGAAGATATGATGGATGCGGGAAAGCGAGTGTATCTCTCAAAGCGGCTGATCAATTACAGGTTTGAATTCAGGGCTCAGGATGATGACCTGTCCCAGAGAATGCTTGAGCCTGCTAACGACGGACTCCCGAAAGGAATTATCGTGAAACTTCCTGATATGAAGAGCCGGTTTTACAATCTCATGGGTCTGGATCTCGAGAAGGGAGTACCGGTAAAAGAAAAGATTACCACTTTCAAGATGGAACGGGAGGCCCGAATTGCCGGATTACTTTGAGGGCTAAATTTCATGAGAATTAAACTCAGGGCTCTGGGCACCATTAGACAGTATACGGATGATGTTGAACTGGAAGTTGAACCAAATATCACATGTGGATCTTTGCTGAAAAATCTCAAGCTTCCGGAATTCGGAATACTGGTATTTGTGAACGGTGTTTCCGCGGATCTCAATAAAATTTTAAATGAACCTTGTGAGGTAACCATCTTAACTCTCGTGAGGGGGGGATGATTTTTTTTTATCGGAACTTATCGGATTGGCTTTTATTAATCGGGAGAAAAAAATACTTATGCTAGTCAATCTGTGTGTTACGGTTCGTTATTTGGAAAAGACAGATGCACGCAAACTTAGTCAGGAAGCACAGTCTGCGCTACGTGAGCAAATAATTCGATTACGCAAGCAAGGTCAGTCCAACAGAAGAGTTGCCGAGATTGTCGGTGCGACAGAACGTCATACCAGCAAAATATGGCAGCTATACTTACGTGACGGGAGTGCTGCTATTGAGCTTGGCCGACGCGGCCGTCGTCAAGGCACCAGCCGGAAGATGTCATTTGAGCAAGAAGCTGAAATGATAAAAATTCTAACGGACAGGGCACCAGACGAACTGAAACTTCCTTTTGCTCTTTGGACCCGTAATGCCGTTCGGTTGGCAATTAAGCAGCGATACGGGGCAGATCTACCCTTAAGGACGATCACAGATTACCTGAAGCGTTGGGGTTTTATTCTCCAGAATCCGATCAAACGGGCCTGCGAGCGGAATCCACGACAGATGCAACTATGGCTTGAGACTGCCTATCCGGCAATTGCGGCCCAAGCAAAAAGAGAAAAAGCGGAAATTCACGGGGGCTACGAGACCGCCATTCAAAACGAAGCTTATATAGAGGCGGGCTTCTCTCCCAAAGGAAAAAATCAAAACTTCAGAATCGGCGCCCAAAACAGCAGAATCAACATGATTTCATCCAGATCTAAAAGTGGTAAGGCGCGATTCATGCTCTACCGGAAAAAGGTGAATTCAGATTTACTTATCAACTTCATGTTCCGGCTGATAAAGGATTCTCCAAAGAAGGTCTTTCTGATCCTGGATAACCTTCGTGTAGATCACAATCAGGATATTAAAGAGTGGCTTGATGCAAATAAGGCGCAGATAGAGGTTTTCCATCTACCATCGTATCATCCGGAACTCAATCTGGATAAGTCTCCAATAGCGATCTGAAAAACTAAATTCGTTTCAGGCATGCCGAAAAGGAAAAGACATGGTCACAAAATCAGTTCCTTTATGGGGACCATACAGAAGCGCTCTCACAGCATACTTCATTCATCCAGCAGTCATTATGCACCTTGCCGGATCTATTCAATCACTGAGTACTGATAAAAATGATTTTTGGTTTTACTGCTGAGCAAATGACTTTCACTCCTGATGAGATGATCTTTGATAAATAGGGAGGAAGTTGCTGTTTCAGAAAGTGGAAACAAAGTACATTTGCTTGGAGGAGGTGACATATACATTTCTACCTGTTACAGCCAGTTTTTCATTTTCGGCGATTGGGTTGATTCTGATTCCTAAAAAACGTACATCTCATAAAGAAAGTTGAGGCTAATATCAAAATGGTTATTGAGTTTCTTATTATGTCCGGAATAACTATAGCTGCTGCTGTCCCTACCATGATTGCTTTACGAATGATATTTGGTGCAAATTTGACTTATAAATTATACGTCTGGTTGTTTCCTGGTGTCTTCAGCTGTGTTATTTGCAGCTATATCGCCGCAAGATTAGGCGGGCTATATAATATTGTCACTTTTCTTCCATTGTCTGTTGGAGTCATAATAATGCTAGCCAATTTTCTTGTACTTGGTAAATACCTGATTCAACAGCTCCAGCGCCTGGGAAACGATCTCACGCAATCCGCCCGGGAGATCAGTTCGTCCTCGGCCCATATCTCTCAATCCAGTCAGAGCCAGGCAGATGGAGCCTCTACGCAGGCATCAGCACTGGAGGAGACCTCCTCCTCTCTGGAGGAGATAGCTTCCATGACCAACGGCAATGCGGATAATGCGGCACATGCGAAAGTCCTGATGGACAGGACGATGGGGATCATCAATAAAGTAAAAGATCATATGGATAACATGGTGGTTTCCATTCAAAAAGTCACCAAAAGCAGCGAAGAGACGGGAAAGATCATCCGAACGATCGATGATATCGCTTTCCAGACCAATCTTCTGGCGCTCAACGCAGCAGTAGAGGCGGCCAGGGCCGGTGAAGCAGGAGCCGGATTTTCCGTAGTCGCCGAGGAGGTGAGAAATCTGGCGATCCGTTCGGCGGAGGCGGCCCGCAATACCGCGCAGATGATTGAAAATACGATAGCCATGGTCAAAGAGAGCAGGGATCTGACCCGTCTGACCCAGGAAGCGTTTGCCGAGAATGTGGAGATTGCTAAAAATGTAGGCACGATGGTGGAAGAAATCGCGGTTGCATCCAAAGAGCAGGCGTCGGGGATCAATCAGATCAATCAGGCCATTGCGAACATAGACAGGGTCACACAGCAAAATGCGGCCAACGCCGAAGAGTCAGCTGCGGCAGCGGAGGAGATGAGCGCCCAGGCGATCACGATCGAAAAAGTGGTCCGGGATCTGGTCGTGCTGATACAGGGGAACAAGGGAGTGATAAATGAAGATGCCGTCGTGGAAGCCGTCAGTCGCAAGATAACGGATATTTCCGGCATTGCTCTCCAGCCACAAAAAAAGCGATGGCAACTCCAAGAAGCCAAGGATAAGGATTTCCTGTCCATTGAAGAAGGCCCGATCTAATCAGAGCTGGTCTGGAAAAACTGGACAGGTGCATAAGTGAGAAAATTGATCTATAACCCCCACAGGAGGAACTGCACATGAGCAAAAGACCCAGACGGAACCATGCTCCGGCTTTCAAGGCCAAGGTTGAATTGGAAGCAATGGAAAAGGAGCAGAACTTCCGGTGACACGTCAATGCAAGTTTCTGCAATTTTGCAAGCGTTTATAATCAACCGGTTCCCATCAGTCCCAAGGAACTGGAGTTGATGTGCCTGATCGATGAAATTCATCTGACCTACGCTACACAGGAGACGTACTCGGGGTCGAATTTCAATTTAAAATTAAGATAAATCGGCAGGTGATAACGACTTCTGTCGCGATATGAGCAGATCTGGTAAAATAGTACATCATAAAGGAAAATAGGATGAATCATATCAGAAACACGAACCATCCGGTTATTATCGGTGTCGGTCAGGTGACCTTTCGAGAAAAAATCAAAGGGCCTATTGCCTCATAAATAAATGTTACCGAAGAGGAGGAAGAAAGAGGAGGCATTGACTCATAAAAGATGTTACCGTAGAGAGAATACTTTTTTAAGTTTACTTTCCATCGCTTTTCTTAGCAGAAACGGGTTTAGGGTTTCAAACTGTTTTGAGAG
>DHHG01000327.1 GCA_002403175.1 Syntrophaceae bacterium UBA4778 | reverse complement strand
TTTCAATGAATCCAAAGCCCTTTTTTTCATCGAACCATTTCACAATACCCTCTGCCATATTTAACCTCCTTTCTCCGGAACCTTCTTTTCTACCTGCGTGCTCTTTCCGATCCAAACTTGGATAAAACGGGTGAGGCCTTAGGTATGAACTTGTACCGGCAATTTAGTTATGTATTTATTCCAATTACTGTTTATTATCTATCCGGCTGGTCCTGATTTGTTGATTCGAATTTCCTGACTCAGCTGATATCTGCTTCCGGTGTTCCCCTTGTATTACTTGTGTCGCTTTTATAAAGTATTAAATAAACACATCGGGGCATTTCAGCTCCTGGATCTATTCGAACGGCATTAGCTACTTTGTTCATTCCAAATGAGAGAGATGAATTAAAAAATGAATTAATGGGGATCTTTGCATTTTAGAAGTCAGAGTCGATCGGCCTGGAGTTTTCATCCTTGGCTATATCGAAGCCCTTGCTTTTAGAAGCCTCATGGAATTTTTCGAAGATACTGACAAAGTCAGGCAAGAGATGCGGCACTCCTTTGGCGATATCGGAATATTGGTCTGGATACTTCCATTTGGAATCTGTTTCTATCACTTCATTATTCTGTATGATTACAACTTTCTGGGCTGCAAACCCCAAGGCTTTTGCGATTTGTTTATTTATATCGCTCTTCATCTCAGAACCCCCCTGTATGTGAGTAAGATTTCAGCTTTCAACGAGCAGCAATCATGCCACTGTATTATCTCCCTTGACTCCAACATTTGTAATCATTCTGGAATCGACCAAATTCTTTCATGAAAAAATGGTACAAGAGTATTACAAATGCTATGAAATAAAATCCGCCAATTGCATAAGCGTGGCTTACCGGTGCGCGTAGGATTTATGGAAGGTAGCGAGATCAGCAAAAAATGGAGGAGATTCATCATTAAATTTTATTTTCTTGAAAGATAATGTAGGATAAGAAACAATAATTGCAGGAAAGGAAAGAGTCTTCATGGAGATAACAACAGGACTGCATGCTTTTATTTGGCGTGATTTTCAGCTTAACAATTGCAATACGTACTTGATACGTGGATCTCATAATATCTTAATTGACCCCGGACTCTCCAGGTTTTTCGGTAATATCAAAGGTGCTCTTGGCGAGCTCGGTTTATCCCCTCATCAGATCGATATGGTCATAATTACCCATGCGCATTATGACCATATGGAAGCGGCCGAGGTCTTCGACAAAATATCCCCGGTTGCCATGAGCTCAAAAGATTATGAATTTTCCAGAGAATCCATCGGAGTTTCGTCTGGACAGGTTGTTCCCGATATTTATCTTCAAGATGGCGATCTGGTTCTGGGTGATATTGGACTGAAAGTGATTTCTACCCCGGGGCATTCGCCGGGTTCCATATGTATTTACTGGGAGGAACGCAAAGCCCTGATTTCAGGGGATGTCGTTTTTGATCAGAGTATAGGCCGGACAGATCTCCCCGGAGGACAGGGTTCGATGCTGAAGGAAAGCATTCGGAAACTGGCGACCCTGGATGTAGATTTCCTGCTGCCTGGCCATGGGGAAATAGTAATCGGAAATCAGGCAGTTAAGAATAATTTCAAGGCAATAGAGAGTATGTGGTTCAACTATCTTTGAAGCGTTGACCGGTTTGAACTCTTGAAGGAAGAAAATCGACAGCTGGACGAAGATGCTTTCATAAAATGCTTCAAAGCTGTAAAATGGACAGAACTTCAGCTTTAAGTGCATCTATCTTTTGTTGATAATGGGACTTCCATAGAGAAGTTTTACTGAGGTTCGGCATCAGTGCAGATCCGAAAAGTTGTTTTTGGCTCCACTCGCTTTTCATTTTGGAAATGTACATTTGCCGATCGCTCTCCAATTCTGTTTCCCATTGCTGGAAGAATTTTTCGAGAGAGCTTCTTTGGACTGAAAAAAGGGAAGCCATCAGATCAAATATTTTTGGATGGCAATCAGAACCCAATTTGTCATATTCAGTGTCTAGCCGGTTTAAAAGCTCGGAAATTACGATATTGCCACTGGCCTTATCTCCGGCAAGTTCTCTGATGTTGCTGCAAGCGGATTCAAGGTAGACAAGTCCGTCCAGGTATTGCTGGATGAGTCCTTTTAATTTTCCTTTCAATTCGGCTTGCTTCTGCTTTGTTTTTTCTTCCTCGGTCATTTTCAGGTTTCTGGTTTTTTCCAGAACAAGATCGAGAGTACTTTTTATTTCAGCCATGATCACCAACTTATGCTTAATTTGTACCGATATAGCCCAGTTTTCCTTTCTTTTCAAGTCGGCTTTGAAAACGGAAAGGATTGGCGCGATTCTGTGGCGATGAGCGATAAATTTCATATTTGAAATTAGTCAGTTACTGACACTTTTATTTATAAACCTTGACAAAGAAATCTTACTATGATTAAAAGATCAGCTTCTATAAAATCCAACGGGAATCAACTATTATGAAAAAAACACTTACGACAATCACCAATATCAAAAGGAAAAGAACTCATGGGTTTCTGGTCAGGATGGCTACGAAAGGTGGCCGATTGGTTCTGAACAGAAGAAGGGCGAAGGGGAGGAAGAGACTGACCGTATAACTCAGGAGGGGCTCCTACGAAGAGCCGCATGGAGGTAGGTATAATACTACTGAAATGAAGAAAGAATCCTTTGACGCTCAGGAAAGAATTCGAAAAAAGAAGGATTTCGATCGGGTTCATCGATACGGATCCAGACTATTTACTAAAAATTTCACCGTAATTCTCCTTGACTCCAAAAGGAGTCCGGATGGCATATCCGTTTTTGATACAGACGGGAAAACCCTCATGCCGGCGGGGGTGCGGAGGCGGCTGGGAATAACGGTAAGTAAAAAAGTCGGCAATGCGGTGATCAGAAACAGGTACAAACGGCTCCTTAGAGAATTTTTCAGGCGAAATAAAGATAGGCTTCCTGAATCCCGAGACATCCTTGTCATTGTCAAAAAAAACGCGTCGGCGCATTCTTACCATGATGTCTGCACGGAATTGGGAGCTATTTTATTTGAGACCGCGAATA
>DHHG01000209.1 GCA_002403175.1 Syntrophaceae bacterium UBA4778 | reverse complement strand
TTATTTATTTCAGGGCTTATAAAATTTTTACATTGGAAGCGGCCGGTCCCTTCGGGCCTGTTTGGGTATCAAAGCGAACACGCTGTCCTTCGTAAAGGGTTTTGAAACCTTCTTTCTGGATCGCGCTGAAGTGAACGAAAAGATCTCTTCCTTCATCACTTTCAATGAATCCAAAGCCCTTTTTTTCATCGAACCATTTCACAATACCCTCTGCCATATTTAACCTCCTTTCTCCGGAACCTTCTTTTCTACCTGCGTGCTCTTTCCGATCCAAACTTGGATAAAACGGGTGAGGCCTTAGGTATGAACTTGTACCGGCAATTTAGTTATGTATTTATTCCAATTACTGTTTATTATCTATCCGGCTGGTCCTGATTTGTTGATTCGAATTTCCTGACGCGGCTGATATCTATTCCCAGTGTTCCCCTTGTATTACTTGTATTGCTTTTATAAGGTAAATAAACACATCGGACATTTCAGCTTCCTGGATCTTATTCGAACAGCTTTAGCTGATTCATTCCAAATGAGAGAGGGATGGATTAAAAAATGAATTAATGGGATCTTTGCATTTTAGAAATCAGAGTCGATTGGCTTGGAGTTTTCATCCTTAGCTATATCGAAGCCCTTGCTTTTAGAAGCCTCATAGAATTTTTCGAAGATACTGACGAAGTCAGGTAAGAGTTGCGGCATGCCTTTAGCGATATCAGAATATTGGTCTGGATACTTCCATTTGGCACCTGTTTCTATTACTTCATTATTCTGAATGATGACAACTTTCTGGGCTGCAAACCCCAAGGCCTTTGCGATTTGTTTATTTATATCGCTCTTCATCTCAGAACCCCCCTGTATGTGAGTAAGATTTCGGCTTTCAATGAGCAGCAATCATGCCACTGCATTATCTCCATTGACTCCAACATTTGTAATCATTCTGGAATCGACCAGATTCTTTCATAAAAAAATGATACAAGTGTATTACAAACGCTATGAAATAAAATCCGCCAATCACATAAGCATGACTTACCGGTGACCGTAGGATTTAGAGAAGATAGCGCGATCAGCAAAAAATGGAGGAGATTCATCATTAAATTTTATTTTCTTGAAAGATAATGTAGGATAAGAAACAATAATTGCAGGAAAGGAAAGAGTCTTCATGGAGATAACAACAGGACTGCATGCTTTTATTTGGCGTGATTTTCAGTTTAACAATTGCAACACGTACTTGATACGTGGATCTCACAATATCTTAATCGACCCCGGACTCTCCAGGTCTTTCGGTAATATCAAAAGCGCTCTTGGCGATCTTGGCTTATCACCTCATCAGATCGATCTGGTCATTATTACCCATGCGCATTATGACCATATGGAAGCGGCCGAGGTCTTCGACAAGATATCCCCGGTTGCCATGAGCTCAATAGATTATGAATTTTCCAGAGAATCCATTGGAGTTTCGTCTGGACAGGTTGTTCCCGATATTTATCTTCAAGAGGGCGATCTGGTTCTGGGTGATATTGAGCTGAAAGTAATTTCTGCTCCGGGGCATTCGCCGGGTTCCATATGTATTTACTGGAAGGAACGCAAGGCCCTGATATCAGGGGATGTCGTTTTTGATCAGAGTATAGGGCGGACAGATCTACCCGGAGGACAGGGTGCGTTGCTGAAGGAAAGCATTCGGAAACTGGCGACCCTGGATGTAGATTTCCTGCTGCCTGGCCATGGGGAAATAGTAACCGGAAGTCAGGCAGTTAAGAATAATTTCGAGGCAATAGAAAGTATGTGGTTCAACTATCTTTAAAGCATTGATGGGTTGGGACTCCTGAAGGGAAAATCGACAGCTGGAAGAAAAGGTGCTTTCACAAAATGCTTCAAAGCTGTAAAATGGACAGAACTTCAGCTTTAAGTGCATCCATCTTTTGTTTGTAATAGGACTTCCATAGAGAAGTTTTACTGAGGTTCGGCATCAGTGCAGATCCGAAAAGTTGTTTTTGGCTCCACTCGCTTTTGATTTTGGAAATGTACAATTGCCGATCGCTCTCCAATTCTGTTTCCCATTGCTGGAAGAATTTTTCGAGAGAGCTTCTTTGGACTGAAAAGAGGGAAGCAATCAGATCAAATATTTTTGGATGGCAATCAGAACCCAATTTATCATATTCAGTATCTAGCCGGTTTAAAAGCTCGGAAACTACGATATTGCCACTGGCCTGATCTCCGGCAAGTTCTCTGATGTTGCTGCAAGCGGATTCAAGGTAGATAAGTCCGTCCAGGTATTGCTGGATGAGTCCTTTTAATTTTCCTTTCAATTCGGCTTGCTTCTGCTTTGTTTTTTCTTCCTCGGTCATTTTCAGGTTTCTGGTTTTTTCCAGAACCAGATCGAGAGTACTTTTTATTTCAGCCATGATCACCAACTTATGCTTAATTTTTACCGATATAGCCCAGTTTTCCTTTCTTTTCAAGTCGGCATTGAAAACGGAAAGGATTGGCGCGATTCTGTGGCGATGAGCGATAATTACATATTGCAAATTAGAGATTTATTGACACTGTTGTTTATAAGCCTTGACAAAAAAAACTTACTATGGTTAAAAGATCAGCTTCTATAAAATCCAACGGGAATCAACTATTATGAAAAAAACACTTACGACAATCACCAATATCAAAAGGAAAAGAACTCATGGATTTCTGGTCAGGATGGCTACAAAGGGTGGCCGATTGGTTCTGAACAGAAGAAGAGCGAAGGGGAGGAAGAGACTGACCGTATAACTCAGGAGGGGCTCCTACGAAGAGCCGCATGGAGGTAGGTATAACACTACTGAAATGAAGAAAGAATCCTTTGACGCTCAGGAAAGAATTCGAAAAAAGAAGGATTTCGATCGGGTTCATCGATACGGATCCAGACTATTTTCTAAAAGTTTCACCGTAATTCTCCTTGATTCAAGGAGGAGTCCGGATGCCATATCCGTTTCTGATACAGACGGAAAAACCCCCATGCCGGCGGGGGTGCGGAGACGGTTGGGAATAACGGTAAGTAAAAAGGTCGGCAATGCGGTGATCAGAAACAGGTACAAACGGCTCCTAAGAGAATTTTTCAGGCGAAATAAAGATAGGCTTCCTGAATCCCGAGACATCCTTGTCATTGTCAAAAAAAACGCGTCGGCGCATTCTTACCATGATGTCTGCACGGAATTGGGCGCTATTTTATTTGAGACCGCGAATA
>DHHG01000109.1 GCA_002403175.1 Syntrophaceae bacterium UBA4778 | reverse complement strand
TCCATCCGAATCGAGGGGCACACAGATAACATCCGTATTAAGGGAGCACTTGCTCAAAAATATCCGACCAACTGGGAACTCTCTTCAGCACGCGCCATAAACGTAGCCAGATACTTGCAGGAGCAGGGGGTCGATCCGACTCTCCTTTCTGCCGCAGCTTTTGGAGAATACAAGCCGATTGCCTCGAATGGTACATCCGAGGGACGCGCAAAAAACAGGAGGATTGAAATTATCCTCATTCCCAAGGAATAAAAAACCGCTAACGATTTTTATATCGCTTTCTCATCGATATCTGCAGAAACAGGGCCGCTCAGCCCTGTTCTGTAGAAGCGATTTATTCTCTCATAGAATTCGGCCCGGATAAGATCGTCCGTTCCCGTTTTTTTCAAAATACCTGACCAGATTAAGAGCTTGTCCGTAAATAACGTTGCCCAAGATCGCGCCCGGATTTGCGTTAGATTTTTTCGGCTCGATTGAGCAAACCCGCAGTCGTAGCAACACTACGTCGAGGATTTTGCGATTGAGACACGGGGAAAGATGACGTGAAGACGGATGCCAGATGGAAAGGTTATTTACGGACAAGCTCTAGCTCTAAGGCGGAGAAATTGAACGGCATAATGCCTCAATGCGTATCTGCGGAAAAAAGCGAGCACTGCTGAAAGGTCCGCCTCTTTTTTGGGAGTGATTTTTTGTCCTGACGGGCTTTAAGCCCTTTCAACTCAAATTGCGCGTGATATTCACGGACTAGCGTCTCAATAATTTCACGACCCGTTCCGAGTACTTTCTCGGCTGTGCGGCGTTGCTTGGTGATTCCGCTATGGACAACGGAGTTTCTCTCCTCGTCAATATAAAACACCTGTTCCTGGATTTTTTTGAAAGCGGTGAACCTTTCCGTATTTTTCAGGACGGGAAGAATAATTCTGGTAAATTTACCATGAATCCCGTTTGCCCAGATCAGGAGACTTTCGACAAATTCAGAATCCAGTTTCCTAGCGATTTCAAGCTCTTCCCTGATAACAAGGTTAGCCGCAATTTCAATAGTAATAGCAGCCTTGATAACGGCACTTGACCATTCTTTTTTTTCAAAAAGGGACAAGGTTTTTCTCCAGCTCGATTTTATTTTATCGAGATCAGGGTCTGAAGATTCTGTTCTTGATTCCTTTTCCATTTTTCATCCTGCAGATTGATTGCCAACGGGCTTGCATTTCTATATAGAAGAAAGAATCTTTTCGCAATGGAAATAAACGAGAAAGCATACCTGGGATCATGTGGTTACATGCTGATCATCTGTTAACAAATATCCCCGCTCAGCGGCCCAGCTCACCGCAACCTCAAATGCGCATTTACAGAATGATTGCAATATGGTAAGGATGCGGGAAGCAAAAAGTCACTCCGATTCTTTTCATTTGTGTTTTCCTCAAATGATCTATTTACAAGGCTGATTTACAATTCGTGGTGCTCAGCCGAGCTGAATCTTTTTGCTCATTTTTTTATAAAAAACTGGAGGAGCGATTATGTCCGGCCATTCCAAATGGAGCACAATCAAAAGAAAAAAAGGCGCGATTGATGCCAAGCGTGGGAAACTGTTTACTAAAATTCTTAAGGAGATAACGCTGGCTGCGAGATCCGGAGGAGACCCGGAAGGTAATCCCAGACTCAGAACGGCCATTCTGGCGGCAAAAAATGAAAATGTTCCAAAAGACAACATAGAAAGGGCGATCAAAAAGGGAACGGGCGCGCTGGAGGGAGCTGCCGCTTTCGAAGAAATAACCTATGAGGGATACGGACCGGGTGGAGTCGCCGTACTGGTCGAGGTCATGACCGATAACAAGAACCGCACGGTAGCCGACATTCGTCACATCTTTTCGAAATTCGGAGGAAATCTCGCTGAATCGGGAAGTGTTGCCTGGATATTCAAAAAGAAAGGCAGCATTCTTCTTGATAAAAAAGGCATTGATGAAGACAAGCTGATGGAAATCGCCTTGGAAGCCGGGGCGGATGACGTTCAGGAAGAAGATAATGAATACGAAGTGATTACCGAACCGAGCGCTTTTGAAGCTGTGAAACAGGCCCTTGAGGAATCCGGATATAAGTTCGTCAATGCGCAGATCGGAATGATTCCTCAAAATACGGTCAAACTGGAAGAAGCCAAAGCGGAACAGATGCTCAAGCTTATGGAGCGGATGGAAGACAATGATGATGTCCAGAATGTTTATGCGAACTTCGATATACCCGATGACGTAATGGAACGGCTGGGCTAAATTACTTCCAACAACATGGGGGATTGAAAAAGGATGCGGATCTTTGGAATCGACCCCGGAACCATTGTTACCGGATACGGCCTGATCGAGAAGAAAAAAAGCAGATATGCCGGAATCGATTTCGGAGAGATCAAAACAAAAAAAGACCAGGTACTTTCTCGCCGCCTCGAAGACATCTATAATCGGCTTTTCGAGATTATTCAGGATGTCCGGCCGGAAGCAATTGCCCTGGAAGACATTTTTTACGGGAAAAATGTCAAGAGCCTGATAAAGCAGGGGCATGTAAGAGGCATCATTATTCTTGCGGCATCACACGCGGGTATTCCGGTTTTTGAATACTCTCCTCTGGAAGTAAAGAAGGCCGTTGTCGGCTATGGAATGGCAGATAAGGCACAGGTCCAGCAGATGGTAAAGGCCATATTGAATTTAGCTGAGATCCCTCCCCCTGATGCAGCCGACGCCCTTGCCATGGCCCTCTGTCACGGAAATTTTATGAAAAAGGTTTCCATTTAAATGATCGCCAGCATTAAAGGTCGCATATCTCAAAAATCCGCTACGGAAATCATCGTTGATGTGAACGGGATCGGCTATCGGCTCTTTGTTCCTTTGAGTACGTTTTATGTGCTTCCGGATATAGGCGAACTCATCTCGTTGAATGTATACACCCATGTAAAGGAGGATGCATTTCAGCTCTTCGGGTTCAGTACAACGGAAGAAAAAAAAATATTTCAATTGATGATTTCCGTCTCAGGCATTGGCCCTCGCCTCGCATTGAATATTCTCTCCGGAATCAGCGCGCGAGATCTGGCAGAAGCCCTTGCCGGAGGAGATCTTACCAAATTGACGCGCATTCCCGGGATCGGGAAGAAAATGGCGGAGCGACTGGTTTTTGAATTGAAAACCAAAGTTACCGAGCTTTTGGAAATCAGCCCCATTGCCGGTGAAGGCGTTATTTGCTGGAATGAAGCGATTCGGGATGATGCACTTTCCGCCCTCGTCAATCTCGGTTACAAAAACAGTATCGCGAAGCAGGCAATTGAAAAAGCGTCGAAGGAAAACCTGCCGGATCTTACCCTGGAAGAACTCCTGAAGAGAGCGTTAAAGGAATTGGGAAATTGAACAAAGATCCGGAAATAAGACTGAACCCTCATTTTTTTGATTTATCTTATTTTTGAACTTGGATCCATCTTATGCGCGAAGCCCCTATTAATCCGGAAAAGCTCGATGAAGAGGAATCTTTTGAGGTAACCATTCGTCCGGGTACTCTTAATGAGTATATCGGACAAACGAAAGTAAAAGAGAATCTCTCCATTTTCATGGAAGCAGCCAGGCGTCGGGGCGAGGCACTGGATCACGTTCTGCTTTATGGCCCGCCCGGCCTCGGAAAAACGACCCTGGCCTATATTATGTCCCGCGAGATGGATGTTGATATCAAGGTCACTTCCGGTCCGGTCATTGAGCGTCCGGGAGATCTTGCTGCAATTCTGACCAATTTGCAGGAACACGATATTCTCTTCATCGATGAGATACACCGGCTGTCCCATGTCATAGAGGAGGTCTTGTATCCCGCCATGGAGGATTATCACATCGACATTCTGATCGGCCAGGGACCTTCCGCCCGAACCATGAAATTGAACATTCCACGTTTCACCCTGGTCGGAGCAACCACCAGAGCCGGTTTGCTGACCTCGCCGCTGCGCGATCGGTTCGGAATGAATTTCCGGCTGGAATACTATTCACCTCAGGAGCTATGTACCATAATTAAGCGATCCGCTAAAATACTCTCGATTAATCTCGATC
>DHHG01000190.1:48146-49006 GCA_002403175.1 Syntrophaceae bacterium UBA4778 | reverse complement strand
AGTGTGCAGGGAAATTTAAATATGGAAATGGCACGTTGTTTCTGATATGCAATGTTCCTGAATGTAAAGTATTGCGACACGATCCTTTTTGTCGGTTATGGAAAAGAACAATAAAAAAAGGGTGTTATTATGAAGATAGGAATCATCGGGTACGGTTATTGGGGTCCGAATATTGTAAGAAATTTTCACAGTGCCAATGGCGCCAGTGTCGGAATGGTTTGCGACATGAATCAGCAGGCGCTGAAGAAGCTTAAGAAAATTTTTCCCGATATCCAGGTAACGACATCACCGGACGAATTAATCAAATCTCCCGATATCGATGCAGTGGCCGTGATTACACCTGTTTTTACGCATTATGAATTGGCCAAAAAGGCGCTTCAGCAAGGCAAGCATGTATTTGTCGAAAAGCCTTTTACTTCAAACAGCAAAGAAGCGGAAGACCTGATCGAACTGGCTGAAAAGAAAAAGCTCAAGATCATGGTCGACCATACCTTCCTCTATACCGGGTCGGTCCGCAGGATCAAGCAGCTCATCGACGACAGTGTCATGGGCGATCTCTTTTATTTTGATTCCATGCGAGTCAATCTCGGTCTCTTTCAGCACGATGTCAATGTGATCTGGGATCTTGCCCCGCACGATTTGGCGATTATGGTTTATCTTATGGGCGAAGTTCCTACAGGCGTTGTGGCAACGGGAGCGAGCCACTTCCGGGACGGCCAGGAGGATGTTGCCTATCTCACATTCTATTTCCGGAAAAACATGATTGCCCACATCAACGTCAACTGGCTCTCGCCCGTCAAGGTCCGTACAACCCTGATCGGCGGACAGAAAAAGATGCTGGTCTGGAACGATCTGGAACC
>DHHG01000190.1:0-48070 GCA_002403175.1 Syntrophaceae bacterium UBA4778 | reverse complement strand
GAAAAATTTGTCAAATACATCTCGGAAGATGGAGTAAAAGTTGTCAACGATGGCCAGGCCGGTCTTCAGGTTGTGAAGATGCTGCAGGCTTCCAGTAAATCACTCAAAAGCAAGGGACGGATCGAATACATATGACAGATGATCTCTATATCAACAATGTCAAGCTGGGCGAGAATGTTCGCTTCTCCAAGTTTATCAATGTGTACGGATGCGAGATTGGCGACAACACAAAAATCGGAGCATTTGTAGAGATTCAGAAGAATGCCAAAATAGGCAAGAATTGTAAAATTTCCAGTCATACTTTTATCTGCGAGGGTGTGACGATTGAAGATGAAGTTTTCGTCGGACACAATGTGAACTTCATAAACGATACCTTCCCCCGCGCGGCCAATCCGGACGGCAGTTTGCAAACGGAAGCCGACTGGAAGGTGGAGAGTACAGTTGTTAAAAAAGGCGCTTCCATCGGAACGGGGTCAACCATCCTTGCCAATATCACAATTGGCGAGGGCGCGCTGATCGGAGCCGGAAGCGTTGTGACGAAGGATGTGCCCGCGGGAGCCATTGTGGCTGGCAATCCGGCCAAGGTCGTTAGGTATATTAATAGTGACAAGTAACAGGTAACAGGTGACAAGGGACATGTCGGCAGTTTGTTTTGACTCGTTACCCGTCACCAGTCACTTGTAACACAGCTTTTCCGAAGGAGTTAAAATGAACGTTCCTTTCTTAGATCTGAAGATCCAGTACAAATCATTGCAGGATGAGATACTCAATGGCCTGACCGCAGTTATGGAGAACACTGCATTTGCGGGTGGTTCCTTTGTCGCCCGTTTCGAGGAAGAATTTGCTGCCTTTTGCGGAACAAAGTACGCGATAGGTGTCGGTAATGGCACAGATGCCCTCTGGCTCAGTCTACTTGCCCTGGGGATCGGGCCCGGAGATGAAGTCATCACGGTCCCGAATTCATTCATCGCCACAGCTGAAGCCATCAGTTACACGGGCGCAACTCCCGTCTTCACAGATGTACGCGAAGACACGTACACCATGGATCCCGATCTGCTGGAAAAAGCAATTACATCAAAAACAAAGGCCATTATCCCGGTCCATCTGTTCGGTCAAACTGCGGATATGGACCCGATCATCGGGATCGCAGAGAAACACGGCATTGCGGTAATCGAGGATGCCTGTCAGGCGCACGGAGCCGAATACCGCGGGCGCAAAGCCGGATCGATTGGTAAAACCGGCTGCTTCAGCTTCTACCCCGGCAAGAATCTCGGCGCTTACGGCGAAGGGGGAGCAGTTACCACCAATGATGCTGCCGTTGCCGAAAAGGTGAAAATGTTCAGGGATCACGGCCAGTCCAAGAAATACTATCACGATGTGATCGGGTGGAATGCACGCCTGGATGGTTTTCAGGGAACAGTACTGTCCGTCAAACTGAAACACCTCAATGGCTGGAATGAAGCGAGAAGATCGCATGCCGCAACATATAGTAAGCTTCTTTCCGGAGTTCCCGGTGTGAAGATCCCGACGATTGCGGACTATGCCAAACACGTATTCCATATCTATGCAGTTCGCATACAGGGCAGGGATAAGTTGATCGCGGATCTTGGAGAAAAGGGCATCTCCTGCGGCATCCACTACCCGGTGCCGATCCATCTTCAGAAAGCATATGCCTTCCTCAATCTGAAAGAAGGAAGCTTCCCGGTCGCAGAGAAGTGTGCGAGTGAATACGTATCGCTCCCCATGTTCCCGGAACTGAAGCCGGAACAGGTTGAATATGTAGCGGAAAAGATCAAAGAACTTTTAAAATAAAATGTGACAAGTGACAGGTAACAAGTGACAAGCTAAAAAGGCTAGGAGTGACGGTCTCGTGAAAGGGAACAATTGGTTGTTTATTCCGGTGGACCCGTCACCTGTCACCCGTTACCCTTACTTTTTTTAAACCCGTCACCTGTCACCCGTCACTTGTTACCTTTTTAACTCGTTACTTGTTACTGGTTGTATCATGCTGAAAATTCTCAACCCATCTGAAATTGAAAACTGGAACGAGATGGTCCTGTCTTTCCCTCGTGCCTCTGTTTTCCACACCTCGGAATGGGCTGCAACACTTCAGGATGCTTACGGGTTCAGGCCTGTCTATTTTTCTACATTCGATCAGGGGAGATTGAAATCGGTCCTTCCCGCCATGGAAGTGGACAGTGTGCTCACCGGAAAAAGAGGGATATCTCTTCCGTTCTCGGATATGTGCGAACCCCTTGTGGACGGACCCGACGAATTCAAAAAGCTGTTTTCTGCCGCACTCGAACACGGGAGGAAAAACAACTGGCGGTATTTTGAGGTGCGCGGTGGAATGGAGTACTTGCGGGAACAGCAGGAATCTGAAAGTTATTGGGAACATTCGCTGGATTTGTCGGGAGACACGGAAAGCGTTTTTCGGAAATTCAGAGATTCTAATAGAAGGAATATTAAAAAGGCCAAGCGCGCCGATGTGGAAGTTACGATATCTACCAGTGCGGAAGCCCTCGCAGAATTTTGCCGTTTAAATGAAATAACCCGGAAGGTCCATGGTCTACCGCCGCAGCCGCTTTCCTTTTTCAAGCAACTCCGGCAGAAACTGCTCGCGAAAAAAAAGGGATTTGTTGCGCTGGCAACTTACCAGGGTTGGCATATCGCTGCATCGGTCTATCTTCTTTTCGGAGACAAGGCTCTGTATAAATATGGCGCCTCCGACAAGAACTTTCAAAACCTAAGAGGCAATAACGCTGTGATGTGGCGCGCAATCCAGTGGTGCTGCGAAAAAGGTTACAAGTCCCTCTGTTTCGGTAGAACGGAAATGGACAATGAGGGCCTGCGTATTTTCAAAAACGGTTGGGGAGTCAATGAAACCCCGATTCGCTATTACCGATATGATTTGGGAAAAGAGTCTTTCGTCAGGAAAGCGCCGATGGCTTTGCTGCAGAAGCGAATCATCGAGCGCCTCCCGATTCCTGTTTTAAATGCAGCCGGTAAGCTGCTGTATAGGCATATGGGATGAAAGGCAGTGAAAAGTAAATAGTAAAAAGTAAATTGTAATAAGGCGTTTGGTGACTAAATCCAACGGACTCAAATATCATTTGGACCGTTAATATGATCGTCATCAATTATTGTTCGTGACCATTCACTATTCACCATTTCCCATTCACTATCCTTGATTCATGTAATCGAGAAAGCGGAGCTGTGTCAAAACAGTTCACGGTTATCAGTTAACAGACCACAGTCAAATACTTTTTCAAACCTGGATCTCATTGATTGATATCTGATAACCTGTAACTGAAGCTGTTTAGTACTGCCCACCGCCTTAAACATAAATCGCAAAACTGGTAGCCGATTTGTCCTTTGAAGACCTGGAAGTTTGGAAAAGATCCTGCAATTTATCGGTACATATTTACGAATTATTGAAGAATTGCCGTGATTTTGGAATTAGAGATCAGATGCTGCGTTCTTCAATGTCAATCCCATCCAATATAGCTGAGGGCAGTGAAAGAAAAAGCGCACCGGATTTCAAAAGATTCTTGAACATCGCACAAGGTTCTGCAGCAGAGCTCAGGACGCAAGTATATATTGCTCAGAGGACAGGGATCTTCGAAGCTGAAACAGCCCACGAACTGGTTGAGGAATTGAAAACAATTTCCCGAATGCTTCAAGCCTTGCATAAATCGATAAAATAAAAACTTGTATCCGGCCCACGTTTAACAGTTTCCGGTGCTCTTACCCTAGACTGTTAACCTTCAATCGAGGACCGTAAACTGTTAACTGTCAACCGAGAACCGATTGCATAATCTTTATTATAAGGTTAAACCCCTCATCCCTCGCTGGCTGCAGATCCTCATCCGCAGGCGTTATGCCCTGTTGAGAAGGCCTCTGTATCGCAATATCTGGCCGATTGATCCCAGTGCCGGGAAGACGCCTGATAACTGGACCGGCTGGCCGGAGGGCAAACGCTTCGCCCTGGTTCTCACACATGATGTGGAATCGCAAAAAGGAGTCGGCAGAATACCGGAACTGATGGCGATCGAAAAAGAGTTTGGTCTCCGGTCTTCATTCAATTTCGTAGGCGCTGATTACGATCTCCCAAAAAAAACGTTTCAAAAACTCAGGGAATCCGGATTCGAAATAGGCGTGCACGGGCTGCATCACACCGGCAATCCATTCAGCTCATTTGAAGAATTCAGCAGGCAGGCAGCCGCAATTAACCCGATCTTGAAAAAATGGAATGCCCTTGGATTCCGCAGTCCCTGCATGTATCACAATCTCGCTTGGATTCATCAGTTGAACATTGAATATGATGCTTCCACATTTGATACCGATCCGTTTGAACCGCAGCCTGATGGAGCTGGTACAATTTTCCCCTTCACGGTAACCAATGCTCAAGGGAACAGCTATATCGAGTTGCCGTATACTGTCCCGCAGGATTTTACCGTCTTCATCATGATGGGAGAGAAGAACATAGACATCTGGAAACGCAAAGTTGACTGGATCGCCGAGCACGGAGGCATGATCCTCACAAGCACTCATCCCGATTATATGAATTTCGGAAACTCCAAACCGGCGCCGGATGAGTATTCCCATCAACTTTACCGCGAGCTCCTGAGCTATGTTGTGGAAACCTATAAAGACCAGTACTGGCATGCATTGCCTCGTGATGTTGCACGTTTCTGGAGACGCAATCGGCAAAATAAACAAATAGCTGTATGACCTTTTCTGTAGCAAAGAAGTTAGAAACCGGTCGCATTCTGGTAATCGATCCAGTTGCAGATCGGCTCTGGGATAAATTTGTACTGGATCACCCCTACGGTTGGATCACGCACCTGTCCGGCTGGAAAACAGTCCTGGAAAAAAGTTTCCCTCACATGAGAGGACATTATTTCGCGATTGCAGATTACAAGGGAAATATCGAATCTGCTCTTCCCCTGTATGAAGTCAATAGTTGGCTTCTTGGTAAAAAGCTGGTCAGTATCCCCTTTGCGACATTATCCGATCCCTTGGTATCCAATACAATTGAGGCGGAAATACTTACAGATCATGTGAAAGGGTTTTCAGAAGAGAAAGGGATAGAGAGGCTGGAAATCAGAACATTGCATGCTGCGCCCTACATGAAAGTTGCCGGTATGCATTCCGCTTCATCTTTCGCAACCCACTTTCTTGAATTGGAAAATCCCGATATTCTGAAAAAGCGATTCCATTACAAATCGATCCGATATGAAATCAATAAAGCTGAAAAGAATCATTTAAAATTATCGAAAGCCGGTTCAGAAGCCGATCTGAAATCCTTCTATCGGCTTTATACAAAGACCAGAAAACGCCTATGCCTTCCTCCTCAGCCATACAGATTTTTTAAATCGCTCTGGGATCAGTTTCACCCCGGAAATTTAGATATATATTTTGCGGAATGTGATATGAAGCAAATCGCCGCGCTTCTCGTATTCAAATTCAAAAATCGCGTTTCGGCGGAGGCTTTAGGTTGGGACATCGATTATGAAAAAGCAAGCCCCAATCACTTTATGTTCTGGAATGCGATCAAAGCAGCATATGAAGAAGGCTATAAAATTTTTGATTTCGGAAGAACGGCAAAATCAAATACCGGACTGATGAATTTTAAATCACGGTGGGGTACATCCAGCTCCGATATTGTGCATTTTAATTTCCCTTCGAACGGAGAGAATATACCTAGAGAAAATACCAAGGCCTATGATCTGGTTAAGCTTATATTTAGAGTAGCACCGGAAGCGCTGACACCAATCCTGGGAAATTTCTGTTATAGGCATATGGGATGATGGTCGATTGTTGTACTAAAAGTCGAATGTACACGTTTTATGTTGAGGAGAAGGAAAAGAAATGAAAGCCAAGTCTTTGAATGACACAAATAAAAAAGTCTGGATCGATTTGGATAACTCACCCCACGTCCCCTTCTTTAAGCCGATCGTAAGAGAGCTGAATAAAAGTGGTTACAAAACCATTTTGACCGCAAGGGATTGTTTTCAGGTTTGCGGGTTGGCTGATCTAATGGGACTCAAATACGAAAAAGTGGGGTGTCATTATGGAAAAAATAAAATCATGAAGGTTATCGGGCTCCTGATTCGATCGATGCAGTTGATTCCGACTGTTATAAAGGAAAAACCTGACCTCGCTGTATCCCACGGGTCAAGATCTCAGGTTATGATATCCTGGTTGCTCAATATACCAACCGTTGTCATTGCCGATTATGAATACACGAAGACTGTTACTAAGCCGACCTATGTTGTCGTTCCTGAAATGATTTCCAATGTATCCACCAAGAGCTACAAGAAAAGTTTTTTTAAATACAAGGGCATCAAGGAAGACGTTTATGCCCCCGATTTTAAGCCCGATCCTTCAATCCTGAAGACACTCGGAATAGGCCAAGATGATTTGTTGGTAACCATCAGACCTCCCGCCACAGAGGCGCATTATCATAATCCTGAAAGCGAGTTACTTTTTGAAGAATGTATAAGTTTTCTTGGTGAGCACAAAAATGTACGCATGGTTATATTGCCGCGTAATGAAAAAAAACAGACCGCCTGGGTGAAATCCAAATGGTCGAACTGGTGTGATTCAGGAAAGATCATTATTCCGGAGCATGTTGTTGATGGGCTCAATCTCATCTGGTATTCGGATTTTGTGATTAGCGGCGGCGGCACCATGAACCGGGAAGCGGCTGCCTTGGGTGTGCCCGTTTACAGTATCTTCAGAGGCACAATAGGTGCGGTGGATCGCTATTTGGAAAAACATGGGCGTCTCGTTCTGCTCGAGAGTGTGGCCGATGTCCGTTCAAAGATGCAGGTTATCAAAAGAACAAGAGCAGAATCATTCGCAGCCTCAGGTCAAAAAGCCCTCACAACTATTGTCAAGCTCATTGCAGGCATTCTGGGAGATACCGCAACCACATCGAATCGAAGCAAGAAGGCAGCTTAACTCCCTTCTAATTATAGGACACATAGATAGTGAAAACATTGAAATTAATCCTTGTAGTCGGTGCTAGGCCGAACTTCATGAAGATAGCACCCGTCATTTCCGCAATTCGCAAGCATAATCATCTGGATGATAACATCAAAATAGAGTTTGTCCTGGTACATACCGGTCAGCATTATGATCTTCGAATGTCCGACTCTTTTTTTCAGGACTTGCAAATCCCTGCTCCTGATATCAACTTGGAAGTGGGATCCGGATCTCATGCCGTCCAGACTTCGGAAGTCATGATTTGTTTCGAGAAAGTTTGCCGTCAGGAACGGCCGGACTGGATTGTCGTCGTTGGAGATGTGAATTCCACAATGGCATGTACTTTGGTTGCTGCGAAGTTGATGATTAAAGTGGCTCATATCGAAGCCGGGTTAAGAAGCTTTGATCGTACTATGCCCGAGGAGATCAACAGGCTGGTTACAGATGTTCTGGCTGATCTCCTGCTCACTCCTTCGGAAGATGCGGATCAAAACCTTCTTAGGGAAGGTGTATCTGCTGAAAAAATCAAGCGGGTCGGAAATGTGATGATCGATAGCCTGGTCCTGAATTTAGAGAGGGCAAGAGCCCTGAAACCATACGCTGAATATGGGATGAAAGAAAAGAATTATGTTTTTATCACATTGCACCGACCTTCAAATGTGGATGACAAGAATTCTCTTACCGGCATCATGAAACAGCTTATGAACCTTGCAGAAAAAGTTCCCGTCATTTTCCCGGTGCACCCAAGGACGGAAAAGAATCTTGTTCAATTCGGACTTATGCCTATGTCGAATAAGGAATCGAATTTAAAGCTATGTGAACCTGTAGGTTATTTTGAAAGTATTGGTCTGGCAGATAAAGCCAGATTTGTTTTGACTGATTCAGGGGGACTCCAAGAGGAAACGACATATCTCGGAGTCCCCTGCCTGACATTGAGACCCAATACAGAAAGGCCGATAACGATAACTCAGGGCACAAACCGGCTCACGTCAATTAATACTTTGCAGGAGGATATAGATAGAATCCTGGATAGAAGACATCAAACCGGAAAAATTCCGGATCTTTGGGACGGAAATACCAGCCAGAGAATCCTCCAAGCTCTGCTCAATGCAATTTAACCGTGAACCGTTCAACCGAACTCAGGCTCTAGTCTCCCTTCTTTTGCTTTGACTGTGAACTGATAACTTGTTGCAATGAACTTACCTGCTCAACAGACGTCAAAGCTTGGCAAAACACCTATAACTGAGTTGCTTGAAGAGACTGCAATTAAGCTCTTTGCTTATTGTAATAGTCACAAATGGGCTGGTTATGATCCCTTTGATGGCCTGAACAGTCGTGTATTCGCAGCATTGCCTTTTTCTAAAATTTCTTTGGCAAGGCTTATCCTTACGCAAGTTATGAAGCGAATGCCTGTAAACGCACGTAAACTGCTACTCGTGTCTCCAAGTGAAAACCCGAAAGGGTTGGCGGTATTCGCTTCAGCATTGATGGCACTATCTGAGATAGGTTTAATCCGCGCAGATGATCAAATTAGGAATTTAATTAGTAGAATTGGTGCGCTCAGGAGTCCTCAAAGAACTCACTTCTGCTGGGGATACAATTTTGATTGGCAGAGCAGAAAATTTTTTCTTCCCAAATTTGCCCCTAATATCATCTGTACAACATTTGTCGGAAATGCCTTATTGGATGCATACTATCAATTTGAAGATGATAGCTATCTGGAGATGGCAATCAGCGCAGGCGAGTTTATTGTAAACGGGTTAAATGTTACTAAATTCGGCAATGACGAGATCTGCTTCAGCTATACTCCATATGATCATGGTCAGGTTCATAATGCCAATCTATTGGGGGCGGCTTATTTAGCAAGGCTGTACACTGTTACAGAGGACGAGAAATTACTCAAGCTTGCCTGTAAAGCGATTAACTATTCAGTACGTAAACAGAAATCTGATGGCTCTTGGGCCTATGGCGAAGATAAAACCCAGGGATGGGTTGATAATTTTCACACTGGCTATAACCTGTGTGCTTTAAGAACGTATCAACAGTGTCTAAATACTGCTGAATTTGATTTAAACGTACGCATTGGTTTTGATTTCTATTTGAAACATTTCTTCACAGAAGAAGGTGCGCCGAAGTATTATCATAATCGTATATATCCAATTGATGTTCATAGTGTTGCCCAGAGCATGGTAACTCTTGCAACGTTTCGAGATCTCAATAGCACGGCAATCAATCTTGCTGATAAAGTATTTGAATGGGCCATAGCTAATATGTGGGATGAGAAGGGTTACTTCTATTATCAGATCACTCCATACTACAAAAATAGAATACCGTATATGCGGTGGTCTCAATCCTGGATGCTATATGCAATGGCATTGCTACTTGGCGATCATCAATCTGGGAAAATAAAGCACAGGCGCGAATCGGATATAATTTTTAGGGCCAAAATTAGCTAGTATATATGAAGAAGGTTCTTCTAATTAATCAAGGCGAAACACCCCATTACCGTGTACCTGTATACAACTATCTCAGTGCGTATTTAGAAAAAAGAGATTACTCTTTAATAGTCACATCAGAGAGAACGCAGAAAGGTAATACTCACCGAATTGAATTTGATCAAAGGGAAGTCTCTCAGAATTTTTTGGAACTGACCAGACTTGTTCTGAAGTTAGATCCAGATATCATTATTTATTGGGTTAATCTCAAATATCTCTTCCTGTTTCCAATGCTCATTTTTACAAAGTTATTAAGAAAAAAGATTGTCTACTGGGGGCATGGTACCGATTTGTCCGGCAAAGGGGCTATGAAGCTGAAGAGTTTAGCTTATAGTCTTGAATTTAAAATGAGCGATGCACTTATCCTTTACGCAGAACATTTGAAACTAAATGTAAAGGATCATTTTTATCCCAAAACTTTCATCGCGAATAACACTCTTAATTTTAACAATTATCAAAGCCAGCCATCGCTTGGGCATGCATGCTTGGCTAAATATAACATAACTACGAAGAAAAATATTATATGTATGGGGCGGATGCAAAAAAGAAAGAGGCTTGATCACCTGTTCAACGCATTCGATTTACTTAACAGAAAAGATGTTGGCTTGATTCTGGTCGGACCAGATAATGATGGGATTCTTAGCGATATAAGTGGAGAGAATATATTCAAAATTCCCCCAGTATATGGTGATGAGAGATTGGATTTATTGTCGGCAGCTGATATTTTTTGTATTCCCGGTGCGATTGGACTCAGCATAGTAGATGCCTTTTATTGTGGGTTGCCTATTGTAACGGAGGCCGGAGATGCGTCTCCGGAAATCATGTATCTGAAAGATGGTATCAATGGTTTTGTCGTTCCACGGGGCGATATCCAGCAGCTAACCGAAAAACTTCGCTTGCTACTGGACGACAATGCGTTAAGGACAGAGTTTTCTCAAGCAGCCGAGAAAGAAATCAGCACAAACGGCCACATGGATATTATGTGCAAAGGCTTCAATGACGCGTTGCAGTTCGTCTGTAGAAAATGATAGATGCATCGATTTTGTAATGAAGACCATGAATTGACAGGATGGAGAAATGGAAGAGAAATGGATTGCAAACAAATCAGATCGCATTTTAATTACTGGTGCAAATGGCTTCATCGGTCCAAAGGTTTTAGATATATTAATAGGATATGGCTTTGATAAAATACGTTGTCTAGTAAGATCAAGTCGAAACATTCGAAACTTGCAACGGATAGCCAATTCATCAACAGCGGATGTTGAGTTTTTTCAGGGAAATCTCCTGTCTCAAGATGATTGTATAAATGCCACAAAGGACATTGCCATTATATATCATCTTGCAATAGGGCCTGGTGGAAAATCATTTCCAAGCTCATTTATGAATGCCGTGATTCCAACGAGAAACCTACTTGAAGCATGCAGGCAAAACAACACCCTTAAACGTTTTGTGAATGTCAGTTCTTTTGCTGTATATTCAAATCAAAAAAAATCGAGATGGCGATTGTTGGATGAAACGTGCCCGCTTGAAGAACACCCGGAGCGCCACGGGGATGCCTATGGATTTGCAAAGTTAAAGCAGGATCAGCTTGTTTTCGATTATGGCAAACAATATGGCATTCAATATGTCATTGTGCGACCCAGTTATGTTTACGGGCCGGGGAAGGAGGCAATCCCAGGCAGAGTAGGCATTGATACGTTCGGCATTTTTATGCATCTGGGTGGATCCAATAAAATAGCCTTAACATATGTTGATAACTGTGCAGAAGCGATCGTTTTGGCGGGTATAGTGAAAGATGTAGATGGAGAAGTCTTTAACATTGTGGATGATGACCTCCCGTCCAGCAGAAGGTTTTTGAGCTTATATAAGAGGAATGTGAAACGGTTCAAATCGATATATATCCCCCACGCCTTAAGTTACTTTCTATGTTATCTGTGGGAGAAATACGCTGCCGCATCCAATGGCCAGTTGCCGCCGGTTTTCTCCCGGAGCGAATGGCATGCCTTTTGGAAGAAAACACGTTACAGCAATAAAAAAATTATAAACCGACTGGGATGGAAAATGAAAGTCCCTACAGAAGAGGGATTAAATAATTTTTTTAAATACTGCCGGGAAAGTAATAAAGATGCTTAAGGTTGCTATTGTCGGATGTGGTAAGATTGCTGATTCACATGCCTCTCAGATTCAGAGAATATCGGGATGTGAGATTGTCGCTGTATGTGACAATGAAGAACTAATGGCAAAACAGCTCTTCGAAAGGTTTTCGATTAAAAATTATTATAACGATATTGGCACGCTTTTAAAGGAATGCCAGCCCGATGTTGTTCACATTACGACACCACCGCAAACTCACTGTGCGATTGGAATGCAGTGCCTTGAGGCTGGATGTCATATCTATGTGGAAAAGCCTTTTACGGTTTACGCATCGGAGGCTGAGCGGTTAATTGCATATGCAAATCAGACCGGTCTAAAATTAACGGTAGGCCATGATGCTCAATTCAGTGTGGTCGCTAGGCAGATGCGCAATCTTGTTAGTGATGGTTATTTAGGCGGCGCACCTGTTCATATAGAGAGCTCCTGGTGCTATGATCTCGGTGATGCCACATATGCCAAAGCGCTATTAGGAGATAAACAACACTGGACACGCACGCTGCCCGGTGGATTATTGCACAACATAATCAGCCATGGCGTATCCAAAATTGCGGAGTTCTTTACAAGTGAAACCCCAAAAGTTATCGCATATGGTTTTGTCAGCCCCTTCCTTCGGAAATTAGGAGAAAATGTTCTTGTTGATGAACTCAGAGCCATCATCACAGAAGAACAGGGCACAACAGCCTATTTTACTTTCTCCACGCAAATGCGTCCTTCATTACATCGGTTCCACATATACGGTGCTAAAAATGGCATTGCCATTGATGAGGATCAGAGGTCGCTCATCAAGCTTCGTGGAAAAAGATTTAAGAGTTATGCCGAACACTTCATTCCGCCGGTAAGTTTTGCTAAACAGTATTTGGCAAACTTTGTTCACAACGCCCGACTCTTTCTAGCGATGGACTTCCATATGGATTCCGGAAAAAAGTATCTTATCGAATCATTTTATCGTTCTATTACCGATGGCACACCTTTACCCATACCGTATCGTGAGATTCTGTTAACTTCCCGGATCATGGATGAGATATTCGAGCAAATTCGTTCAGACGGCACAAACCGGCCAGGAAAATCATGAGTGCTGAATTTCTTTCGTGCAATGGATTGGGGATCGGTCCAGCTCAAATTATTTCCGGACTGTCGCATTTTTCTTCAAAATTGCCTGATGGTTTCGGCTTTACAGATTCTGATGCCATATTCACATATCAAGGACGTTACGCCATCTATCAAATCTGTCAATTATTGCATATCGGTGCAGGAGATGAAATCCTTGTACCTGCCTATAATTGTGGGGCGGAAGTTGATCCGTTTGTCTGGGCAGGTGCGAAGGTCATTTTTTATAGGATTGACAACAAAGCATCCATAGACACTCGAGATATCATGCGTCGCGTGACATCAGCGACAAAGCTGATTTATGTGACGCACTTTTTCGGATGGCCTCAAGAAATTGGAGAGCTTGCTGAATGGTGTAAGAAAAGGGATTTGTTTCTGGTGGAAGATTGTGCCCTGTGTCTTTTTAGCAGTGGTCCCCATAATACCATTGGTCGAACTGGTGACGCCGCTATTTATAGTTTCGTTAAATCACTTCCAGTGCCAGACGGCGGTGCGTTAGTATTGAAAAACAAAGACATGTGGAAAAAATCAAGGAAGTCCATGCCTCCACGGCATCGCAATATTTTTCTCAATAGTTTACCGCTGTTAAAAAAATGGTTTATGAATGAAAATTTGCTCTGGCAGCATTATGAATTTACGCGTGTATTACTCAACAAAAGCTGGCTAAAAAAGTCAGTGAATGAAAGCTGCCAAATTGAGCGTGAAATGCCAAAGGGTAACTATTTCGATTCGCAAAAACTCGATTGGACCATATCGAGATTATCCAAGAGGATTCTAAATAAAACTGACCCCGAAAGAATTGTTGGAATACGCCGTCGTAATTACCAGTGCCTGCATAATGCGCTGCACAAAAATGTATCCGTAGAGTTATTGTTTGATGCACTGCCTGAAGAGGTTTGTCCTTTATCGTTTCCAGTCTTCGTTAAAGACCGAAGCTGGTGGGTCGATAGACTCGAGCGAAACGGTATCCTGGTAGGCGGGTGGCCGTCCTACCATCGAGGCTTTAATTGGAAGGAATACCCGGAAGCACGTTATCTAAAGAATAATCTTTTGACGTTGCCTGTGCATCAGAGCTTAGACCTGCATCAAATGGATTATATCGCTGAATGTGTTAAGTCCGTTGCTAATGAGGAAAATGGTCATTATTACAGCCGATGATTACGGCAAAACCAGGCACGCTACAGATAGTATTCTAACATGCTTTTCAGGCAAACGAATCACGTCTGCCAGCACCATGGTTTTCATGGAAGATTCAGAGCGTGCTGCTACTCTAGCCTTACAGACCAGCCTGGAAGTTGGATTGCACGTTAATTTTACTATGCCTTTCAGCGCTGACAACGTATCCCCGAGAATTCGAGCACATCACGATAGGGTCGTTTCATATCTTACCAAACACAAGCTGGCGCAGATTATTTACAATCCGACCCTGGCCAATTCATTCCGCTATCTTTTTCGGGCGCAGCAAGAAGAATTTATTCGCCTGTATGGCCGACGGCCGGATTTCTACAACGGCCATCATCACATGCATCTATGCGCGAATATGTTGCTGGGCAAGATGCTTCCGAAAGGCGCGCGCGTACGCAGGACATTCACATTTGATATGAATGAAAAAAATTTGTTTAATCGATTATACCGACGCATCCTGGATATATATGTTTCCAGAAGATATGTTTCGACCGAT
Organism: Syntrophaceae bacterium UBA4778; assembly: GCA_002403175.1. The sequence goes on along the minus strand of DHHG01000190.1, from coordinate 33,640 downwards.
TGCTTCTTTAGTATTATGCCTCTTCAGAATTTTGAACGTCTTCAGAATATTTTCAATCGATCTGCCCGCCATACAGTTGAAGTTGAGGTGCATCCCGAAAATGCTGGAGAGATTGATTTCCTTCTCAGCGACCAATATCAGCATTTAATGGAAGCTGCTCTCATAGGTAAATTCCAAGAATTAAAATAATTGGGGTTGAATAATAGATCATGAGCATCAAACCTATGCCGCTTGAAGATGGATACACGGCGGAATTCGACAGCGTCGATAAGCAGGAATGGAACAAAATCATTAATCAGTTTTCAGATGCAAATATTTATCAGACCTGGTCATATGACGCGATACGCTGCGGAGAAAAAAACATAAGTCATTTTGTTTTACGTTCAGGCCGGGAAGTCGTTGCTGGAGCCCAGGCACGTATCGTGCGCATCCCACTGATTGGGCTGGGTGCGGCATATATTCGCTGGGGGCCTTTCTGGCAGCTACAAGACCAAAGACCCGATCCTGCTGTCTTTCGATTAGCTCTTCGTGCGCTTCGAAAAGAATATGTTTGCCGGCGCGGTTTGATCCTCCGCATTTTTCCTGCTTTATATAATGACAATAGCTATTCATTAAATGAGTTATTATTGCAGGAAGGGTATACGCTTGTTCCCGAAGAAAATCGCCCTCGAACGCTCATCATGGACATTAGTCAATCGTTAGATGATGTGCGAAAAAAAATGGACCAAAAATGGCGAAATTGTCTGAACAAGTCTGAACGGAATGAATTGGAGGTTATCGAAGGGACAGACGACAGTCTATTTGCAGATTTCATCGGACTCTACCGTGCTTTGTTGGAAAGAAAGCAATTTCAAGAACCAAACGATATCAATGAGTTCAGAATGATCCAGCAGGATCTGCCGCCCGAATACAAAATGAGGATCTTTCTTTGTCAATCCAATGGCATCAGTTCAGCTGGTGTAATTTGCGCAACCATCGGGGAGACAGGGGTTTATTTATTTGGCGCCACCAACGATCAGGGAATGACAAATAAAGGTTCATACCTGCTGCAATGGAAAGCAATCCAGTGGATGAAGGATAACGGATGTCGATATTACAATCTCAATGGCATCAATCCTGAGAAAAATTCAGGCGGCTATCATTTCAAAGCAGGTCTTTTGGGGAAAAATGGCAGGGATGTTTACTACCTTGGGAGATACGATAGCTATTCGGGTAGGATTAAGGCCAAGTTGGCGTGTACCGCCGATTCACTGTTGCCACGGTTGAAAAAGATATTAAACAAATTGGCTGTCTCGAAATAGTATGCAATTTAATTCGCTCACCTACGTCGCGTTTTTTTTCGCCGTTTACCTGCTTTACAGAAGCACGCCGCGCCACTTTCAGAATATTCTACTTTTGATAGCCAGCTATGTGTTCTACGCATGGTGGGATGTACGATTTCTGTTCTTAATTATCCTTTCTACGGTATTGAATTACTGCTGTGGCATTATCCTTCGGGAAGGTGCTATCAGTTTTAAGCAGAGGATCATTTTTTCCATTGGGATTATTACGGCGTATTGCCTCACGGTTCTAATTCCTTGGAATCATTTTCCTGCGGTTCAGCGCATATTGATGGCCAATATTGACTGGCGCTGTCTGGGGATAGGGGGCACGGTAGAAACTTGGACGATTTTCTTAGCCCTTACTGCATCTGTCTTGATCGTTAATCTTCTTTACTCCAGAATAGTAACTTTTGCTGAAAAGAGGCAACGCGCCGTCGTCCTGACTCTTGGCGTCTTGGCCAATCTGTTTATTTTAGGATTTTTCAAATATTATAATTTCTTCTTAGAAAATATTGAACTTCTCCTTTCGAATTTGAGCGTAGAGCAATCACGATTGCATCTTGCGATTGTACTCCCTGTTGGTGTGTCTTTTTATTCCTTTAAAGGAATCAGCTATGTTGTAGATAACTATCGTGGTCAACTTAGGGCAGAACACTCCTATACGGATTTTGCTCTCTTCATGGCTTTTTTCCCATCCATTTTAGCGGGGCCTATTGATAGAGCGTCTGCATTTCTGCAACAAATCTGCGAAAAACGAAATCTGAACTGGGATCAGTCAATCAGGGGGTTGCATCTCTTTTTATATGGATTGTTTAAAAAAGTTGTTATTGCAGACGGTGTGGTCAGAACGGTCTCCTCCGTTTTTGACTCGACAGCGCAGGCAAGCTGGATTGACGTTGTTGTGGCCACGCTTCTGTTCACCATTCAGATCTATTGTGATTTCTCTGGATACACGGACATGGCACGAGGAACGGCAAAATTTTTTGGTATTGATTTAATGGTAAATTTCAGGTTGCCGTATTTTTCAAAAAATCCCCGTGAATTCTGGAATAGATGGCATATAAGCCTTTCAACTTGGTTGCGTGATTATCTTTACATCCCGCTGGGCGGCAACCGGAAGGGCAATGTAAAGACTTATCGCAATTTAATTATTACCATGGTTCTTGGAGGTCTCTGGCATGGTGCTGCGTGGAACTTTGTGTTTTGGGGACTGTACCATGGGATTCTTCTAAGTGTCCACAGGGCAGTTGATTCCATCAGGTCGGCACAGGCGCGAAAAAGTATGTTTACGGATCTTGTTAAGATAGCGTTGTGTTTTATAGCAATATGCTATGGCTGGCTTTTTTTCCGAGCGCCGTCGCTGGATAAAATTGTAAGCCTTACGTCAACCTTAATTTTTGATTTTGGCAACATGGATTTAGGTGTGGCATGGCCGAAAATGGCGGCTGTTCTTGGTTTGCCTATTTTTTTCATGCTAGAGTTTATCGAAAGAGCTGGAGGCGAGAAGGCGTTCTATAAAGCGCTTCCGGTCCCGATCTGGACTGCGCTTTATGCCGTCATCATATTTTGTCTGGCGATTGGTTTGACTACCGAGTCAACTCAGTTTATTTACATGGTCTTTTAGATACGTGCCCACTCCGTTAACCGGCGACCGATAATAAAGTTTATGAAAAAATTTAAGATCGTACTCTGGATAGTGCTTTATTTGGTGTTGATTGATCTATGCATTAACATGGTGTTTTCTTATCCGAAGGACCCCCATAATGTCCACCCTTCATTCCTGCAAAGCTATTTTGAATATGGTCGTTCTGTCGAAGGGAAACTGGAGTGGATGACACGTCCCAGTGCGGATGATTCGGCACCGAGGGTTGCCGGTGGGTGGTTAAAAAGTGAAAAGTATCGCGGTATGCCGACCAAGGCATCCAAAGACGATGAAGTCCTTATAGCCTTGTATGGTATGTCGCATACACAATGTCTTTGGGAAGCTATTGAAAAAACGGATAAAAAGTATTTAGTCCGTGGTTTCATGGCCGCCGGCGCTACGCCAAACTGGTCTTATGCTGCGTATGAATTCGATAGAGGTAGGCACAAAGCGGACGTCGTAATCCTCGGTATATTAACGGACAGCGTTCCCCCTGTCACAGCAACAACCGGCATGACCGCCTTCTTTGATTCGAGCTTCCCATATACGTTTCCAAGATATACGGTAAAGAACGAAAAACTCTTGGTAGCGCATCCTTTATTTTATGATGCCAAAGGTTACATTGATCATTATTATGACAAATCAAAATGGCATCACTATCGCTCCTGGCTATCAAAGAATGACAAATACTATGATCCCATTTTGTTTCAAAGGTCGATTCTGGATCAATCCACTTTTTTCAGGTTGCTGCGGCGAGCCTATTCAGAAAGAGAAAAACAAAAACGTATGAGGGATGTTTATACAAAAACAGGATTTATCGAAACAAGCGAAGAGATTATTGTTCTGAGGGCAATTGTAAAATCATTTGCCGAATCAGCGAAAAGGGATGGAATCATCCCGATTGTTTATATGGTCAACAGCAAAGGGAATGGGGATCATCTGTTCAGGGTTTTAAAACCGGTCCTCGACGCGCATGAGATACCACATCTAAGCACCCATATTATATGCCCGCCGGATGACCCACATGTTTACCTGTCTGAAAATTCCCATTTTATTCCTTTAAAAGACATGGAACTGGCAGCAGAAATGATTAAGATTATTGATCGGGAAATGGCGAAGAAAAAACAATTGAACTCTCATCTATCAGCTATGCAGAAATAGTATTTCTGAAGCAATAAATATACTGTCATCCCGCACTCCCGCCCTGATCTCTCGTCACGCATTACTGGCCACAGGCCGTGAACTGCCAACCATCAACCGATAACCGATAAAATATTATGTCAACAATCGCCCTGATCATCTGCACGATCTTCGTGCTCTATATGCTTTGGCTGGATCGCAAACAGTCGCCCGAAGTGTCCTTCGCTTTTTGGGTTCCAACGATCTGGTTCCTGTTACTTGCAAGTAAGCCCTTGGGTATTTGGTTTCAGTCAGGTGCTGAAACCATAGAAGAAGGGAGTCCATTGGATCGGACATTTCTGACTATTATACTCGGTCTTGGCTTGATCATATTGGCAAAAAGAAAGTTTAACTGGTCAAACTTTCTCAAAGACAACGTCTGCTTAATATTATTGATTATATTTATGATTCTTAGTTGCCTCTGGGCTAATGAACCAGTTATATCCTTTAAACGCTGGACACGTGACTTGATTGCCATTGTTATGGCAGCAGTGATAGCAAGTGAGCCACATCCGCTAAAAGCGGTGGAAAGCCTCGTGAGAAGATCCGTATATATACTCATCCCTTTTTCATATCTTCTCATTAATTATTTTGCCGCGTATGGCCGTCTGTATGTTCATACATCGGGCGATCTAATGTGGGTAGGCGCAGCAATGCATAAAAACAGCCTTACTCAATTGTGCATTGCCGCTATTTTTTTTCTTGTCTGGACATTTATCAGAAGGCGTCAGGGCAGAAATATCGCTGTTTCCAAATATCAAACTTATCTCGACATATTTATCCTTCTTCTCTCATTCTGGATTATGGGGGGGCCCTATCATAGCCCCTCCTATTCAGCAACCGCTGCTGTAGCTTTAATTATCGGTTTACTAATGCTTACAGGTTTCTTTTTGTATAAGAAACGGGGCACTATCCCCGGCCCAACATTATTGACGGCCTTCATCATTGTGATAATTATTTATGGCACAATTACACCATTTATTGGCAAACTATCCTTAGTCGACATATCATCCACAGTTGGAAGGGCAGAAAACCTGACAGGCCGGGCGGATGTCTGGAAGGAACTTGTACCGGTTGCAATGGAACGTCCGATTCATGGATATGGATACAAAGGCTTTTGGACTACCAATGCACGAGAACAATTCGAGATTAGTGGATCCCACAATGGGTACCTTGATGTAATTCTGGAATTGGGATTCGTTGGCCTATTGCTTTTTACAATATTTTTTATATCGAACATCCGGAAGGCCCAAAGGGTGATGACTCAAAACTTTGATTGGGGGGTATTCTGGGTATGTAGCTTGGTAATGGCACTTGTCAGCAATATCACAGAGTCGTTTTTGAGCACATTTGACTCTAGAATGATGGTGGTTATTCTTTGTCTAACATTTGCATTCAGGACACCCATCAAACGAAACAGCAATTTCATTAAAATATAGTTAAATAAGCATTTCAGTTTAAGGAGAATTCATGAAAGATCACATTTCCGTCTGTATATGCACATACCTCCGCAATCAGATGCTGGAACGTCTTCTGAGAAAATTGGCTTTGCAGGAGACAGACGGACTTTTTGATTATTCGATTGTCGTTGCTGACAATGATGCGGCAGGTCCGGCCAGAGAAACCGTGATGCGTTTGAAGAGTGAACTGGGTTTAGACATCACGTATGGTATTGAACCGGTGCAAACCATTTCAGCAGCCAGAAACCATACGCTACGGCTGGCAAAGGGAAATTACATAGGCATTATTGATGATGATGAATTCCCCCCGACTCACTGGCTAATTACGATGTATAAAGCAATCCAGGCGTTTGATGTAGATGGTGCTCTGGGTCCTGTCCATCCGTTTTTCGAAGAGCAGCCGCCTGTCTGGTTGCTGAAAAGCCGGCTTTGTGATAGGCCGGTGCACCGGACTGGAACTCTTTTGACGTGGGATCAGACAAGAACGGGGAACGTCCTTCTCAAAAAGGATGTTTTTGACAAGCATCAATTATGTTTTGATTTGAAGTATAAAACAAGCGGTTCGGATAAGGAGTTCTTCAGAGAAGCAATGAAACTAGGCTGCCGTTTTATTGCAGTTGAAGAAGCGCCGGTTTATGAAATTGTTCCGCATGAGCGACAGACAAAAGGTTATTATCTGAGACGCTCTGTTCTACAAGCCTCAAATGAAAGAAGATACAGGGCACCAATGCTACGTGGATTATCGAAAATATTAGTTCCGACGAAAACTACTGTCGCTCTGCTGGTTTATACGCTTGTATTGCCTTTTAGCGTCTTAGCCGGAAGCCATGCGGTCATAAGGTACCTAGCAAAAGCAACATACCATCTGAGCTGGTTGGTTGCTATGCTGGGGCTCGATTTGGCCAAGAAACGCAATATCTAATGTAGTGCGTTATATTTCTTGTAACGTCTCAGCTGGAACTGCCCTTCCAGCTTGCGTCGGATAAATTCAATCTTCAATATGGCATAAAATCCCATGTAAAGGGATTTGTGGTGCCCCACACTAGGGTGATAGCTATAAGGTTTTTGAACTTTCGATTTATGAGCTTTTCTGCAAGGCTAAGACGATCATCCTTTGCTAGAAATGTTTTAGTTGTGATGTCAGGAACAGCCATGGCGCAATTGGTTGGTTTTTCCGTAATGCCGATTATCAGTCGTTTGTTCACACCGTCTGATTTTGGAATCTTTGGATCTTTTAGCGCTGTAGTCGGTGTTATTGCCGCCGGGATCACTCTGGAATACAGCCAGGCAATCATGCTACCAAGAGAAAAGAGTGATGCGCTTGACCTTTTTTTTATATCTTGCCTTGCAACCATCATTATATCGATACTTTGTGCACTAGTATGTCTTGTTGCCCCTGAATATGTGATGGCGCTTATGAAAGTGCCCAATGTATGGATGCTTGTGCTGCTTGTCTTTGCCATTCTGATCACGGGTTTCAATATTGTGCTCCAGTCTTGGTGCGTTAGGGTAAAAGCCTTCAAACAAACATCGGCATCACAGGTCATTCGAAGCGTCTTTTCAAATAGCATGCAGATAGGCTTTGGTTTTGTCAAGGCAGGATCTGCCGGTTTGATCATCAGCAGTGTTCTGGCCGATTTATTTGCCAGCATGAACCTGTTACGCATATTTTGGGCTGATTTTAAAACATCTGCACATAGAGTCAGGTGGTTGCGGATTAAGCAGTTAGCCAAGGAGTACCGGGATTTTCCTATGTATTCCGCTTCAGGAAATATCATTAACGCATTGTCGATGGGGTTGCCTGTTTTGTTGCTGACAAATTATTTCGGCATTGCGGTTGCGGGTGCCTATGCATTTGGAATACGAATACTTGGAGCCCCAATGGGCTTGATTTTAAGAGCACTTCGACAGGTGCTTTATCAGAAAGCATGCGAGACCGATCATCATGGCGGAAGTTTACTGTCCTTGTATATGAAAATAACGGCGGGGCTGTTTGCCTTGGCGATAGTTCCTGCAATAATCTTGATAATCTGGTCTCCGCAATTGTTCTCTTTCATTTTTGGTCATAACTGGTTTACTGCCGGTGAGTTTGCCAGCAGCCTGGTACTATGGCAAATATTTATGTTCTGTAATCTTCCTTCAGATCTTTTCGCACGGATACTGCGTTTGCAACGCCGGTTCTTCATCTTCGGTATTATTTTGCTTGCAGCCAGGACCTTGGTATTGATTGTTGGTGGAATGTATATGACTGCCTCGCAGACCATTTTTTTGTTTTCTGTGGTTGGTGCAGTAATGAATATCATTTTCATAGTCATCGTTGGACTGGCCCTGATGAGGAAAGAAGGCGCAGTTACTTGGAAGGACATGGCTAATTCATTGAGAGAAGGTTAATTATATGACTACGATTGTTATTGGTGGTGATGTATGCCCGACAGGTAGAATTCAAAAAACGTTTATCGAAGGAAACGCAGATGGGATATTCCACGATTTATTGGTAGAAATCGTTAGCGCTGATCTGTCGATTGTTAATCTTGAGTGCCCCTTGGTTTCGCAAGAAACACCGATTGAGAAAGCTGGTGGATTTGTTTTGGGGGCAAGCGTCGATGCTATTAATGGATTTATTGCATCCAAGTGGACCATTCTGAATATCGCCAATAATCACAGCTTTGATCATGGTGCTCAAGGTTTGTTGGAAACAATACGCACGATCCAAAAACCAGGCCTTGCTTGTATTGGTGCAGGATCGGATATCGAAGAAGCTCGACAGCCGTTTATCAAAGAGATTAAGGGTGAGCGAATAGTTGTTTATGCTATGGCGGAACGAGAGTATTCGATTGCCGACGAGAGGACCGCTGGTGCTAATCCGTTGGATATTATCAATTTTGTCAATGTGATTCGTCAGTACAAAAAAGACGGTATATTCATTGCGCTCATCCATGGAGGTAAAGAATTTTACTCATACCCAAGCCCTGAATTGGTCAGGAAATGCCGATTCATAGTCGATATGGGAGCTGACGCTGTCATATGTTGTCATACGCATTGCCCTCTTCCGTGGGAGATCTATGCCGGACGTCCGATCATTTACGGCTTAGGTAATTTGATTTTTGAACCACTACGGCAACCACCCAATTCATGGTATGAGGGTTACCTCGCAAAATTGATATTTCAGAATGGACAGGTCGGTTTGGACGTGATTCCCTACATTCAATCTCAAACGCTACCAGGTGCGCAGAAAATGGATAAAACTTTAAGTAAAAAATTTATCGAAGAACTGGGAAGGAAAAGCGACCAGCTGAAAGATGCCTTATTTCTTGAAACTCAATGGGAAAAATATTGCGGGCAGCTAAAGGAAAGTTATTTGGACGTACTATTGGGAGATAATTATTTCATGCGAAGGGCGCGCAGATTCTTACATAAGAGATTGTATTCAAAAAAGCGAATCCACCAAGCTTTGCTTTTAGTGCAATGCGAAACACATCAGGAAATATTGAATACGATCTTCAGAGATGAGAGGAGAGAAAGATGAACGATCTTCAAGGATATTGTATTTTTTAAATGGGGTGAGTATTAGCTCGTACTACTTTAAAGCCGGAGTTAGATTGGATTTTTTGACAAAAGATGTCTTTCAAAACTGCGATTAGAAAATGATGCTTATAAATGTAATAAAATATTATAGACAAAATGGATTTTTACGATTTTTAAAGCGCTTTTTAGATGGATTAGGCTTTAAATATTTTAACCGTGCACTCATATTTTTGCAACTTGATTTAGGTAATGCATTGAACAATTTCAACGATGAGTCGTATGATTTTCTCATGCCAACAAAAGAGGATATTGAAAAAGAGCAAAAGTATAATGATTATTGGTTTAGGAAGGAAGATGCCATTTATCGTCTTCAAAACGGCCATCGTTTGTTCGTTTTAAAAGAGAACGGTAGGATTGTGTTTTTTCTCTGGGCAGAGAAAAAACAGTCAACCATATCTTGGTTTGATTTACATATGCATATTCCTCAGGATATGATCTATATAACGGGTGTCTATACTATACCTGAATTTCGAAATAGAGGAATTGCATATAAATTAAAGAGAGAAATCTTTCATTATTTGAAGAAAGAAGGGATTAAAAATCTCATAGAGGTAGTAGATCCGAGCAATGCAACCGCACTAAAAATGGATAAAAAAATAGGATTTAGAGAATATCAAATTGTTTATTACAAGCGATATTGGTTTATTAGATGCTTTTGTGTACGGAAACATAGATCTAATCAACAAAGAACATTTATATCTGTATTTAAGACACCTGAAATCATTTGGAAAGCATTTTTATAAGCGTGAGGGTTGGTCCTTAATAAATTGTGAGTGATAAAGGAAGGGTATGCCGTCGCCATCGAAGATCAAGCGCATCTTAAAGAAAAATAAATGGATAATGGAATGCTATTCCGTGATGACCACTTGGTCCAAAACGCTTTTGTATGCTCTCTCACCTGTGTTGTTAGCGAAATATCACTATGTGACAACTATGGGTAAAAAGCCTAACCTTAAAAACCCCCAGAGTTTTGACGAAAAGCTTATGTGGCTTATGCTTTATTGGCGGCATCCTCTAAAGATACAGTGTGCTGATAAGTACGCCGTACGTTCTTATGTCATAGCGAATGGTTTAGGTCATATTTTACCTGAATTGCTAGGTCTTTATGAAAAGAGCAGTGAAATTGATTATGATACTCTTCCGGATCAGTTTGTTTTGAAGTGCACACATGGTTGCGGTACTAATATTATTTGTAAAAGCAAGGCAGATTTGGACTGGTGCGAAGCCAAGCGCAAACTAGATTTGTGGATGAAAAAAGATATAAGCAAGGTGGGTGGAGAAATTCATTATGCCTCGATAAAGCCTCGTATAATATGTGAGTGTTACTTGGATGATATGTCCGGCAATATCCCCACTGATTATAAGGTATATTGCTTTCATGGAAAAGCGCATTCAACAATGGTATGCAGCGCACGAAATACGGGAAGTGCAAAATTTGATCATTATGATAGAGAGTGGAAAAATAAGCTGCCCTATGACAAAGAGAGCCTGCTTTCAAACAGAAATATTTCAAAACCTGAGGCCTATGATGAAATGATTGAAGCTGCTGAAAGATTGGCGAAGCCTTTTCCGTTTGTACGCATAGATTTTTATAGTATCAGGGGCAAAGCAGTTTTTGGAGAAATGACTTTTACGCCGCACGGTTGTGCGGACCCGGATTATCCACCGGCTGCTCAGGAATCGTTGGGAAAATTGATTAAGCTTCCAGAAAAGCTTTTGTGATAAAAAATACACTTTTGTTGAAACATAGACAAAATATTCTAAAATTTGTCAACATTTAAATATATGTTCTGGTTATCTACTTATAACGCATTGATATCGCGCGCCATCCTAATTGATTAAACATGGTGCTATAATTGCATGTATATGAAGCCAAAACAACAAGCTTAGAAAGGTTCATAAATGGCAGATATAATCCTTAAACTAAAAACGTTGGATAATTATTCAATAAATCAGAATGAAAAAATTGAGTGGATAAGTAGCGGTCCGCGCTTTGATTGCATGATATATGGTAAACAGGGCACATTCTGCCTCGTTCGTAATGGCTCTGACGCCATTGCCTCCGTTGGCTATACTTGTTATCTTGACGGTGATTCATCTCAGGAGACATTATCACAGATTCTTACATCCTTCCAAGAATCACAGATTGGCGATTTAAAGAAGAAGCTTGTTGGCCAGTATGTGCTGATTATCAAAAAGGATAATAATCTTTATATCTTTTCAGACTTCATGGGGGTTCGAAACGTTTTCTATTCCGGTGATGGATTGGTAGTTTCGTCCTCATTCTCGAAAGTTGAGGATCTGGTGCAAACAAATTCCAGCGATCTCGACATGTATAAGGTTTGGGAGTTTCTTGCTATGCGACACATACTTTATCCTACTTGGATCGGACGCACGACAGGACACAAAAGGATAAAATGGTTGCTGCCTTATGAATATCTCGTAATAGATTTGTCAAATTCTAGTTTCCGACTTGGGTCAGTTGTCTATACTATCGATAACAAAAAAATATCGGATTGCACCCAATTGTCTAATGAACTCCTGTCAACCTTAAGAACCATCATCCATCGCCGTGAGTTTAAAAATTCTGCTGTTGCAGCATCCCTGACGGGAGGTCGAGATAGTCGGTTAGTTGCCTCAATCGCAGCTGAACAGTTTAGGAATATCCACTATAGAACGGCAGTTTCGTCCGAAAAGGTTAGTTCCGTGAAGGACTTGGAGGTTGCCAAAAAAGTCGCTAGGGTGCGAAATATTCCTGTTGACGCTTTTCCATTCCAGTTGGGCCGAGATGAAGAAAGGTTTCGCGAACTGACTGAGGGATTTTCTCCAACCTATAATAGTTCAATTACGCCTCTCATAGACAGTGCGGCATCCTATTCATTGGGTTTTGGTGGTGTTTTTGGAACCGAACTCTTCATGCCTATACCATGGAACTCAATTGAAGAATATGTTCAATCGAGGATTGAAAACGCAAAGAAAGCTTTATGGGTTGAAGATGATTTTTGGAACTATTTTCAACAAGCGCTTTATGATGAGTTTAGGAGAACAAAAGCCCATTTCCAATTGAGCGATGGCGACGATCGCGATTATATTCGTCTATTCAATCTGCTTGACACAACGCGCTATGCGTCATTCATTCTTTCGGCCTTCAATCAATCAGGCTATCAGATTGAACCATACAGTAATTACGCCATCTTGGACTTGGCGCTTCGTGTAGCGCCAATACTTTGGGGCAATCATCGAAGCTTGGGGGGGAATGCCCTGGTTCAACAAAACGCAATGGCAAAGTTGGACCAGCGTGTGGCGAGAATATTGACATATAAGACCTTCCGTCCCATGTTGCCTATATCAATGACGTCATTTCCACTTTACTTGATGGGATTTACGTTGCAAGTTATTAGCTGGCTAAGAGAAAGATTTGAAGATGGGCAAAAGATACCAGTAAGAACAGAATTGCCGAATGGGTATTATATATCTAACGGTTGGGAAAAAAACTTTATTGAGCGTACGGTTAGCAAGTATGGCTTGATCAGGTGATTTACGACACAGATTAAGTGTCATCTTTCTTGTAATGGTGTATAGACAGACGCTGTCCGAAACAACTTTAAGCGGTCATATCTTTTGCTGGCATATCAAGTGTATATCGTTTTTAAGGTATGGAGGAGGAGAAGAAAATGAAATCAAATAAGAATATTATTTGGCGTGTTGTTTTTTGGTGTCAAATTATTATTTACCTTTTTCTCCCAATTTCTTCTTGGGCTGCTTGTACTGGCACAAGTCCAAGTTGGTCAAGTTCAGCTGACTATAATTCGGTAAGTACCTGTGTAGCTAGTGCTTTGGCAGGTGACGTGATCAGGGTATCTGGAAATGCCACGTGGACTAGTACTCTTCCCCTTACTCGTGGTGTGAAGCTGGTAGGAAATGGAAACACCACCATAACTGGTCAGTTGACGTTTATATACTGGACGCCAGACGCATCTGCACAATCTGCGCACGATACCCTGTTCATTAACGGATTTACGTTTGATGCTAACGACTCCTCTATAGGGAACGCAGGCGTGATTCGCGTTAATAACACGTCAGCCACAAATTATGTGAATCTTGTTGTAAAGAACAATACTTTTAAAAATGTTTCCCCTAGCGGGAGAGGTCTATATATCAGGGGTATGGTTTATGGGGCTGTTGCTTCGAATATCTTTGATAGAATAGCAATACCGCTTGGAATATATGGTAACGATTATAACTCATGGGAAAATCAAACGCAGGCTTATGGCGTGGAGCAGAATTTATATTTTGAGGATAATGCAATCCAGTTTTCTACGCCTTACGTTTATCCTGGATATGAGGGATGGATGGAAGCAGGACAGGGCGGGCGTGTAGTGGTAAGATACAACACTTGGGATTACACAAACGTACCGACTTCAACAGAGTTTTGGGATCTACACGGATTACAAAGTCCTCCTGGTGGAACAGGGACAGCAGGTTGCGCAAATTATTCGACAATGGTAGCGGAGTATTACGGAAATAAGATTGTTAATCAAGTGGGTGCTTACCGATGGATGGCCCAGAGAGGTGGATGGTTATTGCAATTCTACAACACGCTTTCTGGAACTACAAACCCTTATAATGGGGTTACTCAGTATTATTGTAACTCGTGCCAAGCAACGGGTAGTTTTAATCAAAAGGTGGAGAACACATACTACTGGAAAAATTTAGCCAACGGTACTGAAAAGCCAGCGACGGTTTATGACCCTGGTGCTGCATATGGCTGTGAGTCTGACCCCATCGTAGAGAATTCTGACTTCTTTAACTATAATGTTAATTTCAACGGGACGTCGGGTATAGGCTGCGGAACCCTCTCTGCTCGTCCCGCTACTTGCACGACTGGGGTAGGATACTGGGCTACAAATCAATCCTGTTCGAACCTGACGGGTATGGTGGGGAAAAAGCCGATGTCACCTATTTCCGGAACGCTCTATAAATGCACAGCGCCAAATACATGGACAGCTTATTATACGCCCTATACCTATCCGCACCCGCTCAGAAAACCTGCTCCTCCGACCTGGAAGTAGAGGAAACGATCACATTAGCAACGGTCTTTTGATTTTGGAACCCTAAATCGGCCTCGCCTGGCCATGGCCGGCGAGGCGCTAAGGCGTCCTGATAAAGTAAAGAAACTGCTGGTGCTTTCTGCTCAAAGTTGTATGTTGTTTGGCTTTTTTGCCGCAATGCTGAAATATTTTGTTTTCAATCAATTCTCCGAATAAAATTCTTGTAAATCTAAAGAAATCATAATTAAAGCTGAATAAATTAAAATTAGTGATCATCATCACACGGATAACAGACGATTATCCGATATTAAGTACTGAAAAAGGAGAAGGATCCATGTTGAATCCAACCTGATTAAAAGCCAGCCAAAAGAGGTGAATTATGAGATGGAGGATGTTGATCGGTATCTGGGCGGCGGTTTTGATTCTGTTGTTCATGAGCGGTGTCAGTTCTTTCGCTGCCGACCGATATGTCACCCTGCAGTGGGATCCAAGCATTGATGCTGCATACCTCCAATCATATAAAATCTATTATTACACTATTTCAGGGAATGTAAATTCTCTCGATTCCGCCGATTATGCCGCATCGTATACAGTAGGAGGCGTTTCCTACAATATTGATCCTGACGGACCGAAAACGATAACAATCGACAAGTCATATACAGAAATAGCGTTTCATATTTTAGATGACAGCAAAGCCTATTATTTTGTTATTACGGCGATTGACGATAGTGGTCTTGAAGGTGAGTATTCCACTGAGTATGTGATTGCGGCCAATGCAGCTGTGGTCTCCAATGCAAGTATTTCTTCATCGGGGGAAAGCGGCGGTGGCGGAGGCTGCTTCATAGCCACAGCAGCATTCGGCTCTTACCTGGACCCGCACGTGTATGTCCTCAGGCAATTTAGAGATCATGTGCTGCTGAAGAATGCAATGGGTAAAGCATTTGTGAAATTCTATTACAAACATTCTCCGCCGTTCGCCGATTATATCCGGCAGCATGATAGTCTTCGTATGATCACCCGTTGGGCTCTGACACCTCTGATATTTGGAATTCAGTATCCATGGATGAGCGCGGTTCTGATAATTGCGATGGTGGCGATCATTGTTTACAGAAGAAGGCAACGGATAGTGACGGGTGACAGGTTACTGGTGACGGGATGAAATCTGTGAATAGTGAATGGTAAATAGTAAATAGCGGCTAACGCAGCAGTGACAAGTCACGAGTAACAAGTAACGGGTTACAATAAGGAATGGTGACGAGTGACAAGCAATAAATGACAGGTGCAATGTCGCAGCGATTTGACCGGTGACTAACTTGAAGTTAGTCACAAGGTAAAAAGTAAAAAGTTAGCAAGCCGGAAATTCTGAGTAATGAATCAGAGTCGTATTTGGTTTTCAGCGTATATCCCTTTCAAGGCAAATCATTAAATTTTTACATCGAATAAAAGCCAATCTTGCACATCAGTAATTTACAAAAGCAGAAATTGACCGCCAATTTCGTAAGGAACGGCGCTGATTATTCAGAGCTGTTTTCCGAACTGACTGATTTCGGCATTCTGACTGCCTGGAAATCTAATTTGCCTGATGACCCGAATTGGGATGGCTTTCTGGACAGCACACCTTATGGGCAATTTCATCAAACAAGCAAGTGGGCCCAAGTAAGAATCCTGGATGGATGGAAGCCGCTTATCATAATTATCACTCATGATGATACTATTGTCGGTGGGTTTCAAATTCTGGTCCGGACAAAATCTCATTTGGGGAAAATTGGCCTTGTGCTGAAAGGGCCAGTCGTCAGTTCAAACGATGCTAGTGTTGTGAATTTTGTGATTAAGATTTTGAAAAAAGTTGCGAGGTCAAACCATATAAATGCGTTGATTGTTCAGCCTCCTGACCGGGACAAAATCGTCCCGAAATTACTGAAGAAAACGGGATTTTCAGACAATCATTTGCAATACATGATTAAGGACAATACCGTTCTGGTTGACCTAAGAGATGATGAAGCAGCTATTTTCAGCCGAGTAAGCCCGTCTAATAGAAAAAATATTAGAAAAGCCGTGAAGAATGGTTTGGGTATGATCGAGGCGGATAAAAAAGATTTGACTACCTTTTTCAGCTTTATGCGTACGAGTTGTCAAAGGCAGAAAGTAAGCCCGAGCCCGTCTGATGTAAAATTTCTGGAAAAATTGTGGGATGTATTTTCGCGGAATGGAAATATAAAATTATTCTTTTCTGGATTGGATGGCGAATTCATATCGGCACAACTTCTTATACCTTTTGGTGACACAGCATATCTCTGGAAGGTTGGTTGGTCAGGAAATCATTCCAAGTTACACCCGAACGATTTTCTCAACTGGGAAACACTCAAGTGGGCAAAGGCCAATGGTTATAGCTATGCAGACATAGGGGCGATTGATAAAACGACCGCTGCGCTGATTCGGCGTGGTGAAGCACTGAAAAGTGAGCACACGCAAACCTATTCTTATTTTAAACTCAGTTTCGGTGGTGAAGTGATGCAGCTTACCGAAGGATTTATCTATATTTGTAATCCGTTAATAAGGGGGGCGTATAACCTGCTTATGCCATATATCAATTCGAATCCATTCTTGAAGAAGAGACTGCTCTTCAAGAATGAGTGACAAGTTACGGGTAACAGGTATATAAGTGAAAAGTAAATAGTGAATAGAAAAAATCTGGTCAATAGTGAAAAGTAAATAGTAAAGACCCAGTAAATCGTGATTAGTAATAAGTAAATAGAAAATCTCAGGCGAATGCCATTCATTTCTTAAGTAGTAGTGAGTAGTACAAATATACCATTGTCAATCGACTCACCTGCTTCAAAATATAATCCTATAAAAATTCGCATTAAATACATATACATTGAGTTCTACTGCTCGTGATCCTCAGGAGGATTAAGCTGGATGAAAATTGATGAGCTTTTCAATAAACGCAATATACTGTTTCTAATTGCCTGTGCCGTTGCGCTCTTTATGGTTTTTAAGCCGCTCCAGGATTTTGAAAGTTCTGGAGGGTACAGTGTATATTATACTCACATCATTCTCATCCCGTTCGTAAGCGTGTATCTTGTTTACAAACAGAAGAAGACAATTTTTTCTGATTTGCAATACTCGATTCTATCTGGCAGCATAATCATGCTATTGGGTTTGCTCTTGTATTTGATTGGGATCTTTTATGCAGCGAATAGTTTCAGCCGGAATGATTTTACGGCAGTTATAGCCCTCTCCGGCGTAGTCTTTATAAACGGCGCTTTCATGAGCTTGTATGGTGCACGGAGTTATAGGACAGCTATATTTCCGCTTCTATTAATGATCTTTATAGTCCCGCTACCGGAATTCCTGATGAGCGGAATGATAGATTTCTTGCAGGCCGGATCAACAGAAATAACAAATCTGCTATTGACAATGACCGGTGTACCCTTTGTGCGAGAGGGGTTTGTTTTTCATCTGTCGGGCATGAGCGTCGAGGTAGCAAAACAATGCAGCGGCATAAGGTCGTGTATAGCACTTTTTATAACAGCGCTTCTGGCGGGCTATTTGTTCTTGCATGCCACGTGGACAAGAGTCATATTGATAGCGTTTGTTTTGCCGATTGCGATGTTCAAAAATGCGGTCCGTATCCTGACACTAACGTTATTGGGAACCTATGTCGATCCGAGAATTTTGCAGAGTTCGCTTCACCGTGAGGGTGGGGCGCCCTTTTTTGTTCTGGCGCTGCTTTTGATGCTGCCGGTGCTTCTTTTTCTGCGGAAAAGAGAGTTACGAGTGACGGGTGACAGGCTTTAAAAATAGTAACGGGAGTGAAAAGGCAGGATTTAGGGACCAAAGTGTGTGTGAAAAGTAAATAGTGAACAGAGTAACGGCTTCTGAAGACAGTGATGGGTAATAAGTGACACGTGACGGGTAACAAGATTTGAAAGAACAACTGCTATCACGAACCAGCCACTTGTCGGTGACGTTGGGCCATGGTGCATGATTGCAAGGGGAAATCGGATTAAATTTGTGTTGAAGCCAGTTAGCAAATGTGATAACTAATGAGTTACTCCATCGAGTATTTTCATAGGAATATTAGAGAAGAAGTTGAGAGCTGGTCTGCAGAGATTTTAGCAGACTATGCGCGTATTTTGGAATTGCTGATGGAGTTTGGCCCTAACTTACGAATGCCGCATTCGCGGGCTATGGGTGACGGGCTATTCGAAATTAGGGCGCGAGGCCGGGGAGGGATTGGACGTGCGTTGTATTGTTTCTTGGTTGGTCGCCGGGTGGTCATACTCCATGCCTTTATTAAGAAAACACAAGATACTCCGGCGAAAGAATTGCAAATCGCACGGAGGAGGATGAGAGAGGTTCGAAATGGCTGAATTAAAATACAGGCCTGTTAAGCATGATCATGAGGCATTTCTTAAGAAAGCTAAAAAACGAGAGGGCTTCAATAAGGCATATGAGGATCTGAAAGAAGAATATGCCCTTGTTCGTGAAATGCTGAGCGCACGTTCAAAATGCGGCCTTACTCAAGAAGATGTTGCAAAATTGATGGGAACAACAAAGAGCGCGATTTCGAGATTGGAATCGGCGGGTAAACATGCGCCATCTCTAACTACACTAAAAAAATATGCTCATGCAGTCGGTTGTGACTTGGAGATCAAGTTAGTTCCAAAATCTTGCCTTCGTAGCCGCTCATGTAGTGGCGATAATAAGACAGCGCCAGGAAGATGTAATGAGTAACTTACGGAGTACCAGGTCATATAAGATGACCATATTAGAGGGCGAATGAAAAAACAGTATAACATTGCTGAAGCCAGGGCCCATTTTTCGGCACTTGTCAGGATGGCATTGCATGGCGAGGAAGTTATCATCGCACGGGACGCTTGTTGATGATAGAAGCTGTTCTTTCAAATCTTGTTACCTTCACCCCGTCACTCGTTACCGGTTTAGAGGTTTTCCAATGGTTAATGAATCAGTCTTGAACGGTGTTCGAAAATATTTACGTGCCTTGCAGGATCAGGGGGTTGTGGTAAAGTTTGGTGTTGTGTTTGGTTCTCAAGTCGGCGGGCATCCGAACATCTGGAGTGATATTGATCTGCTCGTTGTCTCTCCCAAATATGATAAACAGCGCAATCGCGAAGATATTAATCTGTTATGGCGACTTGCTGCACGAACGGATAATCGTATCGAGCCTATTCCAGGTGGTGAACAGCAGTGGTATGAAGATGATGCAAGTCCCATCATTGAAATAGCCAGGCGCGATGGAGAGACGGTAACAATCTCCTGAATCCAGCCACGACGAGGTCTGCTGATCTTATCGTCCCTTCTTGAAATGTCAGTTTCAAAATGTCCGCTCTACAGACTAAAATATACAGCTTCAGTTTACTATTGATTGGTTTTGTAAAAAGTCACAAATAGCTGTCACTCCCGCGGAAGCGGGAGTCCATAACAGTCTTAAATAACTGGATACCCGCTTTCGCGGGCATGACAAGAGCACGGACGTTTCAGAACTTTTTGCTAACTCGTCATTGTCACGGGTTTTATGCCCGTTACTTGTCACCTGTGACCTGTAACCGCTTTTCGAAAGGAGCACCATGAAAGGTTTAATTCTTGCCGGTGGAGCCGGCACCAGGCTTTATCCGATAACCAAAGTCATCAGCAAACAGCTTCTCCCGGTTTATGATAAGCCCATGATTTATTATCCTTTGTCAGTTCTCATGTTGGCTGGCATTCGAGAGATCCTCATAATTTCAACACCTGCGGATCTTCCGCATTACAGGCAACTGCTGGGGGATGGTTCCCAATGGGGCATTGAGCTTTCATATGCCGAGCAGCCCAAACCGGAAGGCCTGGCACAGGCCTTCATTATCGGTCGTGATTTCATTAATCAGGATTCATCCTGCCTGATTCTGGGAGATAATATATTTTATGGCCATGACCTGGTCAAGGTTTTGAGAAAATCAGCTTCGCTGAAATCCGGGGCGACTGTATTTGCATACTGGGTGAAAGATCCGGAGCGCTACGGCGTGGTAGCGTTCAATAAGGAAGGCAAGGCCGAAAGCATTGAGGAGAAGCCCCAGGAACCCAAGTCCAACTGGGCCGTAACGGGGCTCTATTTTTATGACAATCGGGTCTCTGATTTTGCAGCCAATCTAAAGCCATCGAAACGAGGCGAACTGGAAATTACGGATCTTAACCGGCTATACCTGGAGAGCGATTGCCTGAATGTCGAGATGCTGGGCCGCGGGATTGCCTGGCTGGATACAGGCACCCACGAATCCCTGGTTCAGGCTTCAAATTTTATCGAGGCGATTGAAAACAGGCAGGGTCTGAAAGTTGCCTGTCTTGAAGAAATTGCCTGGCGTATGGGCTATATCGATTCCGAAAAAGTCCTGAATATGGCGCGGCCCATGGTCAACAATGGTTACGGCCAATACCTGATTAATCTGATTAGAAGGGAAGCACGCTAAGGGCATGGCCTAGAATGCGAAGCCGTCACGGTGCAGAGATTCGAGCATATCTTCAACTGCGGTAACGGGGCAGACCCGGAAAGGCCCGCGCTGCTGAGTCTCCCGGCCTCCATAAACCAGGCCTCCGCCGTACGGCAGTTCGCCTGTGAGGTGGGAAAAATGCTCCAGTCCCTTGAAGAAATCTCCTGATATGGTGGCGCCTGCTTTTATCTCCAATGGAAATGCGTCACGTCCGCTTTCGAGAATCAGGTCCACTTCGTTTCCTCGGCTGTCCCGATAAAAGGTAACGCCGTTTTTTCTCCCCCGGTTAAAACGGTATTTCAGCACCTCCATCAGAACGAGATTTTCGAACAGGCTGCCCCGAAGGGGATCGCGGCTGACATGGCGCTCATTCTCCATACCCAGAAGATATGAGGCCAGTCCAACGTCATAGAAATAGATCTTGGGAGATTTGATGAGCCGCCTGGATATATTGCGATACCACGGCTTTAGCAGGAATAGGATATAGCCGGCTTCAAGGAGATTGATCCAGGTATGCGCTGTCGTATGGGAGATGCCCGTATCATTGGCCAGGCTTTGGAGATTAACGATCTGTCCGATCCGTCCGGCACAGAGGCGAATAAACTTTTGAAAGAGGCTGAGATCGCGGATGGATGCCAACCGACGCACATCCCTTTCAACATAGGTTTCGTAATAGTCGCCCAGAGCCTGTGTGGGATTTAGTTTCTGGTCGTAGAGACGAGGATAGAACCCTGTCAACAGGAGGCGGTCGATCGATTCAGGAGGAGTGTTTTCCCTGATTTCGGAGATGCTGAAGGGAAGAAGTTTCAAAAGGGCAGTCCTGCCGGCTAAAGACTGGCTGATCGTGTTCATGATTTCAAACTGTTGACTGCCGGTAAGGATGAACTGTCCAGGTTTTTTTCGCTCATCGACGATGCCCTGAATATAGGAAACGATCTGAGGAACCCGCTGGATTTCATCAATAATGACATGCTCCGGATAGCCGGCGAGAAATCCTCGTGGATCTGTTGCAGCATATTCGCGGACATCCGGAATTTCCAGATTAGCGTAAGCCATGTCCGGGAAGACTTTGCGACACAGTGTAGTTTTGCCGCTCTGCCGCGGACCGGTTACGGTGACCACAGGATATCGAGAAGCCAAGTCTCTGAGGACAGGTTCAATAATTCTATCAATCATGTTGAGATGTTAACATCTGCTTGCACATATTGCAAGTTAGATCTTCAAAATGTTCAGAAAGGCAGTAACGAGTGACAAGCGGGAAAGTCGGCTCTTGCTGCAGGAGTGCGGCGATTTGACTTAAACTAAGTTGGAACTTAGTCAGAAGTAAATAGCACCTGGGCGGTGTTTGAAATAGAGGTGACTCATTGAACTTCAGCATCGAATTAGCATACATAACGGCAGCCCTGACGTTTGGGATTGCCGTCCTGACGATCTTCAGGGATCCTCGCTCGTTTATTCATAAGGTTTTCGCATTGGGCATGTTCCTGATTGCAACCGGTGCCGGGTTTCTGGGCTTTGCCCACCAGGCATCCTCGCCTGAATCGTTCATTTTCAGATTATGGCTTCACCATTTGGTTCTGTCATTTGTGCCTGCGTGCTGGTTATATTTCAGTTTGGCCTATGCGCGTACTGATTATCGGGAAGAGATTGTAAAATGGAGATGGCTTCTCTTTGCAGCGCTTGCAATCCCGATCTCCTCAGCCGTCCTTTTCAAGAATGCTTTCTTTACGGGTCTTCCTATTGAAACGGGTTCAGGCCTTTTTGTAATGATCGGGCTATCAGGGTATATCTGGCATTTGTGCCTGGTGATATCCGCGATTGTGATTTTGATGAATCTGGAGAAGACTTTCCGACAGGCCACGGGGCACATGCGCTGGCAAACGAAATTCATGTTTCTGGGAATCGGGAGCATTTTCGGAATTCATCTGTTCACGTCCAGCCAGACATTGCTTTTCAGAGGGATCGATACAGGGCTGTTGTCAGTGGATATAGGGGCCATTTTGCTTGCCGATCTCCTGATCCTCCGATCGTTTTTCCGGGGCAAACCCCTTGCCGCCAAGGTTCATCTTTCACATCAGGTTCTTTATAATTCTTTCACCGCGCTCATCGTCGGGATCTACTTTATCATAGTAGCCGTCATGGCGTGGATTTCCTTTCATTTCGATTGGGTCAGCAATTTCCACGTAATCATCTTTTTGATCTTTACGGCTATTGTTGGAATCTCGGCTATTCTGCTCTCCGACCGCCTGCGGCTCAAGCGGAAACGCTTCATCAGCAAGCATTTCAAACGTCCCCAATATGATTATCAAAAAATATGGGAGACCTTCACTCAGCAGACCATTACAATCACCCAGAGCAGCGAGTTGTGCACAGCTGCCGTAAAAATGGTTTCTGAAACGCTGGAAATCCTTGCAGTAACCATCTGGCTGATCGATGAGGAAAGAGAAACCCTGACCTTTGGAGGATCGACCGTTTTGACTTGGGAGCAGGCCGCAAAAGCCAATCTGCCCGGAGCGGCTGATATTATAGAAACCTTTGCAGGGGAGAGCATGCCGATTGATCTGAGCGAGCATAGCGATCAATGGGCGGAAGATCTGAAAAATTCTTATGGACCGGAGAATACTAAGGAGTCTGGCGTAAGGTACTGCGTTCCGCTCAATGCCGCGGGAAGCCTCGTCGGGATCATGACCCTGAGTGAAAAGGTTTTCTACGAGTCCCTTTCATTTGAAGATCTCGATCTTGTGCGGTCCATGGCCGATCAGGTTGCGGCAGGATTGCTCAATATTCGCCTTTCCGAAAAATTGAGGCAAATGAAAGAACTGGAAGCATTTCAGGCGATGTCCGCCTTTTTCATCCATGACCTGAAAAATCTTGCTTCCAAATTGTCCCTGGTTACGCAGAACCTTCCCCTTCACATGGATAATCCGGAATTCAGAACGGATGCGCTCAAGACCATGTCCCAGAGTGTCGATAAAATCAATGGTATGAGCAGGCGCCTGTCTCTTCTAAGTGAAAAGCTGAACCTGAAGATCAGGGAAGCGGATCTGAACGAATTTGTCGACACGACAGTAACGGGGCTGAACGGTGTTTTCAACGTGCCCATCCAAAAAAACCTTGGGACGGTTCCGGCATTGCACATGGATCCGGATGAGATGAGGAAGGTACTGGAAAACCTGATTATCAATGCGATGGATGCAGTCGGTCAGTCAGGAGAAGTTGTTGTTTCCACAGGAATTCAGCAGGACAAATGGGCGCTGTTCTCGGTCTCTGACAATGGCTGCGGAATCAAAAAGGAATTTCTGGAGCGCGATCTCTTTCGCCCGTTCCGCACAACCAAGCAGAAGGGCATGGGAATCGGCCTTTTTCACTGCAAAACAATTGTGGAAGCCCACGGCGGAAAAATGGAAGTCCAATCGGAAGAGGGCGCAGGCGCTACCTTCCGGGTGCTGTTGCCGATAAAGCAGTGAATAGTGAATAGTAAATAGTGAATAGTCTGAAAAGAGCCATTTTTCAAAAATGGCCTCAGTATATACAACAACTTATAAAACTGAATTCAGAAAAACATGGCTTTTACGAGAGCATCAATAGTGAATAGTGACAGTAAATAGAAACAGGTAATAATGAGGCCTCATCATAATTTACAAGTTTGGAAAAGCTCCATTGAGATCACAAAGCGGATTTATGAAGTCACTGCTTCATTTCCCTCAGATGAGAAATTCGGATTGGTTTCTCAGATGCGGCGTTCGGCTGTTTCTATTGCAAGCAATATCGGTGAGGGCGCTGGCCGAAACAATAAGAGAGAATTCAATCAGTTTTTGGGGATTGCGCAGGGAAGCTGCGTAGAATTGGAAACGCAGGTTATCATTTCCAGGGAACTTGGTTTCTTACATGATCAATCAGCCAAAGAATTGATTGAGTCACTTGAATCTATTTCTAAAATGATAGCCGGCTTGAGAAGAAATATTTCAAGCCAGAAGTAAAATTTTGATCTTTTTTTAATCTATTCACCATTCACTTTTCACTATTTACTATTCACTCTTTTTTAGAGGTAAAAATGGAAAAACCGAAGCTGTTAATCATTGATGACGATGAAGATCTGCGGACTCAGATGAAATGGGCGCTGGTACAGGACTATGATGTCCTGCTTGCCGAAGACCGGGAAAAGGGCATGGAGGTTTTCAGGAAGGAAAATCCTCAGGTCGTTACCCTGGATCTGGGGCTGCCTCCCAACCCTGCAGGGGTTGAAGAGGGATTTAAAGCGCTTCAGGAGATCCTGTCTGAGAACAGCACGGCGAAGGTCATTATCATTACCGGGAGGGCGGAGAAGGAGAATGCGCTACGGGGTATTGAACAGGGGGCCTACGATATCTTCTTTAAGCCTGTCATCATTGATGAGCTCAAGGTTGTGATCAGCCGTGCATTTTATGTTGCGGATCTGGAGCGGGAAAGACTGAATGCAATGAAACATAACATACAGAATACTTTCCAGGGAATGCTCGGAATCTGTACGAAAATGCAGGACGTCTTTTCAACTATCCGCAAAGTGGCAACAACCGATGCATCCGTTCTGATTACAGGAGATAGCGGAACGGGAAAGGAACTGGTGGCGCGGGCCATTCACGATCTCAGTTACCGCAGCAAGGGATCGTTTGTTGTGATCAACTGCGGCGCAATACCGGAGAATCTGCTGGAGAGCGAATTATTCGGACATGAAAAAGGGGCTTTCACAGGGGCTCACATGCAAAGGAAGGGGCGCATCCAGTTTGCACACGGCGGAACCTTGTTTCTCGATGAAATTGGCGAGCTCCCATTGACACTCCAGGTGAAGCTCCTTCGTTTCCTCCAGGAGCAGGTGATCGAGCGGATAGGTGGTCGGGAAAGAATCCCCGTGGATGTCCGGGTCCTGGCGGCTACAAACAGGGATTTAAAAGACGCCGGTAAAGAGGGCAATTTCCGGGAAGACCTCTATTTCCGTCTGGCGGTTATCAATATAGCGCTCCCTGCACTAAGAGAACGGGAAGGGGATGTTCTCCTCCTTGCCAAGGCGTTTCTGGACCGTTTTGCTGAAAACAGCAAAAAGAAGATCACTGGTTTTACCAGTCAGGCTGTGGCTGCCATTGAAAATTATGAATGGCCGGGGAATGTCAGGGAACTGGAAAACAGAGTGAAAAGGGCCGTGATCATGGCCGATGGAAAAAAAATAAAGCCGGAAGATCTGGAACTGAATTCCGATAAAGACCAGAAAGAGGGATATCTTAGCCTGAAGGCAGCCAGAGAGAATCTGGACAAAGTAATGATCTTGAAAGCCCTATCAGTTTGTCAGGGTAATTTGTCAAAGGCCGCAAAAGAGCTGGGCGTAAGCCGTCCCACTTTGTATGATTTAATGGAGAAGGTTGGTATTACAAATGATGCAAACATGAGCGTGCGCGAGGGAAAGATATGAAATAATTTTAAAGATTCAATATCCCAGTCCAATATACTTGAAAAAATGGGCCCGTGATTCGATCGCGGGCTTTTTTGTTGTAGGAAATGTCCTTGCCTGTTGCTTCCCTTTACACTCTTTCTTAAACCGAAAAATAATTGTAACCACCTTGAATAATGGCTATTTTTAATCTGTCTCTGAATAGCGTGCTTGATTTGAGCTTGGACAGGTGTCGATTGGGTTTACATGTTTTAAGTCAAGGCAACTTAGCCAAGGAAGTGATCGTTTTAAGTTCAGTTGTAAGCTGTCTATTTTACAAGTGATTGTGTTGACGGTAGGATGCTGTTTTGAATTCGGCATACCTTATGCAATCAACAGATCAAAATGCCTATCTAAATATTCAGTTATAAATTTGATTTAAATATAGGAGGGAAAAATGAAAAAGGTTCGTATGTTTGTAATTGCTTGTTGCGTTGGTCTGGCCATGCTCTTCGCGACCGGAACGGCATCAATGGCTGATCAGATTGTGACCGGCGACACGATTTATCTGACGGATGGAGTAGGGAACACGGGTGGTGGTATATTTAATGTCTTTGAATTTGGTAAACCGGATCAGGTTTCGTTTCAAACCTTCTGTTTGGAAAAAGATGAACATTTATCTTTAAGCAACCAGTGGTCCATAGCTAAATACCAGGTTTCAATTGATACAGTGGCACAGTTGGGCGGCGTCAATACAAATTCGGGAGATCCGCTGGATCCCAAGACCGCCTATTTGTATTATAAATTTAGAACCAATTCGTTGGCAGGTTTCTCTGGTAGCGAGGCGGATGTCAACTCTCTACAGCTTGCAATCTGGTATCTCGAAAATGAAATAACATCCCTTTCTGATTCCAAGGCGTTGGCATTTATCGCCGCAGCAACTCAAGCAAACTGGAATGACATTGGTAGAGTGCGTGTAATGAATTTGACCTCCCGTAGCGCAACAGGTGAGCTTGTTAATAACCAGAGTCTTTTGACTTTGGTTCCCGAACCCAGCATTCTGATGCTCCTTGGCCTTGGCTTAGTCGGCCTTGCAGGCTTCGCCAGAAGAAGAAACAGCTAAAAAAATAAGCACAGAATTGAAATTACGAAGGGAGCATGTTCATGCTCCCTTTTTTTGTGTGTGGTGCGGCAGGTCCGAGGGCGATCATAGGGCCACATCTTGAAATGTAAGTTTTCTAACAGTTTAACAAGCTCCCTTTCTATTTTGTTGTCGAATAAACAATTTTTCTTTCTCCCCCAAACCATTCCGATCATCGGATGTATTCTGTCCCGCTCAGCAATTTGTTCCTCTTTCTTGTTGACATGTTCCTACAAAGATAATAGATAGATCTCCATTCAAATTGAGAAGGAGATCTTATATGGATAATTCAAGAATTGCTTCACGTGGAAGATCGTCCCAAATCACAAATAACTGCTCCTGTTCCATTCCTGAATCTCCGGCTGGAAAGGATATGAAGACTGCGCCGAAATCTCCTGTTGCTCGCAAAGTCACATATGGTTGGATCCCAGATATACCGGATCAGCGGGACTATTTATATGGTGCTGTCAGAAAAATTCCCCAAACACTTCCTGCCAAAATCGATCTTAGGTCCAAGTGTCCGCCGGTTGAAGATCAGGGTGCGCTCGGCAGTTGTACGGCGAATGCTCTGGTCGGCGCACTGGAATTTCTGATGATAAAGGACAAGGTTGTTTTCACAGATATGAGCCGATTGTTCATTTATTATAATGAACGGGTGATTGAACATTCGATCAAAACAGATTCGGGCGCTATGCTGCGCGACGGCATCAAAACTCTGGTCAAACAGGGTGCTTGCACAGAAAAAAAGTGGCCTTATATTATTTCCAAGTTTGCCATCAAGCCTTCTACCGCTTGTTATTCCGAAGCCCTCAATTATCAGATTCTCGCATATGCGCGCATCAATACTGTGGATGAAATGCGAGCGTGTCTGGCTGAAGGATTCCCGTTTGTTTTTGGATTTGCCGTATATGAAAGTTTTGAATCCCAGAATGTGGCGAAGACCGGCATCGTCAATATGCCGAAAAAGAATGAGAGCATGCTGGGCGGACATGCCGTATTGGCGGTAGGGTACGATGATAAAACAAAGCGATTTATTGTTCGCAATTCCTGGGGAACAGATTGGGGCAAGAAAGGCTACTTCACTATGCCCTACGATTACTTAGCAGATCGCAATCTCTCGGACGATTTCTGGACGATTCGCCATGGTGAACTGATGTAACCTGACCCCACTCACGCTCTTACGAGCAATATGCCCAGAAACATCCAGAGGGGTATGGAAATGATCAGAGCCCAGATAATTCCCCGGCTGCACTTGACTTTGTCCTGAAGGTTTCTTTCCAGCAGGGCGCGGTCTATTTTGATTTTGATTTCATCGATATTGAATGGTTTCGCAAGGTAATCTTTGGCCCCGTTCTTGATTGCCTCGATGACGGAATCGATGGTCGGATAACCTGTTATCATGAAGAAGATGACATCGGGATCGATCAGCTTCAGCTGCTTCAGAAGTTCCATGCCGTCCATTTTCGGCATCATCATGTCCGAGATAACTACGTCAAATCTCTGATTCTGATAGATCTGGAGGGCCTCTTCACCATTGGTTGCGCAAATAGTGTTGAACCCGAACATGACAAAGAATCCGTTGAGAACCTCCCGGATGGAAGGGTCATCATCAACGATAAGAGCGCTTCTGACAGGTTGTCTTTTACTCAGCAATGTTGGGGTCCTCCTTTTTTAAAAATTCTGAATTCGGCAGCTTGCTGCAGGATAGGCGAGCGAATTATGTTAAATTATCATTAAGGATCGGAGATTCTCCGGAAGTTGGTCCGGAGAGTTTTCAAATGCCTTATGAAGCAGATAAATAAAACGATTCCCAAAATCGTTCCCAAGAGGTTACAGATTACATCGCTCATTTGAGAGCTTCGGCTTGGAAGGTATACCTGAAAGTATTCAATCCCGAAACTGAAGAGGGTGCCGGCTACGGCTGTTAAGGCTGAAACCCGAAATAAGCTGAAATATCCGGATTGCATCAGGGCTACAGCCGTAAAGAACCCAAAGGGTGCAAATCCGAATACATTGACCAAGGCGTCCTGCCAATAATTCCATTTCCAGCTAAAATCATTTTTAATCGGATTCAAGAGGACCGGTTTGAATGGACGGAAATCTTTTTTAATCTGAATGTCCCTTTCATTGGCGATATCACCGATTATCCAACCGGAACGCTCCTGAAAGGGGTACATGAGCATAAGGTCCCGTTCGGTGCTGCCTTGAAAAGGTTTCCCTTTAATCCATCGTCCGTAATGTTCCGAGATCTCCGCCCCATGGAGTCTTCTTCCATATAAGGAAAATCCTTTGAAAACGCCCGACCAGGATGCCTTTCCTTCCGGTGAGTTGCCTAATAATATGCGCAAGGGAGAATTTTCCGGAAGTTGCAGCGTGTAAGGGTAGTTTCTTTTATGTACGCCGTTGATATATAGATCTGTCCGACCCTTTCCAACTGTAACTGTAAGAAGAATCGTTCGACCCGGAATAAGCGCATCCATAATCCCCATTTTATGGGGATGGGAATTTCTAATGCCTGATTCGATTGCCAGATGCGTTCGCCATTGGCCGATAAAGGCAATTTCTTCTATCCCGGTCGAATCGCAAAGAGATGCTATTCGGGCTAAGCCACTGTCCTCTCGAGATAGCGGCTGAATAAGGAATTCCATGCTGAAATTCTTCGGTAAGGCAGGCAACTCCGGCGATGCTATGAGAGCGGGTTTGTGAAGGATCAGTCCTTTTCCCCCTTGATCCCATTCCACCTTGTTTTTAGGAAAAAAATTAAAAGGCCAAAATCCCGCAATGAGCATGATCAAAGTGATGACTATCAGAATCAAAACGCTCTTTTCACGGATAATTTTTACGAGGTTCATGCTCTCTCAGATTCTTGATTTACCGTCAAAAACGGCCTACATGAAATTTAGCTTGACTCAACTTCGTGAAAGTGCTTTTCTCACTCGGAATAAGTAGTAATAAGTGGCTTTTTTTCTGTCATATCAAAAAATTACTATCTGTTAAACCTAAATGTTTATTCTAGGATTAAGTAGGAGAAGCAACCCATGCTGCAGGATAGCAAAAAGACAAAAAAGCTCCTGATCGAGGAGCTGGAGGAGTTGCGGAAGAAAAATGCCGAATTGGAGGAGATTCGAAAAGGCCAGATCGAGGAATTGCGGAAGGCTAACGAAGCGATAGGCTGTTACTTCCCATTGCTGGAACAGCTCAATGATTGCATTTACGTCATTTTCGACCGGAAATATGAATTTGTGAATCAGACTTTTGAGGAGCTGTTCGGCTATAAGGTGAACGAGATCTGTAATCCCAGTTTTGATTTCATGGATCTGATTGCACCGGAAAGCAGGAAGCTGGTCCAGAAAAAATTAAGTCAGGGATACCGGGGGGAATTCAATATCCAGCAGTTCGAATTTACTGGGATCAGGAAGGATGGCAAAAAGATCGAGTGTCATACCTCTGTTATTTTTATTCCTTATAAGTGGGGTGTTGCAGTCCATGGTATTCTGAACGATATCAGCGCGCGAAAACGGATAAACGAGGAGCTGCAAAAGACACAGGAGGAAATCCAGACCGCTTTGGATTCTATTCCGACCAGTATTTTCTATTCAAATCTGGAAAACCAATTTGTGAAAGTGAATGATGCATTCTGTAAATTGCTCGGAATGAAAAGAGAGAATATTCTGGGTAAAAAGATATCCGATCTCTTCCCGAATCTGTCCGAAGATCAGTTTACGCAGTACTGGCGGGATTACAAGGAAGTCATCGAGACGGGGAAAGCAAGGCGCGGCATGATAGAGATGTTCCCCTCGAATACAGGCAGGAAATGGATCCAGACAGACAAAATGCCTTATAAGAATGAGCAAGGCGAGATCCAGGGGGTCGTATGTCTGGCAATCGATATCACGACCATACGGGAGACCGAAGAAAAGTTGTGGTATTTGAGCTTTCACGATGTATTTACCGGGTTGTACAATCGGGCCTATTTTGAAGAAGAGATTACTAGGCTGGAAGGGAGCCGGCAATTTCCGATCACGGTTATAGAAATGCATCTGCAGAACTATGCTACAGTTCACGATAAAATAGGAATCTCTGCGGGAAACGATCTGCTTAAAAGTACTTCGGAATTGATGAAGATGTTCCGAACCGAAGATGTTGTCGCCCGTATCGAGTCTGATAAATTCGTTGCCCTCCTTCCTTTGTCTACGGAGTCCATTGGAGAAACCATTCTGGCGCGCCTGAATCAGGCCCTGGAAAGGCAACACGCGAAGAGTGGTGTAAAACCTGAGATTTCGTTTTCAATCAAGACGGCTGAGAAGGGGACTTCTTTATCCGAATTGCTAAAGAATGCAGGCTTGATTTCAAAATGACTTTTAAAGGGCTGATACTCGAGGATTAAATATCCGCTCTAAGGGGATCTTTTGGGCAGTTAAATAGTGGCAAAAGCAAAAGGCAGCGAATAATCCCGCTGCCTTTTGCTTTACAATGAGAGTGGTTAGTAAATGCTGTTTCGAATGGAATATAATCAAATCTAAAAACTATTTCATCAGCCTTCTTGTTGACGCGCCCAAGCCACAGAGTCCAAGCCCTAACAGAAGCAGGGTTGCCGGTTCGGGAACCCTGGGCACATTAGTTACCTGACCTTCGACAACATCATTTCCGCATTCCATTGTCCAGTGAAAGCCCACATTGCCAGAGAAATCAAGATTTCCCGTATTGAATGTAAATGTGAGCGTGTTGCCCGACAGCGCTGAACTGGCAGTTCCGATGTAAGTTCCTGCTCCTCCC
This sequence comes from Syntrophaceae bacterium UBA4778, assembly GCA_002403175.1. The sequence goes on along the minus strand of DHHG01000190.1, from coordinate 1,592 downwards.
CGCCATGCCTGGTTCTTTCGGAAGATATAGCGGCTTTCGTCACCTACTGTGCGGACATTTGTAAAATCTATTCCCCCGAAATTGAGACTGTAAAGCCCCCACACTCCATTGACTTGGGTAACTACAAAATTCCAACCTTCGCTTTGAGTAAAGGCATCCGTTGCATAATGGCCATTAATTGAATTCGTTGCGTTCCAGCCATTGGAGCTGATGTAAAGGTCTCCTGGGCCGAGTTTGGATGGAAATCCGCTGTCTGCGGAGGGGTTTTGATAGTTGCTGAAATAATTTCCGGTGAGAACGACTGCCCAATTTGTCCCTGATTTTGTTACGCTCATCGTATCTACATTGAAATAAGGTGAACCGATTACATCTCCGTTTTCAGTGGCGCTGGCGTTATAGACTGCTCCCCCCCAATAAGTCGAGGAGCCGTTTGAAAAATCGTTAATTGTGGCGGTATAGGCCATTACGAGATTAGGTAAAACGAGCAGGCACATGAATATTGAGAGCACTAACTTTTTCATCTTTTCCTCCAGATTTGCAGTAAATCAATACTCTGGATAAAGCAACCCTTGTGCCATAGAAGGAATAACTGTATTTGCCTGGGTTGAATTGTTGTAAGATGTTGAAATTGATTTAATTAATGGCGGATGGGTGTTCCAAGAATGAAACTAGGTTCATCTGTATGCCTTCCCTGGTTGTAATTAATTCCGACAGGATTTGTTCGAAGAATGAAACGGTTGCAACAAAAAAAGAGAATTTTTCATTTCTGAATCCGAATATGGATCTAACTAATTGGAATCAGATGACAATAAAATGAGACCGAATGCTTGAGAGAGCTCCTTACAATGTAAATCAGTCCGACACACCCGGGTGCCTTGGAATCGGGCAGAGAGTGCATTCCCTCGCATCTTGATGCGAGGGAAGTAGTGAGCCAATACTCTAATATCGCTTTAAGGACCGGGGATGCCCGGAGCTAGCTTCGGGCAATCTTCAATTTGAAAAAAGGTTTGATATACAGGCCCAAATAAAATCCAGCGAAAGCTCCCGTTGTATTGGCGACAAAATCCCAGAAGCTGCATTCCCGATAGGGAATAAAGGCTTGGACAAATTCGAGAGTGAGCCCGAGAAGGATGGCAAATAGCATGCTTCGGAATGCGGATTGCCTGTTTTCAAATCCAATCACGGGAAGGATAGTCAGCCAGAAATAGGCCATCGCGTGATAGAATTTATCCGCAAAGGTAAAATCCAGAGGGTACTCCGGACTGGGTATGACGGAGGCATAGATGACGTACAAGGCAGACAGGAGCCAGACAAAGAATATGAATTTTTTCATTATTCCACCTTTTGATTTCGTAAAAATCCTGAAACGCGTCATTGCTAGGAGCGTACGCGACGCGGCAATCTACTATAATATCAACGTTTCTTAATCTGAGATTGCTTCACTTCGTTCGCAATGACACTTAAAAGGGCTTTTCAACAGCCTTCTAAGTCATTCTTTCAATCTCTTTATATTTCTCTTCCAGCCGCTTGGGTGAAACTGGAAAAGCGGTTTTGATCTGCTGAGCAAATACAGCTACCTTGTATTCTTCCAC
>DHHG01000046.1 GCA_002403175.1 Syntrophaceae bacterium UBA4778 | reverse complement strand
GGAAGGCCCTGAATGACCCGTCCAAACATGTAGTCGTACAGGAAGCGCCGGCCATTCGCGCGGCCCTCGGCGAGGAATTCGGGATGAAACCGGGAACGCTTGTAACCGGAAAAATGATTGCTGCCCTGAGGAAACTCGGTTTCGACAAGGTGTTCGACACGAATTTCACGGCGGACCTGACAATCATCGAAGAAGGAAACGAGCTTCTGCAGCGGGTCAAGACAGGTGGAACCCTGCCGATGATTACATCCTGCAGTCCCGGATGGATCAAGTTCTGCGAACACTTCTATCCCGATCTGCTCGACCATCTGTCAACCTGTAAATCCCCCCAGCAGATGTTCGGCGCATTGGCGAAATCCTATTATGCCGAGTTGGAAGGGATTGATCCGAAGGATATCGTGTCTGTTTCCATTATGCCCTGCACAGCCAAGAAGTTCGAAGCGCAGCGGCCGGAGATGAGCGACAGCGGATTCCAGGATGTGGATTATGTCTTGACTACGCGCGAACTGGCGCGGATGATCAAGGAAGCGGGCATCGACTTCAATAATTTGAAAGATGAAGAATACGATGCCCCCATGGGAGAATACACCGGCGCCGCAACGATTTTCGGTGCGACAGGCGGTGTTATGGAAGCTGCCCTCAGGACTGTTTATGCGGTCGTGACCGGACAGAATCTGCCCAGCCTTGATATTACACCGGTGCGCGGACTCGAAGGTGTCAAGGAAGCCACGGTTGAAGTAGGCGCCTTGGGTAAAGTCAAGGTTGCTGTAGCGCATGGATTGGGCAACGCCCGCAAGGTGATGGACAAAATCAGAGAGGGCAAAGCTGATTACGCCTTTATTGAAATTATGTGTTGTCCGGGTGGCTGCATAGCCGGTGGCGGTGAGCCGATACCGACCAACAATGAAATCCGCGTGCTTCGTTCGGAAGCGCTCTATTTCGATGATGGTAAAGTGCAGAAACTGCGCCAGTCGCATGAAAGTCCTTCCGTGAAAAAAGCTTATGAAGTATTCCTGAAAGAGCCGCTCGGCCACAAATCGCATAAGCTGCTTCATACGAAGTACACGAAACGAGGCACCGAGATGCCTCATAAAGGTTAAAATGGCATAGGTAAGGGCTTGACCTGATCCTAAGTTGAAGGTAAAATTCGCTTGAAACCTGCGGGGGAGGAATTCTGACCTCAAGGGGGAAACCGAGTCTTAATTGGAAGGCCTGGTCTGCCTGAGGTGGATCAGGCCTTTTGTTTTAAGGGCTCTAGGGTCCAGATCCAAAAAGGGAGGGTCCAAGGATTCGAGGGGGCAAGGGTTCAAGTTAAGAGAAAAGAACCGGTAAAGATAAAATTAATTGTTGATGCAGGGCGAACCAAGGAGGAATCTTTCACTTGGACCCTAGAAAACCCCTTGAACCCTGATTGATGGAGGAGCAATGCCCGAGACACGTACAGAACGCGATTCCTTAGGAGAATTGGATATTCCGGCGGAATCCTATTGGGGAATCCACACGGAACGGGCAATACGCAATTTTCCGATCAGCGGCCGTATTGTAAACCATCGATTATTAAGAGCGATGGCGAAAGTCAAATTAGCAGCCTGTCTGACCAATTGTGAGCTTGGTTTTTTCGATCGGTGCAAGGGTGAAGCAATCGCGACAGCCTGCCGGGAGATTTCGGAAGGGAAATTCTCGGCAGCGTTCCCGGTGGATGCGCTGCAGGGAGGGGCCGGCACCTCGACAAATATGAACGTGAACGAAGTGATCGCCAACAGGGCTATTGAATTTCTGGACGGCAGGAAAGGAGATTACACGGTTGTTCATCCCATTGACGATGTGAATCTTCATCAATCTACCAATGATGTCTTTCCGACTGCCGTCAAGATTGCCGTGATAGGCGGGATTCGGGAACTCAGCAATGAGATTGCAGCGTTGCAGGGTGCCTTTCAGGAAAAGGAAAAGGAATTCGGGAGCATCGTTAAGATCGGAAGGACAGAGCTGCAGGAAGCTGTGCCGATGACGCTGGGTCTGGAATTTTCAGCATTTTCCGAAGCAGTCGCGAGAGATCGCTGGCGTACATACAAATGCGAGGAGCGGCTGCGGGTTGTGAATCTGGGGGGTACGGCAATCGGTACGGGACTTACTGCCCCTCGGGATTATATTTTTCTGGTAATCGAAAAATTGAGAGAGGTAACGGGACTTGGACTTGCCCGCGGCGAAAATGTTGCTGGAGAAACGGCCAACGCCGATGCATTCGTGGAGGTTTCGGGAATTCTTAAAGCGCATGCAGCCAATCTTATAAAGATCGCCAATGATTTGCGGACCCTCAATTCCATCGGAGAGATCAAAATCAGGGAACTCCAGGCCGGATCGTCCATTATGCCCGGTAAGGTCAATCCCGTTTTGATGGAAGCGGTGATTCAGACAGGCATCAAAGTGATCGCCAACGATCTCATCATCACGGAAGCGGCGAATCGCGGAAGCCTGCAGATCAACGAATTCCTTCCCCTACTGGCGGATGCCTTTATGGAATCACTGGATATTCTGATCAGGATAAACCGGAAGTTAGCGGAAGAGATCTTAAGAATATCAGCTGACGAATCCAGATGTCGCGGGATTTTCGACCGGAGTACGATGATTGTGACGGCCTTCCTGCCGGAGATCGGCTACGATCGGGCGCGGGAGATACTTTCAGATTTTCGGGAAAGTGGAGAGACGAACGTTAAGGAATTTCTGGAGAAACAATTAGGATCGGATCTGGTAAACCGGATCTTGTCCCCTTATCAATTGACAGCTTTGGGTTTCAAAAAAAATGGAACAGACACCAAAAGGAAATAGGTTGCATATCGCCCTCTTCGGGCGCACGAATGTCGGCAAATCAAGCCTGCTGAATTTTTTAGTCGGTCAGGATATCGCGATCACATCGCCTGTCGCCGGAACCACAACGGATGTTGTGGAAAAGGCGGCGGAGCTGTTGCCGCTCGGTCCTGTCTTGTTTCTTGATACGGCAGGGCTCGACGATGATTCGACCCTCGCTTCTCTGAGGCTGGAGAAAACCAAAAAGATATTCGACCGTGCGGATGTAGCAATCCTTGTGACCGAGCCGGATATCTGGACGCAATATGAAGATATGGTCCTCGATGAGAGCCGCAAGAAAGGTCTGCCGATGTTAACCGTGATCGGGAAGCTGGATATCAGAGGTCCATCGGATGCGTTTGTGTCCGAGGTGAAGCGGAAGTCTGGAAAGTTTATTTCTGTTTCCACCGTTGATCTAGAGAAAAGGGATCTTTATCTGGACAATCTGAAACGGGCTTTGATCGAGATCGTTCCTGATGACGCCTTGCGGTCTCTTACGCTGATTGGAGATCTGCTGCCGCCAGGAGGAATGGCGGTTCTGGTGGTCCCGATCGATCTTCAGGCTCCCAAGGGACGCCTTATTCTTCCTCAGGTACAGACCATCCGGGATGCGCTCGATAATGATGCCTGCGCATTGGTTGTGAAAGAGCGGGAATTGACCTCTGTTCTGAACCGCATCGGCAGTAAACCAGACCTTGTGGTCTGTGATTCGCAGGCGGTTTTGAAGGTCACTGCAGATGTGCCCGTGGATGTTCCCTGTACAACCTTCTCCATTCTTTTTGCACGGCAGAAAGGAGATCTGGCCGTAGCAGCCGAGGGGGGAGCTGTGATTGAAACGTTGCAGCCCGGGGATCGGGTCCTGATCGCGGAGGCCTGTTCACATCACGCTCTCCAGGATGATATCGGGAGGATAAAGATACCGCGATGGCTGAGACAGTTCGTCGGCGGGGAACTGCAGATCGATGTATCATCCGGCCGCGACTATCCGGCCCATTTGAGCGACTATAAACTGGTGATTCATTGCGGTGCCTGCATGCTGACCCGGCGTGAAATGCTCAACCGCATTGCTCTGGCAAGGGAAGCGGGCGTTGCAGTCACAAATTACGGGATTGCTATTTCAGTCCTGCAAGGGGTGATCAAAAGGACGTTGGCTCCGTTTCCGTATGCTTTGATGGCCTATGAAAGAGGGCGCAAGGGGGATAGTAGAGGATAGGGTTCAAGGGGCCTAGGGGGCAAGGGAGATAAAAGAAACTCTTAAAACCTGTGCCCTCGGACTTGGAGGAATTATGGACAAACGAATTGGAACCGTAAGCATTATTGTTACCAGTCGGGAAAGCCAGGCGCCGGCTGTGAATTCAATTTTGAGCGAATATGGTGATATGATCATCGGAAGGATGGGAGTTCCCTATGCGCCGAAGGGGATTCATGTCATCTCGCTGATTGTCCATGGGACAACGGACCAGATCGGCGCAATGACAGGCAAGCTGGGTGCTTTGAGGGGAGTGCAGGTTAAATCGGCCTTAACCAAAGCCTGATTCCAGGCTGGTCAGGATGGTTCATATGCTGTGTTGTGCTCCGGGCGGAAATGAAAAGGGTACAGGGTACAAGGGGTCGATGGTTCAAGCAAAAACCTTCACTTGAACTCTGAGCACTGGAACCATTTTGAAATCCTAAGACCGCATGTGATGCCGGACATCGATCCGGACATATAAACTTTGGATAAATTATTTGGAGAGATACTGTGAAAGATTTCATAAACGATGCTCAGATTGAAGAGATATTGGAAAGAGCCGCGAATCCTGAACGGTCGCGCGTTGAGGAGATTATCGCAAAAGCGAAGGAGCTCAAAGGGTTGACGCCCGAAGAAACGGCGGTTCTTTTGCAGACGGAAGATCCGGATCTGCTGTCCATGATCTTTGCAACCGCAAAGGAAATCAAGGACACTATTTACGGTAAGCGACTGGTGATCTTTGCTCCCCTTTATATTTCCAATTACTGTGCCAATGATTGTCTGTATTGCGGGTTCAGGACCGGAAACAGGGATCTCCATCGGGTCGCCCTCACCATGGAGCAGATTTCCGATGAAGTGAAGGTGCTTGAACGGGAAGGACACAAACGGATACTCATGCTCTGCGGCGAACATCCGAAGCGGAGCGGAATCGATTATTTCATCGAAGCTATTGAAGCCGTATATGCGACTAAAACGGAAAAGGGCGGGGAAATTCGCCGGATCAATGTGGAGATTGCTCCTCTCGAAGTAGATGAATTTCGTCGATTGAAGAAGGCGGGGATCGGGACCTATGTCCTTTTCCAGGAGACGTATCATCATGCCACTTTTAAAGCCATGCATCCGTCCGGCCCGAAAGCGGATTATCTCTGGAGACTGACTGCCATGGATCGTGCGCAGCAGGGCGGCGTTGATGATGTCGGAATCGGGACTCTTTTCGGTTTGCATGATTATAAATTCGAAGTGCTCGGTCTTCTCTATCATGCTCAGCATCTGGAATCGCAATTCGGTGTCGGACCACATACGATCTCTATTCCAAGATTGGAGATCGCAGCGAATGCACCTGCTGCAATCCTGCCCCCTGCTCCGGTCGCGGATCATGAATTCAAAAAATTAATTGCCTGTATTCGTATGGCTGTCCCCTATACGGGAATCATCCTGACGACACGGGAGAATCCGGAAATGAGGGCGGAGGCCTATGAACTCGGAGTCTCTCAGATCAGTGCCGGTTCAAGGACAAATCCCGGTGGCTACTTCGACAAGTCGGGAGAGGGGTTCAGCGCCGGTCAGTTCAACCTCGGCGATACCCGCACGACAGATGAGGTTATTTATGATATTACCACCAGAGGATTCATCCCGAGTTTCTGTACCGCGTGCTACAGGCTGGGACGGACGGGAATGGATTTTATGGATTTGGCAAAACCCGGGTTGATTCGGAAATTCTGTAATCCCAATGCAATCCTGACCTTCAAGGAGTATCTGATCGATTTCGCTTCTCCGAGAACGAGAAAAGCAGGGGAAGAACTTATCGCGAAGCTCATAGAAGAAACGGACGATGCGGCTATCCGTAAGATCCTGCAAAACGGATTGCAGAAGATAGAGCAAGGTGAGAGGGACATCTGCTCTTAAATGGCAACGATCAGAAGATCACGTTCCAAAGCTGTAGTGACGAGTGACAAGTAACAAGTGACAGGCGAAGTAGGAAGATCTGTGGAAAAATTTTCAATCACCATTGATGGAAAAGAATTGGAGGCTTTTGCCGGTCAAACCATACTGGATCTGGCGAAGGCCGGTCAAATTTATATTCCGACGCTATGCTGTTATCCGGGAACAAAACTTGTCGGTGCCTGCCGGGTCTGCGTTGTTGAAGTTGAGGGCCAAAGGACGCTGGCAGCGGCCTGTTCAACTCCTGTGAGTCCCGGAATGGTCATCAGGACAGATACGGAGAGGGTGCGACAGGCCCAACGTCTCGTTGTCGAGTTACTCTGGTCTTCAGGAGACCACAACTGTCTTGTTTGTGAGGCCAATGGCCGGTGCGAGTTGCAGGATCTTATCTATTGGCTGAAAATCGAAAAACCGAGATTTCCGATCGAATCTCCGGAATATCTCTTGGATCAAAGCAATACAATGATCGAGAGGGACCTGAATAAATGTATCCTGTGTGGCCGTTGCGTACGCGCCTGCAATGAGATTCAGGTAAATGAGGTTCTCGATTTTTTTGAACGTGGCTCCAAGATGAAAGTCGGTCCCGCTTTTGATACTGACTATTTTGATTCCAACTGCGTTTTTTGTGGCGAATGTGTAGATGCCTGTCCGACCGGTGCAATCATCAACAAGCAATCGCGGTTTGAAGGCCGACCGTGGGAAACGGAAAAGGTACGGACGACTTGCGGATATTGCGGAGTCGGATGCCAGATGGATCTTCAGGTTCGCAATGGCAAAGTCGTAAATGTCACCGGCAATAGTACCTATGGCCCTCCAAATCAAGGGAGCCTCTGCGTCAAGGGGCGTTTCGGCATGGAATTTATTGGCCATCCAAGCCGCCTGAAAACGCCGCTGATCAAAGAGAACGGGGAATTCCGAAAGGCGAGCTGGGATGAAGCGTATGATTTCATTGCGGCCAGGTTCGCATCCATAAAGCAAAAGCACGGCCCCGACAGTCTTGCAGGGTTTGCTTCGGCACGATGCACGAATGAGGAGAATTATCTGTTCCAGAAGTTCATGAGAGCTGCAATCGGCACCAACAATGTAGATCACTGCGCCCGTCTCTGTCATTCCGTGACGGTCGCCGGTCTGGCCGCAGCATTCGGAAGCGGCGCCATGACGAACTCCGCAGACGAAATCGAGAAGGCTAATGTCATCCTGGCGATCGGGACGAATACGACGGAAACGCATCCGGTGATCGGCAGCAAGGTAAAACGGGCCGTTCGGCAGCGGGGTGCAAACCTGATTGTAATCGATCCGCGCGAGATCGCGTTGGTCCCATATGCTGCTCTATGGCTTCGCCCGCGAACGGGGACGAATGTCGCCTGTATCAACGGCATTATGCATGTGATCGTCCGTGAGAACCTTCACGATGCGGATTATATCGAAAAGAGAACGGAAGGTCTTGAAGCGATGAGGGAACTGCTTGCTGAATATACCCCTGAATATGTCGAAGGCATAACAGGTGTTCCGGCTGAGGATATCAGAAAGGCCGCCCGCCTCTATGCAGGCGCGGAAAAGGCATCCATCCTTTATTGCATGGGCGTTACGCAGCATTCGACGGGCACCGATTCGGTTAAATCCATTGCCAACCTTGCCATGCTCTGCGGAAATATCGGCATGGAAGGGGGCGGGGTCAATCCTCTGAGGGGGCAGAACAATGTCCAGGGCGCCTGTGACATGGGAGCGCTTCCCGATGTTTTCCCTGCCTATCAGAAAGTTGCCGCCGCTGACGTCAGGGAAAAATTCAAAAAAAATTGGGGCATTTTTTCATTATCTGAAAATCCGGGGAAGACAATCGTTGAAGTCATGAATGCAATTGCAACGGGTGAAATCCGTGGACTCTATGTCATGGGCGAGAATCCGATGTTGAGTGATCCCGATCTTCATCATGTGGAAGAGGCATTGAGCAGGCTTGATTTTCTGGTTGTTCAGGATATTTTTCTGAGCGATACGGCCAGATTCGCAGATGTAGTTCTTCCGAGTGCCTGCTTTGCGGAAAAGGACGGAACCTTCACCAATACCGAAAGGCGTATTCAGCGGGTCAGAAAGGCGGTTTCCGCACCTGGCGAGGCGAAACCTGACTGGACGATCATTGCGGAGCTTTCGACGAAGATGGGATATCCAATGTCGTACCCGTCAGCGGAAGAGATAATGGATGAAATAGCATGGGTGGCTCCGAGCTATGGCGGGATATGTTATGCTCGAATTGAAAACAGAGGTTTACAATGGCCCTGCCCCGATTCGTCTCACCCTGGGACGCCATACCTGCATCGGGATCGTTTTGCCCGCGGACTCGGTCTTTTTCACCCCGTCGAATATGTTCCTTCCGCCGAAGTACCGGATCAGAACTATCCTTTCATTCTGACGACGGGGCGTGTTTTGTATCATTATCATACCGGTACGATGACCCGTCTTGCCAGAGGAGCTAACGAGAGATATCCGGAAAGCCTTGTCGAAATCAATCCGGCAGATGCTGAAAAAAACGGGATCGGAAACGGGGATATGGTCCGTGTAATCTCCAGACGCGGTGCGGTTTCAGCGAGGGCCTGTATTACCAAGCGCTCTCCGGAAGGGACCGTGTTCATGAACTTCCATTTCAAAGAGGCCGCGGTAAATCTCCTGACCAACCCTGTGCTCGATCCAACCGGTAAAATCCCGGAGTACAAGATTTGCGCGGTTAAAATAGAACTTGCAGCATGAGATATTTCAACTTCTTGGAATATGGATAAAACTCACCTGCTCAGCGGTCAGACAATCATTTTCATGCCTGGGATGGATGGAACGGGCATATCATTTGAACCTTTTGGAGAAATTCTTCCCCAAGATGTTTCCGTAAAAATCATTCGGTATCCGACGGACAGGCTCCTCAATTTCGAAGAGACGGTTCAGTACGTAAAAGAACAGATGAATCCCGATCAGGAAAATGCGATTGTACTTGCAGAATCTTTTTCCGGTCCGGTTGCCGTTGCGCTCTTAGGGTCCGGACAAATCCGGGCAAAATGCCTTATTCTCTGCGCAACTTTCGCCAGATCACCAAGACCTGGTCTTTTGAAAATGATCCGTCATTTTTCCCTGGAGTTGCTGCTGGGACTTCCTTTTCCCAGATTCCTGTTTAAGCATGTGGTAGAGGGGGGCGAGGAATCCGCCGACCTGTTCATTTCCATGTGGCAGCGGGTGAGAGCCGTTGTGCCTGCGAACGTTCTCATTCATAGACTCAAGATCATCGGGGAACTGGATGTCCGGGAATGGTTGCCGAAGTTGAAAATTCCGTGTCTCTATATTCAGGCGACTTCCGATAGAAGTGTGCCTGGATCGTGCCTCTCGGATTTTACAAGGGCCGTAGCCGATATGCGGGTTGCAAGGATAAAAGGACCACATTTCATTCTTCAGACACAACCCAAGGCATGTTTGGATGCGCTACTCGGATTTCTGAATGCCATCTCTGATTACTCAGAAAAGCCGATATGAACAAGGGCTAAGCCGCTGCTCCAATTCAGCATTTATATGGATAAAAATGGCTGTAACAGTAATCTCCAGGATCGCTCTGCATTAGCTCCGAGTCGGCCAGGCACTCCCCAATCAGACTCTTGGAAACCTCTTCATAATCCGAGCGCTTCTCCTCGGCTCTTTTGCAGTCCATGCAAATGGCTTCATGATCGTATGAGGATAAAATTCTTTGGTCTCGTGGATTCAATCCCTTGTGACATCTCTTGCATTCGACCGCACAGGCAAGTTTTTCTCTCCAGTTATATGCCATCTCCATCCTCCTTCGGAATATGGTCGGGAATCCAATCCTTTCAAATAAAGTAGCATGAGACCTGGGATCAGGTAAGAAAAAAGTAAAAGAGCGTACGCCTTGAAAATTGCTCATATACCTTGACCAATCCAAATAAAATCCATATGCTCTCGGCAGATTAGACTTTCAAGTCTGCTTCAATTCGAAAAGATCGGGTGAAATGTTGAAAACCAATCATACAAACAGCATCCTTCTGCTTTTGGCTGTTTTCTGCATATGGATCTGCGGTTGTTCCGCGGTTCGGTCCGTTGCTCCGACTCCTCTTCCCAATGTCAAACCGGAGTACGAATCCGCCGATTTTTGGATAAAGCGCATTCCTGACGCTCAAAAAACGATCTTATCAACCGAGCAGATCCGGGAGGCAAACGCAAAGGCGCTCAAAGCGGATACGCGCCTGACTGATATCTTCTCGGCCGAATCCCTGGACCGGTCTTATATTGTAGAACTCTTCTCGACCATTCGCAGCCAATTCCGGGAAGGCACTTATGTAGACCACACGAACCGGCCCGTTTCCTCTGACCTGTTGGAAAAATTTTTTTTGCAGATGGATGAATGCGGAATTCCAGCGAAGATCGAACCTGTTTTCGGACTTATCACTCGTGTGACCGAACTCCGGGAATTACCGACGGAAGAGGTTATGATGGGAAAGCCGGATGACATCGCTTTCGATCTGCTGCAATATGCCCGGCTGGAATGCGGCACGCCGGTCCGCATCCTGCATTATTCAGCAAATCGGGAATGGACTCTGGTTCAAACCAATTTTGCTGCGGGATGGATAAGAACGCTCGATATGGCAATCGGCGACTGTCAGAGTATTTTTCAATTTGATGCTGCTTTCCCCTTAGTGATTACAGGCGAGCATGCAGATGTTTATCTGGATGAGAATTATACGATCTTTGCGGCGCTGTTGCCGATGGGAGCCAAACTCCCTTTAAATGCTGCGGGAGGGCCAGGCTACAAAGTTTCTTTTCCCATCCGAGACAGTAACACGAAATTGAAGATCATCACAGGTTTCATCAAGAAGGCTGAAGATGTTCACGTGGGTTACCTGCCTTATACATATGAAAATACTCTTCGTCAGGCGTTTAAATTGCGGGGACAGCCTTATGGTTGGGGAGGGCTGTTCGGTGGACGTGATTGCTCGCGCTTTATCAGGGATATTTTCCGATGCTTCGGTTTCAACATGCCGGCAAACAGTTTTCGACAGGCCAATTTTGTTCCCGATCGGAAGAAGAACGTCTCCGAATTGAAATCCAGAGAAAAGATGGAGGCGCTGGAATTATACGAAAACAGACCCTCGCTGCTGTACTTGAAAGGGCATATTATGCTGTATCTGGGCAGTCTCCATGGACGTGGCTATGCGATTCACAGCACGTGGGCTTATAGCGATCAAAGCTTATTTCGGGAGCACCTGTATCAGGTAGGCCGGGTAGTCGTTTCGGATCTATCTCTGGGAGGTAAGAAGGGATCTCTTCTGGATCGTCTTCTCGCTGTAACACGGATAGAATAGACCCGCAGTTCTATTTCCGGATTAACAATATCGTGAAACAGCGCATATCGTAATTTCAAACACTTCCTGCGACAAATTACCCAGTTATTAAAATGAAATAACCATCCGATGGAATTTATACCGCAAGAAGGAGAGGGTACCGGCTCTTGTTTATAGAAGTTTTTCTCCGTTTTGCGTATCATAGATCGACGCTGAAGAACTCGGCTTCACCTACCAATCACCAAATATATGGTCTTGAAATGTAAGCAATTACTATTTGAAATGATCACAACAAAAAATAAATATTTATTTGTGCCCTGCATTTTCTGATTGAGTTTTCAATCAAAATTGAATCCAGAGGGGGCATTATGTAAAGAATATTTGCATGTAACCATTTTACGCTAATTATATAAAATTTTGATCAATTACTAAAAAGCAATAAACAGGTATGCATTGCAACTGTAAATAATTATTACAATTCTGAACGGATAACCGGGCTCTCTTCATAAATCCACCAATCAATTCAATCGCTTAAAAAAAAGCATGATATTTGCAGTTTAAAATTATTTCCGATTTGCATTGAATCCACGATTAGGGGGGCACATATGAAGATTCGACACGCAGTATTAATCGTTTCTGCAATTCTTTTTCTTTCAACAGATATCGCCTGGTCGAACATCATTGTTAATGGTGGGTTCGAACAAGACCTTTCCGTAGGCTGGACGGCTGATAGGGTCGAGAGGGCCCCAGGAACCTCAGGCAGCACGCTTTTTTTTACACCCTATGAAGGCAATTATGCACTTGATCTTGAATTTTCCGGGGAAGGAGACCTCAGCGGGAAGATATCGCAACGTGTTACAACTATTGCGGGGCAGAATTATTCTTTGCGATTTGCTTTGGGTGGAAATTATTTTGAATGGAGCGCTTATTTAAATAACCCCGAAAACCCTTCACCGGTATATGAATCGAAGTTAGTTGATGTCTTTTGGAACGGTGTAAGCCAGGGCGTTTTCACTTACAAAATCCATGGTAGCTCGATCTATGACTTTACATGGGATGTTTACGAAAGGACATTAGTCGGTACAGGAAACGACGTCCTTGAGTTTAGATCTGTTAAGCCGCTAGAGGGCTATGCTGCGGGCTATGGGGCTTTTATTGATGACGTGTCATTAAATACCGCTGTGCCAGAACCGGGAACCCTGCTTCTTCTTGGCCTCGGTCTTGCGGTACTTGCAGGGGTAAGGAGAAACAGTTGAACCGATTAATAATCATTTAAAATACACCGAAGGCAGGATCGATTGATCCTGCCTTTCTGTTTTATATCAATTACAGATTTGTAATCTGCTATCGCAACTCCATAATCCATTTTAACGAATACAGGAAGAAGTCGTATCCAGACATTGTCTTCATACCTGCTGTTAAGAAAACTCCATCCGTCAACTAACAACAAAGGCAATGTCCAATTTGGCGCCTCGTTATATGTATTCTAATCCGGGACTTTCCCACGGAGAGCTGGTCTGGGAAAACTGGGCAGGTGCATAACTGGGAAAATTCATCTTATAACCTGATACTCTCTTCTAATGTGAGTTTTTGAAAATCCCCCCTCTGAGCACAAGAACTTTCTCCGCTCTCCTCAGCACAAGGTATATTGATTTTGCTTTATTCTCTTAATTTTGCCATCTCAGTCTTGAAGCATTTGGGGCAAATGCCATGCGAAAAGTCGATATCCCAGTGTTTCTTAAAATAGGATTCGATTCTCAACCAAGTTTCTTTTTCGTCCCGAATTTCTTTGCAGATAGAACAAATGGTGATCATGCGCCGAAGCTCGGCAATTTCGCTTATATCCTCAATTACAAGCAGCACATATGATCTCTCTTTGAATAGAAAAGGAGATGCAGTAATCAAAGCATAAATTTCTATTTTGGCCTCACCTCGAATGATTTCTATTTTTGTGCGACGACGAACAACACTATGACCCTGAGATGCTTTGTTAACGGAGTTCCTTACAATGCATTTTTTACAAATTGGTGCACGTCCACATCCTTCCGGCACATCATTTGTGTGTAGGCAATTCAGCACCTCCCCACAACGGTTTTTTAAAATAGTTTCCCTATTACCTGATAATACGTTGGCTGCTGCTGCATTGTACTCCTGTACCCTAACGTCATCGTCTACAACAAAAATTAGTGAAGGTATTGCATCAAATACTATTTTGAAAAATTCTGTTTTGTCTATATTTTCAGCACCCATTTTTTCCTCTTTTATGGATTACTCATAATAATTTTAACGTCCGTACCTTTCTTCTCACCACATTAAAACACTATTTAATGCACACACCAATAGATCCAGGTTTGCATCTTATACCATCAGTCCAGATGGCATTCGCCAAGTTTGTGCCTGTAAGGTTAGCAGACGACAAGTTTGCCCCGGTCAAATTGGCATACGACAAATTTGCACCTGTTAAATTTGCGTTGATCAGGCTTGCGCCTGAAACATTTGCTTGATAAAGATTTGCAAAGGATAGATTGGCTCCGGTCATTATTGTACTGCGGACACTTGAAGGTGGCAGGGATGCCCATGCTAAATTAGCAAAGGACAGGTTTGCACAATTGAGGTTTGCACCACCCATTTTTGCCATCTTCAGATTGGCCCCATACAGGTTTACATTGTCCAGGTTAGAGGAAGTCATATCCATATTAATTAATTTTGCATAGGACAAGTCGCAATTTACACAGTGTTTTGATGTCTTTAAGGTCTGAAGATCGTTTGCATCAAAAGAGTAGCCGAATGCTGGAAGAATTATTAAAGCTAAACAAAAAGCCAAGAGAACGTACTTTAATCCCATATTTGTCTCCTCTCGATAGATTGGTACTGAACCTCTGATCAGCAATTCACTATTTTCAATCGAAACATTTTTCTTGAGAATGTCTCAAATAATTATGAAGGAGGTGAGTAGGCATTATCACCCGAGAAAGTTATTGCGAATAGTGGCTTTCAATTTGTAATGAAAGTTACGAACGGAGCAGTACAGGCAGCGCTGTTAAGTAAGACAAATCACCTGTTCGCTATTCCGACATCTATCCGCAAGATTCACCGAAAATCCCAACGATCTCTCCAAAGTAAATCCGGTGATAATCCTGATTGGGATAATTTTTTTCGATTCGCCCGTCCAGGAAATGACTGCTTTCCATATCGTCCCAGTACATCTTCCGGCATTCCATAACCAGTTCGGCTTCCTCGTAAGCAGGTGCAGCGACCCTTGAGGCAGCGACGGGAGTCAGTCCCGCTTCGGCGATTTTATTTCCGGATCGCCCCGATTTGGAACCGAGCAGTTGAAGTGCGCGACGCTGTTCTTCCGGAAAAGCACAGAGGGTGAAGGTATCGTAGCGCTCCATAAATTCAAAGGTGTACCGGTGAGGCCTCACGACTACCTGGACGAAGGGAATGCCCCACATGAATCCGGTACTACCCCATCCGACTGTCATTGCATTGAAATGATTGGAAGCAAAATCGCCGCAGGAGAGCAACAGCCATTGTTTCGCCCAGAGTGCGTGCGGTTTGATGATGAAATCTTCTACAGGAATCAATTCACGTTTCATAATCGTTCAACTCCTTTCTATCGCGTCATCCAGGATCTCGAACGGACCGTCAGAACTGCGTAGGGGAAAACCCAGAAAAGCGCAAAAAATGAAAAATAAGCATATAAAATACCGTAAACGAAATCCCACGACAGCTCACTCTTTAGGTAATAGAGCATATGAAAGAAAGAAACGAGCCCGATGGCGAACATCAAACGTATGATGGTAAGCGGATCATGATAGGCCAGCATGCATAGCAGAATAAGGCTGGCGTAACCGACCGGGAAGCGGAGATTGGTGATCAGCTTATCCCAGACCGCGATGATGCATGCCCACAGCGGACGCTTCCAGACGATCTTGGAAAAAATAATTTCCTCTCGGATGTAACTCCGATCCCAGCGTAGATACATCTTGCAGAGTTTTTCATAGGTAGCGGGAACCACAGTATGCACGACAGCCGTTCGCTGGTAAACGGTATTGAAACCTAGCGCCAGGATCAGATTGGTCAAAGCCCGGTCTTCTCCATAGGTGCAATTCTTTCCGAGAAACTTCTGATTCATCCACTTTGAAAGAACCTGCCTTACTACGGAAGTCCTGTATGCAGATAAAGCTCCGGGACAGCAATAAACCATGCCATAAGCAGATTGCACTGCCCGGAGAAAGTCGAAAGACAAAATAAAACGGACATGCAGCATTCGTGGGATCAGTCCCTTATAGCGGTTGTAAACGGCAACTTTGCCGGCAACAGCCCCTACTTGTTTATCCCGGAAGGGTCCGGCAATGGCCAGGAGCGTTCCTTCTTCGATGATGCTGTCCGAATCGATTGTAACAACAATTTCACCCCGAGCTTTCCGGAATCCTTCTTCGAGAGCGGCCCGTTTTCCCTTGTTTTGGGGGAAACGGATTGCCTTAACGAGTTCACCGTAACGCAGGGCGGCACCATGGATGTATTGCCAGGTATCATCCGTACTGCCATCGTCCACAACCATAATCTCCAGTTTGCTTCGAGGATAATGCGCCGCAACGACCGAATCGATTGTCATCCGAACCATGGCACCTTCATTGTAAGCCGGGATGATCACTGTCATGCTCGGCATTTCTTCCTTATTGGCTGGAGAAAATGGTTTATAAAGAAGCCAGAGAAAAGTTCGGAATGCCAGAAGAAGAAAACCCATTAGAATCCATAATAGGCTGGGACGAACCAAAATTCGGGACCATTGCGAATACTTGATTGCATCATGGATGGGTGCAAAAAAGCCGCTCGAAAACGAGATATATGCAATAAAGCAGAGACTCCCCATAATCGCGATACAGATTACTCTGTCGGGAAAGGGAGAATAACATTCTACAGTCCGGAATAAGGTCGCTCTTTGTTCCATCAAATTTATCCGGGAAAAGGTGAGTTTGGGGCCTCTTCGCTTTTAGACAGCCATTTCCAAGATCCCCTGTCGGGCCTCGTCATTCAGATAGGGCCATAACCCGAGTTTCTTGAGGGTATCCGGTCGAGGGATGCCGGAATTGCTCCATCCGCGTTCCTGATAATAGGTCTGGATCAATTGATCCAGCTGCATTTTTCGATGCTCCATGAGAAGCTTCCGTTTCTCTCCCGTTTTCATCATTTGAACTTCGGAAAGAGATTTCTGAAGAATGCCGCACAGCTCTTGGTCGTTATAAGCCTGTTCGGCACTGTAGAGGTCATCGTCAATCGGACCAATGGCCCGATCGGGAATCCGATCGTGATCCTCTGTTGTTTTCTTATAGATCAGTGCGTTCATGACCCTCTGCAAATTAATATCTCGATCGGTCTGCTCGAAAATTTCCTGCCAGGTCATATTTGTGCCGAGCATTCCATTGTAGAAGTCAGCGTAGATTTCCTGGGAGGCGGGATTTATGTATTTATCCGTATCTGCCATTTTTTCGGAATCGGGATTGAATACGTCAACCCAGGGGAGCTTGCAAAGCCCCAGGTTATCATTTCCCAGACGAACCCTGGGATAGCTGATCAATGCCCGGGCCTTGTCTTGGAAGGTCGGAAAGGCGCCCAAGAGATCCAGTTTAATGAGCCAGGCGGCTGCGTGATGCGCACCAATGTCGCTTGCCGCTGCATAGGAACCCTGCATCGATAGCGATCTGTGGGTCCGATAAAGAGAGAAGGGAAGCCCTTTGGTTTGCATTGCGAATCGCATGATCTCTTTCCGGGGATTCTCTAGGCCAGTTCTTGTTGTATATCGATCAGAAATCCATTCGACCAGATTCAACATCCCTTTTCCGGCCTCGACGGCAAATTCTGTTTCCTGACGTACAATCCTGTGAATAAACTCCAGAGCAGCTTGTTCATTACCCCAGGTAAGATCCAAGCCTCCCATATCTTCAGGGGTTAAATAACCTCTTTGCTGGCATTCCATCAGGAAGGCCATAATGACGGCTGTTGTGATCGTATCGATTCCGTAATTATCGCAATGCCAGTTGGCTTCCATAATAAACTCGGGATTCCACATCCCCAGGTTGGAGCCGAAGCCGGCAGCGGTTTCGTATTCAGGGCCGTCCACCCATACATGAATACCTTTGTCCCTGCCCGTTTTCAGCACAACGCATCCACCCTTGGTGCACCTCAGATTGCAACCGGGGAAACAGCCGTCCATCCCCCGGTGATCGAAAAGATGTTCTGCGTAATGATTCCCGCAGATCTGTCCGGCTCTGGGATCGGAACCTGCCTGAAAATTTTTAACGGGTAATGACTGGTAATCGTTTTTGTTCATAAAGGTTATCAGTCCGGCGCTTCCTTTGAGATACATTTTCAATGAAACGGGATCGACTTCCTTGACAACTCGGGCGAGTTTGGCGCCCGACTGTTTTACTTTGTTCCAATCCGCAGCTCCGTACGGATTATCCCCTTTCGGAAATTCAGAAATAATAACGATTGCCCGGATTTTCTTATCGATCATGACAGAACCGATTCCCGTCCTTCCGGCCTGTTTGGTTCTAAAGAACCCTTTTACGCCATCTCCATTGGTCCCGTTCATGGATTTGGTGGGATCGTAATAATGGCTGTTGATGCATCCGTATGTTGTTCGGGCTGCGCCGATTCCGGTTGTAAGGAAGGTAATATTTTTTTTCTCGTATCCCTTCGATGTAAATATGGCAGCGATTTCTTTTTCCAGGTCGAATACATAATCCCTGGCCGGCGCTTCCATTATGAATATCTCGCGACGGAAAGAATCGATTACGATCATGGAATCCTGCTTTGCCTTCCCGGTTATTTCCAGTGCATCAAAACCGGAATACTTGAGGTAAGCGCCGAAATGACCGCCGAAATTAGAAACGCCCGGTATGCCGGTGAGCGGTGAAAGTGAAAGAGCCATGCATTTGCCTGCGCCCGGAAATTGCGGGATTCCTCCCAGTGGGCCCGGGCATATGATCAGCGGGTTTTCCGAAGCATAGGGGGAAGTTCGGGAAGATATTTTTTGGTGGAGCAGATACAGCCCCATTCCCCGGCCCCCGATAAAATAATCCCTGACGAGGGGATTAAGCTCTGGAGTGGATATCTCAGGATTATCCAGATTTATTGTTAAGATTTGATTGGCATAACCATTCATTAAATTTGGTTTCGTGTAGTTCATCATCCACCCGGAATCTTATTTTTTGAAGGCGTAACTTAAGATATGGCAGAACGGTTGTCAATGAATTATCTCTTTTGGGATTCGACCGGGGAGTTATAAAAGCAGGCCGGATAAGGCATCGATTAATATCGTGTTTTGTTCCTCTGTCCCGACAGAAATGCGAAGTTTATCGTCAAGTCGCGGTTGCTTGAAGTAACGAACCAGAATGCCTCGTCCTTTTAACAAAAGATAGAGCCGTTCGGCATTTCCTTCCGGCGGGCGAACCAGGAGAAAATTGGATTGAGACGGCCAGATTTGGAATCCCAAATGCGCGAGATCTGAGGAGAGTTTTACCCGTGACTTTTTGACCTTTTCAGCATTCATTTTTTTGTGTTGCTGATCTTCAATTGCGGCCGCGCCCACAATGCACGAGATCGCGTCTACATTGTAGCTGTCCTTGATCTTGAAAAGGCCCTTCAGCAAATCCGGATTTGCGATTCCGAAGCCAAGGCGCAGACCGGCCAGCGAATAACCTTTGGAAAGAGTCCTCAGTACGATGACATTGTCATGAGCCTTTACGAGCTCAAGCGCATTGCCGTCTGCAAAATCCGTATAAGCCTCGTCTACAACCAGCACACCTTGTAAATTCATGGCCAATTCCTTCAAATGGGAGATTGGCGCCAGGGTTCCCGATGGGCTGTTGGGAGATGCGATCAGTGTGACCGCAGCGTTTGTTTCTATCAGATTCGATAATGGCAGATTGTATTCATCATCAAAAGGAATCTCGACGTAATCCGCTTCCTGCATTTGGGCGAGCGTGCGATACAGAACATAGGTCGGCATAGGATACGCAACCCGCCTCTGAGGTCCGCTGCAGGCCCGGATGATCATGGACATGATCTCATCGCTGCCGTTTCCTACCAGAACCCAGTCTTCAGGAACCCCGAAAACTCTGCTGACATTTCTGCAAACCTTCCTTGAAAACGGATCGGGATAACGCCGAAGCAATTCGGGTTCGATTCCACGCAAAGCCTCCATGGCAGCAGGAGAGGGCGGGTATGGATTTTCGTTCGTATTGAGTTTAATAACCCTGGTTCCAGGCGGGGGCTGTTCTCCGGGAACATAAGCCTCCATTAAATCTATGTTTTTTCGAAAAAAGCTCATATTTGTGAAATTCTATCCAGGTTAAAATAACAGATGCCCTGACCGGCAATCTCGCATTCGCATCCAAATAGCGATTGCTAATTAAAGAAGCAGATAGCAATGCTTTTGGGTTTCAATTGACTGATAGTAGATTTCAGAAATCGGTAAAATAGTCAAGCGGAATTGGGAATATCCGGGGAGGCAAAACGTTATTGCTTTTGTTCTTCGAAAATATCCCAAAAGGCTGTGAACAGGGAGACAATTACAGGTCCGATAATGAAACCGGCAAATCCGAAAATAGATAATCCCCCCAGAGTGGAAAGAAAGATCATGACCGGGTGCATCCGAATTTCTTTGCCTACCAGAAAGGGGCGCAACAGGTTATCAACTGTGCCGACAATCAGTGTACCGCCTGCCAGGAGCAAAACCCCTTCCCATATATGTCCTGTAACCAGCATGATAATACCGGCCGGTCCCCAGATGATAGCGCTGCCGGTGGGGAGCAAGGCCGCAAGTACCATAATCAAGCTCCAGATGAGCGGTGCCTCAATACCGGTGATCCAGAAGAGGATACCGCCTAACAGTCCCTGGAGACCGCCCAAAATCAGCATGCTTTTGAGAGTGGCGCGGGTGGTGGACGCAAATTTTTCATAGAGCATTCTCGTTTTGGATTCCCCAAGCGGACATATGACGGCGCAGGACCTGATGAATTTGTCTCCATCGCGAATAAAATAAAACAGAACATAAATCATGATCGCAAACATGATGAAAAAGAGGATGATATTCTGGGTCCAGTTCTTTAAGGAATCGAAGATGAATTTGGTGGCTGTTGATGCCAAATCGGAGAGTCTCTTTGTGAGGTTCTTTTCGTTTATATCAAATTGACGCATGAGAGGATTTTTCCGAACCGTATCAATAACATTCCCGATACTTTCCTGAATGTTCTCCGTCCCTTCGGCAGATATCCTTGCGTACATTTGGGAAGATTCCTTGAATACAAGCGTCCCCAGAATGAACATGGGTAGAATCAGAATCAGGATTATAATTGCAAGCGAAACAGAAGCATTCAAATTGGGACGGCTTCTTTTACGATTCAGGGCCGCGTACAAAGGGCTGAAAGTCCCGGCAATAACGGCCGCCCAGAAAATCGGATAGAAAAAAGGGCTCATTACGTATAGAAATAGGGCCGTAATAATAGCGAGAAAAATATAGAAAATGACATGAGATAAATTTCCGGTCATGATTTTAGATGGCCAGTGCGAATTGATAGAATTTAAGACATGAACATAAAATCTGAAAAAAAAAGAAATCAATCCTTTTCAGGAATTTTTATTTTTTTTCCGACCCATAATGCATCTTTCATCTTCATATTATTGGTGCTGAGGAGAGAGCCTAAAGATATATTATACCTTTGGGCGATTTTGGCAAGCGATTCACCTTTTTTAACTACATGGAATTTTGGGCTTTCTTGAGACCTTTTCGCGGGACTGGAAACGTTCTTTTTATCTGGATGTTCTTTTTTTACAGGCATTCTGAGTCGCAAATCAACATACAAAGGGGCTCCAGGCTTTATTTTATTTAAAGCCATAATGGCTGTAGGTGTTGTGCCGTGATTCACGGCGATTTTGGAAAGGCTGTCTCCTTTTTTAACAACATAAAAAATAGGTTTGGGCGACTCGGCCGAATTTTCCTTCTCCTTATTTTCAGTAGCAGGGAGATAGACTTTGATTTTCTTGCCGGAGATGGAATCGGATTTTCTCAGATGATTCAATTTCAGCAGCGCTTTTGGAGTAGTCCCGTGCTTTCTGGCAATGCTTTCTATTGAATCTCCTTTTCTCACTTTGTATAAAATCATTCTCGGCAGAGGTTTGGAATCAATCTCCTGTTTCGGAGTCGATTCTATTTTGCTACTCTCCTTTGGCTCTTCCGGCTTCTCCTCGTCTTTTGCGATTTGGAGAGAGTCAGGGTGTTGCTCGGGATCTCCCAGGAACTCCCGGCACGCATAGCAAAGTGCCAGGGCAATTTTATTTTGATATCGGTTATCTTTTAGGAGCAATTCCTCTTTGGGATTGGAAATGTAACCCGATTCCACGAGGATAGATGGAATATGGGGAAGTTTCAGTACAATGAGAGGTGCCTCCTGAACCTTCGAAAACTTAATGGCGCCAACTTCTTTTAGCTTATTAATGGTTGCCATTCCCAAGGATTTGGACATATTAATGGTTTCGGTCTGAATCATGTGCAAAGTGATCGGGTCGGATTGCTCACTGTTTGCTTCATTTTCCGATCCCCCTACGATATCAGCCAGATTTTCCTGTCGGGCCAGGAGGCGTGCAGCGGCACTGCTTGCCCCGGAGGTGGAAAGGCAATATACGGAACTGCCGCACGGTTTCCTGTTCAGGGAAGCATCTGCATGAATGCTGATAAACAGGTCTGCTCCGTATTCCTTGGCGATCTGAAGTCTTTTCTTAAACGCGGGATAATAGTCACCATCTCTTGTCAGAAATGCGCGATACCCCTTTCTGTTATTTAGAAGCCACTCGAGTTTTTTGGCAATCTTCAGGACCACATCCTTTTCCATTGTTTTCTTGAACCCGATTGCTCCCGGATCTTCACCTCCGTGGCCTGGATCGATAATTACGATTTTATCCTTACTGGACATCTTAAATTGATGTCGCTCTTCACTTTCCCGTTTCTCAATTTCCGGAAATTTCAAATCGATTACAATCCGGAAGGGTTTGTCCTGAACCTCTTTCAGCTTAAATATGGTTGCTTCTGCACCCTCTCGAAGCGTCAACACAATTCTTATGCTGTCGTCGGTAGGATTTTCTATTTGAATCTTTTCCAGCCCGTTTTTGCCCAATAAGAATTCATTCGGAAGATCATCAGAATAATGAGCGTTTCTGAATTCAATCGAAACTTTACCGGTCTCCCTGGAAATTTTGATATCTGCGTCTTCACTGGTATCTATAACAATTCTAGTATGATCCGATGCGGCCCAGTGCCTGACGTTGAGGATGTTGGTCTCGCAGTAAACATTGTGGGAGGGAAGGAAGGCAAAAAGGAGGGCGAGCGTTATTATCCATGCAGTGGACGGTAATTTCTTCATAGGACGGGTTATTTAACAGATTTGCATTGTTAATACAACCTGTGTAATAGCTTTATGCTACACGTCAGATTGGTGATCTAGAACCACTGAAGTTCTGTTTCCGGCTATGAGTTATGGTCGGCTTCGGGAAACTCGTCAAATCCATATATCGGTTGACAGATATTGGAAAAAATGGCAATAGAAAACCCCCGAACAAATCAATTAGGGCGATTAGCTCAGGGGATAGAGCACTGGTCTCCGGAACCAGGTGTCCCGGGTTCAAATCCCGGATCGCCCTCCAAAAATCCTGGCTGATTTTAAAAGGTTGCATAATTGAAAGAGAAATTCTCTTCTGCTGAATCATGAAACCAGATTTTCGGATCAGGAACAGTTTTCGGAAGGAATAAAAAATATTTCGATTTTCATTACACAATGCAAGCTGTTCAAGTAATCTATTTTATAAATGTTACAAGCATTAAGCAGTAAGTTCTCTTACCTAAATAGGTCCGATGCCTACCTTTTGTAATCTTATTTTACATATCGCGTTACTTCTTTTTTTAATAACCCAAGTGTCATGGGTAAATAACTTCCCGTTTTCAAAATCCATTATAAATTAAAGCCTTACGAATAATGTTTCGCGTAAATATTAAAATTTCCGAGTGGAAAAATAAATTTACTTAATTAGAGTACCTGAAAAAAGAGTCGGAAATATTTACAAATAATAATGTGAAATAACTCGCATGCTGTATGATTTCTTTTAAAAATAAGTACTTACAGTTACGGTCTTAATTTTGCATGAAATTCACCGTTATCATCCAATCAGTATCACCTTATCTTACTTCCCAGTTTAAAAATTAGGACAAAATTGAAAGGAGAGTGCGATGCTAAATACTTTCAAAAGCCGAATTTTGAAAATGCTAATGTTTTCTTTTTTAGGGATACTGGTTTTTGGACTCATTCCAGGGGTTGCAACTGCAGCATCAGTTTCCGCAAGCAGCAATGCATATATCATCTGGGACAGTCTCACTTTTTCTTCTTCAGTGAATTGGATAGATCCAACAGGGGCTGACACTCGGGGCAGTTTTTCCGGAACGGCTGTAGGATTAAATGGACCGGTTGATCCATACAGCGGAACCGATTACGGGGATGGGGTCCCCTGGATCAATACGGCTGCTAACGTCTCCTTGACGGATTCAACCGGAAGTGCAACAGGAATGGCATCAACGCAGCTACCCGATCCAATTTCGGGCTTAACCAAGCAATCCGCATCCGGATCTATTTTGCTGACTCAGCCCGGTTTCGCTTCGATTGACATTGCGCAAGCGGTACTGAGTGGCATATTTACTGTTTCAAACCAGGTTCATATGAACATCTCCGCAAATTACCACATTGATATGGCCCTTTCCAATAATCTTTCTAGTCTTTTAAACAGTTACGCTAATGCATCCGTCGGACTTAGGTTGGAGAATGCTGACGATGATTCCCTCTTCATGGCTGATGAGAGGTTCTTCTCCGCCTCACTGATTGGTATGGGAAATACTACCAATTTCCCAGCAGACGGCACTCTGAATCTGACATGGGATTTGTTGCCCGGGATCAATTATTCTTTCGAATCTCAATCCAGTGTGGCTGCCTCGGTACCTGAACCTAGTACTATGCTTCTCATCGGTCTTGGTTTAGCGGGATTAGCGGGAATCAGGAGAAGAGGTTTTGGGGAGGATTAATTTTTAATTCTTTTGATGAGACCTTTTTAGAGTGCATGATCATTTTTGGGGTGATTATCTGTTGACCGGAGAGTCACCCCAGCCTTTCACCAGTCCTATTTCATTCGGCGGGTCCCGCATGAATGGAAGAGAGTCACTATGCATAAGCAGGTTATAGGGCAAGGTTAACTTCTCGCCTCAATGAATACTGGCGTGTAACTGGCTGAAACCTGCTATAATGCACAATCAAACCATCTCCTCCATGGGAATAAATTCTCGACTTGTGCCCTGATACCTGCCCAAGCGGAAAGCCGGTACGATAGCTATTGAGAGCGGCTCATGCTTGTTATTGGTCGGACCAGATGCTTAGGACATTCTGCCACTCAGCTTTTTCAATGCTATTCTGCAGACAAATATCTGCTCTTGCTATTAAGTAAACTGCAGAATTGTCCGATATCTCAATGCAAAATATAAGTTTCAAGAAGATTCAGCAGCGAGTTGTCCAAACCATCAGTATTTTAAACTGGAAAGAAATGCCCAAATTATCAGCTGATAAATTAACATCCGGAATGAAACTGACCAAGCCAGTTTTAAACAAGGCAGGTATGATTCTGCTCACAGAGGGAACAGAATTGACGGATTCTTGGATCCGCAGGATTCGGGACATGGATTTAAACAGTATCCATGTGGATGGTCCCGATCTGGATAAGATAACCAAACAAGAATTATTGGCCCAACTTGATAGACGATTTGAATATGTGGAGAATAAACCCCACATGGCTTTTCTTAAACGTGTCCTGAAAGAGCATATTGAGAGTTTGTATGAGTAGCATTGATACCAGGATTCTTCGTAACCGGGTGGAAAATATCAAGGACCTGCCGACCATTCCCTCTGTTCTGAAACAGCTTTCGCTCATCATTGAAAATCCTCGGGTATCACTCAACGAAATCACTCACTTTGTATCCAATGATCCCGCCCTTACCTCCAAAATCCTGAAAATGGTGAATTCAGCGATTTACGGCTTTCCCGGTAGAATCTCATCAGTATCGCACGCAATCATGCTTCTCGGCTTAAATGTCGTTAAAGGTCTTCTTCTGGGTGTTTCCGTATTTGAAGTGATGCATAACGCAATGGGCGGTCTTCGAGAACATTCGCTTGCTTGTGCTGCAACAGCGCGCATTATAGCCAAAAGGAAGGGAATTAAAGAACCTGAAGAGGTCTCGGTCGCCGGACTTCTCCACGATATTGGAAAAGTCATCTTGGCTCTGGAGTTTCCAAGTGAATACACGGAGGCGATGCGCGTCTCTCTGGAAAAAGGAATGGCTATCAGTGAGGCAGAGCGAATTCCCTTTTCGGAAACACATGCAGCAATTGGTTACTGGCTGGCCGAGAAATGGCGATTCCCTCGAAGATTAACAGAGATTATTGAATGTCATCACAATCCGCAGCTTTCGATAAATGCACCTCTGGAAACAGCAATCGTTCATTTTGCCGATATCCTGGTGAGAGGAAAGGGCATCGGGTTTGCTGGTGATCCCTATATACCTGCCATTTATCCGGCAGCTTTTGATCTGATCGATTTTTCAGATCTTGATCTGAAGGAAGTTCTGAAAGAAATGGAAGAATTTGCTGCAGAGAGCCTGGATGGATCTGCAGAATTTCCGGACGAATAATGAAAACGGTTGTAATCATCTCACAGGATGTCGTTCTTGCGAGTCGCATCGAGCGGATTTAAAAAAAATCCTATCAGACGCTTACGTTCAGCAATATTCAATATGCCCTGGATATCATTTACAACTCCTTGCCCAATCTGATCGTTCTCGAACTCCGTCAAGATGATGAAGAAACAATCAGGAATCTTACAAATTTGAAAGAGGAACCGATTTTCAGCCAATTACCCGTGCTTGCGGTCTTAGAGAATAGCGATAATATAAATTGGACGAGATTGCTTGTGGAGGATTACATCCGTAGTTTTGAAATTGAAAAGGATATTGGAAATCGATCTGAATTATGTATTGCAAGATCGGATCGAACAGTCGAAATCAACCCCTTGACCCGGCTCCCGGGAAATATTTCAATTAGCCGACAGGTACAGGAGCGCTTGGATAAAGGTGAAAAGTTTGCATTCGCTTATGCCGATCTCGATCACTTCAAGCCGTTTAATGATAAATACGGTTTTAGCCGGGGTGATGAAGTCATTAGAATCACAGGTCGTATCATTTTGAACATTGTCCGCAACGGCCGAACTGAAAACAGTTTTGTCGGACATATCGGAGGAGATGATTTTGTTTTCATTACGGATATAAATGAAGTGGAGCAGGTTTCTTCAAACATTACAGATGCTTTCGATCAGATTATACCGACCCTTTATGATGCGGAGGACAAAGAGATAGGATATATTCAGGCGATCGATCGTCTGGGTACAATGCGAACTTTTCCGATCATGACCTTATCTATTGGTATTGCCGATAATTTAATTAAAAATTATAGTCATTATGGTGCCATGACAGAGGTTGCTTCCGATATGAAGAAGCATGCAAAGCAGTTTAAAGAGAGCTGCTATAAAATC
The DNA here is from genome assembly GCA_002403175.1 of Syntrophaceae bacterium UBA4778. The sequence continues at coordinate 5,303 of DHHG01000046.1, read as the reverse complement.
GACCATCGTCAAAACTGACTTTTCTAAGAATTTTCTTCATTTCTTTTCTCATTCCGTCAGAAATTTCAGTTCCAAAAGGAATCGCTGCATTGGACCGGTTTATCTCAGTCTAAGGATGAAGCGCATAAGGTATATCGATGCGTAAAATCAGGAATTATCTAAATGGAAAAAAACGCCATAATTGTGCAGAATCTGACTGATATTTGGAGGCGATAACAACATGAAACATTATGGAATATTTGAGAATGCATTAAGGACTGAAAGAAAATTGAAAAAACTCTTCCTGAGATTAGATTTGACGAGGCAGCAGCAAATCCCGATCAGGATGGCTCTCGAAGAACTCTCGAGAGGTCTGATCAAAGTTAAGAATAAAATAGATCTTCTGACCGGGAATGACGCGGAAAAAAGTAGAGAACAAGAATTACAGCGCGGAAATGAAAACAGGCTCAGACTAATCGTTGAGCATTCGCCGGATGTGATTTTTCAACAGGATCGCGATCTTCGCTATAAATGGGTTTTGGGCGCCCTAAGTTACAGCCACTCCGCCCGAGAGGTCCTTGGTAAAACCGATTTCGATTTATTTTCCCTTGAAGATGCGAAGCGTTTTTCAGAAAGCAAGCTGAATGTGATCAAAAATGCAGAGGCGGTTCGTTTGGAGGATAGGATCTCGCTCGGAGGGAAGGAGCGTTATTTTAATATAACCTATGAGCCCTGGCGTGATTCAGTAGGAAAGGTGATCGGTATTACAGGATATATGAGAGATATCACGGATCGCAAGCTGGCTGAAAAAGCCCTTGAAATGAGTGAACAAAAATATTCGGAAATGAGTATCCGAGATCCAATCAGCGGACTTTACAACCTGAGATATTTTTACGAAAGCCTCAAAACGGAAGTGGAGCGTGTTAACCGCTATCAGTACCCTTTATCCATTCTGATGCTCGATATCGACAACTTTAAATCCATAAACAACCGGTATGGGCACCAAGAGGGTGATCGTGTAATCATGCGAATGGGGGAAATTATCAGAAGGTACATCAGGCAGGTTGATTCCGCTTATCGATTCGGGGGAGAGGAATTTTCTATTATTCTTCCGGAAACGGAAGATGAAGAGGCGATTCAGGTAGCTGAACGAATCCGTTTGGGATTTAAGAAAGAAAATTTTTCACCTAAAATCGATGAAAAGTTCCATTTAACTGTAAGCATAGGAGTAGCGCGATATTTCCCGAAAGAGGAGGTTATCGCCTTTCTGAAAAGAGTGGATGACAACCTCTATACCGCTAAATCGCAAGGAAAGGACAGGGTTTATTATCAGGAAAAAGGGGGGGGAAGCAGTTTTCTTATGTAGCAACTGGAGAAACGGAGTTGAAGAGGGTCAGCCGGTCTATTAAAAAACAAGAAAGGGCCTAAACGGCCTTTTTTTTTATGTTTTGGGGCAAACTACTCTCGAACAGGATAGAAATTTACATCAAACAGTGGTAATTATAAGTCTTTTTCAGAAAATTGCTTGATTTTGAGTTAGGTATCGGATATGTAATTCCTTTTTAAAATCACATGGACTCCTTACCCGGAAGCGATTTCCGGGTTCAAGAGCCGAGAGGAGGTAGGAACGTGGCATTGAACAGGTATGAGGTAATCTTTATTGCCCATTCCGATTTGTCGAAAGATGAAGTGGACAAATTGATCGACCGTTATAAAGAGATCGTGTCCAACTTTAAAGGGATGGTCGTCAAAGTCGAGAAGTGGGGGATGAGAAAGCTGGCTTATCGTATCGAAAAGCAAGCGAAAGGTTTTTATGCCCTTATGGACTATGTGGGCAACGCCGCTGTTGTCAATGAGGTGGAAAGAAATTTCAAATTCGATGACAAGATCCTGAGATTTCAGACGATCAAAAAGGCGGATTCCGTCGATATGAAAGCGATCGAAAAAGAAATTTCGGGTGAGAAAGAAGAAGCGGCTGGAGAAGCCAAACCCGAAGCAGCATCTGGAGAAGCCAAAACCGAAGTAGCATCAACCCCGGTGGAGGCTCAGGATGCAGTTGCGGCGGAAGCATCGCCTTCCGATGTCGGTGAAAAAGAACAAGCGGGAGGGAATGAGTAATGGCATTTACAAGAAGCGCACCCGGCAGAGGGCCACAGGGGAGAGGTTCGGAAGGAAGACCGGAGAGGCGGGTTTTCCATAGAAGAAAAGTTTGTAGATTCTGCACAGATTCAAATCTAAAAATTGAATACAAGGACCCGGGTTCCCTGAAGTATTTCATATCGGAAAAAGGGAAGATCATACCCAGAAGAATTACCGGAAACTGTGCTTTACATCAGAGGGAGCTGACGGTTGCCATAAAAAGGGCAAGGGCGATAGCGTTGCTGCCGTTCGTAGTCGGTGAAAACTGAAATTGTCTTTTCATCCCCGGCTCTGCCGGGGGTGAAATTTTCTAAAGGGAATAAATCTGGAGAGAAGAAGTCATTTGCTCATTAAGAAAGAATTTATCTCGGGCATTATTATAACATCTGCCGTGCTTATAGCGTCAGCATTGGTTCCTGTTCTGGGGTTTGTTCTCTGTGTCTTTATCCCCCTGACTATTGTTTATTTCGCTCGAACGAGTCGAGTCCAGGGCGTTCTTGTCCTGATGCTCTCGATAATAGCGGCAACTGTTGCTCTGATTTCAATGGGAATCAATGGTAATCTGCCGTTCATGTTTATATGGGGTTCGGTAGGAATTTTCCTTTCCGAGTTTCTGAAAAAAAAGTATTCCCTGGACAAAGCCGTATTTTATTCCGTTCTGGCTTTCTTGACGATGGGGCTGGTTTTTTTCCTAACGTATAGCTTGCGGGTCAGTGAGGATCCCTGGGTTATAATGGAAACGCAGGTGAAGCTTGGAGTTGCGGAAGCAATAAACGCATATGCACAGGCGGGCTTGCTGACTCCGGATCAGGTTCAGCAGATTAGAAATCAATCTGCCGAAATAGCAAAGGCCGCTTACCATCTTTTGCCTGCAATGATGGTTATCGGGTCTATCTTTTTTATATGGTTGAACGCTATAGCAGCGAGAGTGATTTTCCTGTGGAGAAAGACTGCTTTCCCCGTAAGCGGTGATTTGGCATACTGGAGAATACCCGATCAACTCGTGTGGTTTGTTATTGCTTCGGGATCATTGATTCTCATTCCGGTAGAAAATCTTAAAATTGCAGGGCTTAATCTTATTTTTATTTTTTTGTTTATCTATTTTTTTCAAGGCTTGTCCATTATTCACTTTTTTTTCCAGAAAAAGAACATGCCTAATTTCTTGCGCGGTGTTTTTTATATTCTTATTTTTGCACAGTTAATATTATCTCTGATGGTAATCGGTTTGGGATTTTTTGATTTATGGTTAGATTTTAGGAAAATTAATCAACCAATAAAACTTTCTGAAGAGAAAGGCGAAACATAAAAGGAGGCGATAGGAATGAGGGTTATCTTGAAAGCAGATGTGGAATCTCTTGGAAAAACAGGCGATCTGGTGAAAGTAGCAGATGGCTATGCACGTAATTTTTTGATACCTAAGGGATTCGCTGCCGAAGCAAGCAGCAATAATATCAAGTCTCTTGAGAATGAAAAAGCTGCCATTACCCGAAAGGCGGAAAAGGAAAGAAAAAAAGCTGAGGCAATGCTCGATAGCTTTAAGGATTTGGCCGTAACCGTTAAGAGGCGGGTAGGTGAACAGGAAAAGCTGTTCGGTTCCGTTACAACGAAGGATATTGAAAAGGCCTTGTCCGAAAAGGGATTCGAAATTGATCGGAAAAATATTGTTCTGGATGAAACCATAAAAACAATCGGCGAGTATCCTGTCAAAATCAAATTGTATCCTGGTATTGCTGCCACGGTCACAGTTCAGGTTGAAGAAGAGAAGTAGGTTATTTTTGTGAAAGATATCGATCCCTCCCTGTTGAAATTGCCCCCGCAAAATCTGGAAGCCGAGCAATCCATTCTCGGAGGGATTTTGCTTCATAATCAGGCTCTCAATCAGGTGCTTGAAATTTTAAACAAGGATGATTTTTACAGTGAAGCGCATCGCAAAATATTTGCATCTATTCTTGATCTCTCAGAAAGAAACGAACCCTGCGATCTGATAACGCTTAGTAACGCTTTACGTGATAATAAAAATCTCGATCAGATCGGAGGTATGGTCTATCTTTCCCAACTGGTCGATAATGTACCCTCCGCGGCCAATATCGCTTACTATTCCAAAATAGTTAAGCAGAAAGCCATTCTCAGAAAGCTCATCGGGACGGCGACGGATATACTGGATCGGAGCTATGGTATCGGATCAGATATCGATAGTGTGCTGGATGAAGCGGAACAATCCATTTTCCAAATTGCCCAGAATAAGATAAAACCCGCCTTTTCGCCATTAAAGGAAGTTATTAAAGATAGCTTCAAGACAATTGAAAAGCTGTATGAAAAGAAAGAACTCATTACAGGGGTAGCGACCGGTTTTGAAAAACTCGACGAATTAACAGCCGGGCTACAAAAATCGGACCTCATCGTGATTGCTGGCAGGCCGAGTATGGGGAAAACAGCATTTGCATTGAATATTGCACAATATGCGGCCATTCAGGAGGCGGTTCCAGTTGCGATTTTCTCTCTCGAAATGGCGAAAGAGCAGTTGGCGATGAGAATGCTGGCTTCCGAAGCCAGGGTTGATTCGCAACGCATGCGGAAAGGCTTTCTGGGAGAAACAGACTGGCCGAAGTTGACAACAGCTGCCGGAAGTCTATCTGATGCCCTGATATTCATCGATGACACACCCGCAATCAGTGCGCTGGAGATGAAGGCAAAGGCAAGGAGGCTCAAAGCTGAACACGGTCTCGGACTGGTCATTCTTGACTACCTGCAATTGATGAAGGGGAGTGACTCTTCGAGAGATAGCCGTGAACAGGAAATATCGGAAATCAGTCGATCCCTGAAAGCATTGGCCAAAGAATTGAGTATTCCTGTGATCGCCTTATCACAGCTTAACCGCAAGGTTGAGGATCGAACGAACCGGCGCCCGCAAATGGCCGACCTGCGCGAATCGGGAGCGATCGAACAAGATGCCGATGTGATCATATTCCTTTACAGAGATGAGGTTTACAATAAGTCCGAAGATAATCCTGAAAAGGGAATTGCAGAGGTTATTATTGGAAAACAAAGGAATGGCCCTGTAGGAACCGTCAAAGTGGCCTTTCTGGAGAGATATACTCGGTTCGAAAATCTTGCCACAAGCACGATTGACACGGCTTATTAAAAATATACTTTATTTTGTTTTCATTCAGATATTGAAGATGTGA
>DHHG01000139.1 GCA_002403175.1 Syntrophaceae bacterium UBA4778 | reverse complement strand
AGACCGATTCTTCTGATTGGTGGTTCAAGGATAAAAGCGATTGGTGGGTCAATGGGAATAATAAATTATAAAAAACGCTCACTGAGTACATCCATCTTTAGATTTCGAATCGGCCTCAGCTCTTTGGCTGTACTTGTTTGCTTGGTACTTTTCATCGGTGGATGTGCTAATGAAAAAGCTGCGCGCCTGCGACTGAATGCAGGAATCGCTTATCTGGAATCCAGAAATTATCCGCTGGCCTTGAAAGAGCTTTTGGAAGCTGAAAAACAGGATTCCAGTAATCCGCTAATCCATTATTATCTGGGGATTCTTTATCATGTGAAAGGATTGCCGAACGATTCCATCCGAGAATTTGAAAAAGCAATAGATCTGAAATCAGATTATTCCGAAGCTTATAACTATCTTGGCCTTGTTTATGACAGTACTGGCCAGTTCGATAATGCAATCGCCAGTTACAAAAAAGCACTTTCCAATCTGCTCTACGAGACCCCATCTTTCGCTTGGAACAACTTAGGCTGGAGTTATTATAAAAAAGGGGATTACGATGCGGCGGTGTCCGCTTTTTCGGAAGCGATCAAGCTTGAACCGAATCTGTACAGTCATGCCGTTTTCGAAATCAATATTGGAAGATCATTCCTGGCCAAAAAGGAATACGATCAGGCCATTCTTCATTTTAATAAAGTCCTGCAGACTGCACCGGATTTTATTGAAGCCCGCTACTGGCTGGGAAAATGCTTTGAGGGTCAGAACAAAAAATATGCTGCCCTGAAGGAATATCAGGCCGTTATAGCCAAAGTCCCGAATACTGAACTGGCAATTAAGGCCAAAGCTGAAATCGATCAGCTTACGAAACCCATCCGGGTCAAAAATTCTCAATCCCGATAAATAGCTGCAGAGAGCAAGCTTGCATAATACAATTCGGGGTCCATCTTTTCTTGACAGTAATCTTAAAATACCATAGATTTTGAGCGCCCGATTCCCAAAAATCGGGTTCTAATTTTTTATACCTCAGCAAAGATTATGAAGGGTATCGGAATCTTCCGGGATGGGTCCCAGCCATCGTTCACTCAAATCTCGCGGAGGCTTTTTTAATATCCAGGAGTTAATGAATGGCTACAAAAAAAAGCAAAAGAGCGATGGAAAAGAAGGCACGAAAAAAAAAGAAAGGGATCAGAATTTTCTTTCTTTCCACTCTCTTTATTATCGGAATTGCTTCCCTGGCGTTCCTTTTTTTTACGCTTTCAGATTTCATCGGTTCGCCTGATTCTGAAAAAGTACAATCGAAAAGGGTTAAGCAAAGCGTACAACTCTATTTTTCAGATTCCAATGAGCGGTTTCTTGTACCTGAAAGAAGATTGATCCCCAAGCCACAAAGTATCGATTTGCAGGCCGAGGAGATTGTAAAGGCCCTGATCGAGGGGCCTAAAACGGACTTGGTCAGGACCTTTCCTGAAGATACGAAACTCCTGAGCATCAGAATTGAACAGGGTACCGCGATTGTGGATTTCGATTCAAATTTGATCCGTCTGCATCCGGGTGGAAGCGCCAGCGAGTTGGCGACAATTTACTCGCTCACGAACAGCCTGACCGGCAATCTTTCTGCGATTCATAGCGTAAAGATTCTTATCGACGGAAAGACCCGCGACTCGCTGAAAGGACATATGGACACAAGCCGGGCTTTCAAACCAAATAAGGAACTGATCCGGACATCCTAGGGAACCACGAAAAAAATCAGGTTAAGATAAATGGCATCCAAGACAAAATTATCCAGAACAAGAAATATCGGAATCGTTGCGCATATCGATGCAGGGAAGACGACGGTTACCGAAAGAATACTTTTTTATACGGGCAAGACGCACAGAATGGGAGAGGTTCATGACGGACAGGCCGTTATGGATTGGATGCCGCAGGAGCAGGAGCGCGGTATTACCATCACCTCGGCGGTGACCACGAGTGTTTGGAAAAATCACGAAATCAATATCATTGATACCCCCGGGCATGTCGACTTCACAATTGAAGTTGAACGCAGCCTCCGCATCCTCGACGGGGCCGTGGTTGTCTTCAGCGCAGTAGAGGGAGTAGAGCCTCAATCGGAAACCGTCTGGCACCAGGCGGATAAATACGAAGTGCCCAAGATCGCTTTCATCAATAAGATGGACCGGATCGGAGCTGATTTTTTCGGAGCCATTCACATGATGAAGGAAAGATTCAATTCTCTTCCGTTGCCTATCCAGATCCCCTGGGGCCAAGAGGACAGTTTCAAAGGAACCATCGATCTGATCAAGAGAAAACTCCTGACGTGGGACGAAAAAAGCCTGGGTATTTCTTTTACGGAATCCGAAATTCCTGCCGAAATGCAAGGTGAGGCGGAGGAAGCCCGTAACCATCTGATCGAATCGCTTGCCGATCTGGATGACGAAATCGCAGATAAATACCTGGGAGGAGAGGAAATCGGTGAGAATGAAATCCTTGCTTCCATACGGAAACTGACGATTGCATTGAAAGTTGTGCCAATTATTTGCGGTACGGCTTTACGCAACAAAGGAGTTCAGCCCATCCTTGACGCCGTCGTAAACTACCTCCCCTCACCGGAAGAATTGCCTCCGGTTTCCGGAATCAATCCCTTGAACGGAAACAAGGAAGTTCGTATCAGCAGCGATAAAGAGCCTTTATGCGCACTTGCATTCAAGGTGATGATGGATGAAGGGCGAAAAATGACCTATATCCGGATTTATTCAGGCAGGCTCAATGTCGGAGACGAGGTTTACAATCCGATAAAAAAGAGGAAAGAAAAAATATCGCGCCTCCTAAAAATGCATGCGAATAAACGGGAGCGAATCGAGCAAACGGGCGCAGGCTCTATCATTGCCGTTATGGGCATCAAAGACACAACAACCGGAGACACCATTTGCAAAGAGGATCGCCCCATTATCCTGGAATCCATTGAATTCAATGAGCCTGTCATCACGCAGGCCATAGAGGCAAAAACTCCTGCCGATCAGGAGAAGCTCTCGGAAGCCCTGGCCAAACTGATGGAAGAAGACCCGACAGTAAAGGTCAGGTACGAGGATGAAACGGCACAGACCGTTATATCGGGAATGGGAGAGCTGCACCTGGATATCCTGATCGATCGCCTGATTCGGGAATTCAACGTTCATGTCAATATAGGAAAACCCAGGGTCGTTTATCGAGAAACAATCGAGAAAGAAGCCGATGTGGAAAAACGTTTTGAAAAGGAACTGGGCGATAAGAAACATTTCGGTCAGGTGCAGCTGCATATCCAGCCTAAATCCCGGGGAGAGGGAATCGAGATCGTCAACCGGATTCCGTCTGAGGCCTTTCCTGAGATTTTCCGTACGGCAATTGAGGAAGGAATTCGCGAGGCCACTTTCAGCGGTGTCCTTGCCGGATATCCGGTGGTCGATGTAAAGGTCACAATAAAAGCTGCAGCTCTCAAGGATGGAGAATCAACGGAGCTGGGCTATAAGATAGCGGCTTCCTCCGCCTTCAAAGAGGGATGTAGTCAAGCAGGACCCATTCTCCTTGAACCTATTATGAAGGTCAGCATCATTACTCCCAGCGAGTTTATGGGAGAGGTCATCGGAGATGTCAATTCCAGACGGGGTGAGATCCTGAATATCAGCAATAAAGGAAATATCAGCGAAATAAGCGCCAAAGTTCCTCTGGAAAGGATGTTTGGATACTCCACGGATCTCAGATCCGCAACCCAGGGCCGCGCCACGTTTTCCATGCAGTTTTCGGAATACAATAAAACCTGAACGGAACATTTGATAAAGCCCAAGACAGCAGGGTTCAGATCCTTTTTAAGACAGTCATAAAGATCCGGTAAACCTTTATGTGACTTGTTTCATATATTGAAAATGGTTATCCATCCTGCTATATACAGCCAAGTTCATTTGGTCATTTCAGGTTAAAGATGCTTCTCTCGAAATTGAACATAACATTTCGTAAGCTGCGCAAAGAGCGTTTTTTCCTGATTGCCCCTCTCACTTTGGGAATCGTTTTTATCAGTTCCCTTTTGGTTTATTATTTTGAGCACAATGAAGCTGACTCCACCATCCGATCTGTATGGGACGCGATATGGTGGGCTGTTGTCACTATTTGCACCGTCGGATACGGCGATAAGTTTCCCGTTTCGGACGGCGGAAAGATGGTCGGCATCGTTCTAATGCTTTCTGGAATCGGTCTGCTTTCCATGCTGACCGCGACTGTCGCTTCTGTTCTGGTGGAGCAGAAGATCAAAGAAGGAAAGGGTTTGAAAGCAATTAAGGAAAATGACCACATTGTAATATGCGGTTGGAATCAATATTCCGAAGAGGTTCTTTCTTATCTGAATAGAAGTCAGAAGGATTGCGTGCTGGTTCTGATCAACGAGCTTACAGTGGATGTAATTGATTCTCTAAAGGTCAAATACAACCGGTTTAACATGACTTTTTTGCGCGGGAATTACATCCAGGAAGACGTCTTAAACAGAGCCAATATTCAGAAAGCCCGGTTCGCAATCATTATGGCGGATACCTCAAGCAATCACCCAATTGACAGGGCGGATGACCGTACGATATTGACTGCTTTGACCATTAAGTCGCTTTCTCCTCAAATTAAAATGATAGCCGAACTGGTCGATGCCGGAAACAAAACCCATCTGAAGCGCGCCAATGTCGATGAAATTGTGATCCGCGGGGAACATATGGGATACTTGCTTGCCAGCGCAGTCGATTCACCCGGATTGCCAAGGGTATTTGAAAAAATGCTTTCTGTCGAGGATTCCTGCAACTTGTTTAGGGCCGCCATTCCGAAAGAATATATAAACGGTACTTTTGCAGAAATTTCCTCTTACTTTCGGAATCAACGTAATGCTATTGTCGTTGGAATCCTGCAGGAGAAAAAACCTATCAAGCTGGACGATCTCCTCTCCGATAATACATCTGCGCTAGATGCGTTTATTAAAGAAAAATTGAAGGAATCAAAACGAGATTACTCCAAGGGCGAGGATGACTTAAAAGTGGTCCTGAACCCGAAAAATGAATATGTTATTAAGCCTGAAGATTTTGCGATAATACTGTGTTCGGCAGCGCCGCCGGTCGGCCAACAGATCTGAGGAATTGTGAAAAGAGCAAATGCTATTCTGGCAGATTCGGCCCTGTTTAAGAATCTCTCTCCGATTCAGGTTGATAAGGTGATCGGCATTTCGAAAGAGACAAGGTTCCCAAAAGACAGTCTCATTATGAGCGAAGGTGAAGACGGGGAATCGATGTATGTTATTCTCAGCGGAACAGTGGAGGTTATAAAAAAACTCACAATTGACGGACTGGATGACGACGGACTCGACCGGAATAAGACTTTCACCACGTTGAATGCGGAAAGCAATGATGCCGTTTTCGGAGAAATTGCCCTGTTAGAAAAATCGAAGAGGACAGCAACTGTTAGGTCATTGACTGATTGCACATTATATGAAATAAAAAAGGCTGATTTTTTGCAACTTGCAGAAACCGATTACCAGCTTGGTTATCAGGTTTTGAAGAATCTGGCTTCTATCGTAAGTTCACGATTGAGGAAGGCCAACGAAGATATCCTCAAATTGACGTCCGTTTTGAGTCTTATATTGAAAGAGTAATACGTTCAGTGCTATGCCAATGGGGTCTCGAATGGCTCCAAAGATTAAATAAACCAAGGAGGAATTTAAATGAGTGTAAATGTGACGGCACCGATGCCTGGAACCATTACGGAAATCCTGGTAAATGTCGGAGATCAGGTTAAAGCGGATGATGAGTTGATTATCCTTGAGGCAATGAAAATGGAGAATCCGGTTCTCGCTACAGCAGATGGAAAAGTGGCAGAGATTAAAGTAGCCGAAAACGACAAAGTCGATGCCAACCAGGTTCTGATCGTTCTTGAATAATTTGCCCTGAAACGGCAATCGTGTATGGATTTGAAATGGCCACAGCAGCCTTTGCAGTGGCCATTTTTGCGAATGGTATTGAAGGAAGAAAGTGAAAACAAAAGGAATCGCCCTCTTTTCAGGGGGGCTGGACAGTTTAGTGGCAGTCAAGGTTATCCAGGAACAAGGAATTGATGTGATCGGGATGACCTTCATCACGCCCTTTTTCGGCCCTGAAAAGGCCCGAAAAGCGGCTCGGCAGGTTTCTATCGATCTGCACGTTGTAGATATCACTCGGGAACATCTGGCAATGATGAAAGCCCCCAGGTACGGATTCGGCCGCAACATGAATCCCTGTATCGATTGCCACGCATTGATGCTCAAAACAGCGGGGGGAAAAATGGCGGAATTGAATGCCGATTTCCTGTTCACGGGTGAAGTCCTCGGCCAGCGCCCCATGTCGCAGACCAGGCAGTCGCTTCATGTGGTTGCAAAACATTCAGGATTTGAAAATTACATCCTCAGGCCGCTGAGTGCCCTGCTCCTGCCGGAGATCTCGGCGGAAAGGGAGGGGAAGATAGATCGCAGCAAACTCCTGGACATTCAAGGCAGGGGACGAAAAAGACAGATGGAACTGGCAGAGAAGTACGGGATTGACCAGTATAGTAACCCGGCCGGAGGATGCCTCCTGACAGATCCGATTTTTTCCAAACGTTTGAAGGATCTTTTCAAATATGACAGTAATTTTCAAACACGAGATCTGGAGCTTCTCAAAGCGGGGCGGCATATTCGATTAAACGAGCGCGTCAAGATCATCGTGGGCAAAAATGAAAGGGACAATATTGCAATACAGAATCTCTGTAATGGAGATACCCTCCTCCACACAGCAAACCATCCCGGGCCGGTTGTGCTGATTCCTTCCCATGCGGACAATACTGACCTGGAGATGGCAGCCGCAATCTGTGTACGATACAGTGATGCCCCCAAGGGCACGGATGTCGACATTACCTGTGAGGCCAACGGCGTTACACGCCTTATCCGCACAAAATCAGCCGATCCGGAAGGCGTTGCTCAAATGATGATCTGAAGTGCCGGACAAAAAGGCTGGAGACTTCAAACAGGTCAGCGGCTTTATCCCCCCTGGTGCTGTTTTCGCAAAAGATCGTCGACCGTCTTCACCGGATTGAAAGTTTCGATCGGGACCTTCATGAAAACCGTATTCCAGCGGGCCATCGAACCATTCCACAAACCGGGTAATTCCAGCGCCTTCAGCTCGCGGCCGCTCTGAGATTTTTTGGTTATAATACAGGCCCGGTAATCGATAAACCGATGCAGATCAAAAGGCTGTCCTTTATGATCTCTTAAGGAACAGGCCAGGTCGACAGGGTTGAAGTACTCTGCCTGTTGCCATTTCATTTTCTGCGCTTCTGATCGGAAATCAACCTGCGCAGATTCGATGATCTGAAGGGTTTGCGTTCCGTCTTCTTCCTGAACCCAGAATGGTCCTCCCCCCGGCTCTCCCTCATTTCTCACCATGCCGCAGACCCGAAGCGGACGATTCAGCCGGTTGTAAAGAACTCTTCTTTTATCATCCGCACTCAAGCGTTCAAAAGATTCAGGCAAAAGAATGTTCAGGTCGCGTTTACAGAAGGCAACGATTTCGAGAATCAGATCATTATCCGGGGTGCCTTGCTCCAGAAATTCCAGATAACGAAAGGATTTTTCCTGGAGCTTCAGTAGAAGTCCGCCGAGAATTTTTTTATAGAGAACCGTCATCGACTTCAGATGGTCGGGAACAACATTATCTATATTTTTGATGAGGACGATATCGGCACTCAGGGCGTTCAGATTTTCAATAAGCGCGCCGTGCCCCCCCGGTCTGAAGACGGGCAATCCTGAATCGTCTCTGAAAATTTGATTGTTTTCATCTACTGCAATCGTATCGGTTGACTGCATTTGAATGGAAAGGCCGATTCGGTAATTCACCGAATATTTTTTTTCATATATGCTGCGGACTTGCTCGATATACTTTTCAATGAGCAGCTGGTGCTCTTTGGAAACGGTAAAATGGATAGCGCAAATACCATGTTCCTCACGTGCATATAAAGAACCCTCAACCAGGTGTTCTTCCAGAGCTGTTCGATTCCCGTCAGGATAAGAATGGAATTTCAGAAGGGCTTTCGGAAGATTCGCATAATTCAGACCCTCCGGATTCAAAATGAGATCCAGGACAGTCCGGACTTTTCTATCTCTAAGCAGATCAGAAAGCGAGTGTCCGTTCAGAGCGGCCGCTTTTATAAGATCAGCATAAAATGCAAACCTGGGCAGGGACTCGATTATTTTTTCGGCATCATCCTGGTCGAGTTCGTGTTTGTCCAATGCAACATGCCAATCTTTAAACATGCGACTGGCCGCCCCTGAAGCGGGGACAAACTTCAGAATTCTCCCCTTTGCTTCCTCACGCTCATAGAGATCGATCAGGCTTTGTCTCTCCTTTTCCGGAACGGATACGATTCCGTCATCTAGTGTACAGGGCCTGTCCAGCCTGTAATAGAATGAGCCTTCTTCAAAATGATCCAGCTGGGTTCCAACCTGTTCCAAAGACAACCCGTAGGCCTCGATAATCGATTTCTCCCGATCCGAAAAAGTATACGTCATTAAGGATCTCCGATAATTTTTGGGTTAGCTTACACCAACTTTTCCGATTATAAAACGGAATACAGAGGAGGAAGTCTTTGAAGGTGCGTGCCCTAAGATTCTCAGCAACAAGACAAATCAGAGAAACAGGTTAAGCTTTAGCTCTCCTTTTTCTCCTCTAACCCTGATAGTATTTATTAACCTTCACAATATAATTCAGCGTCTCTTTGGGGAGTTTACCGGGATTCCTTTCAACATTACCCATGCCCCAATTATAGGCTGCCAGGGCCAGATTCCGGTCACCATCATACCGATCCAGGAGACCTTTCAAATACCGTGTTCCCGCCATGATATTTTCTTCCGGATCGAAAGGATTTCTGACGCCCAATTCTCTCGCTGTCCCGGGCATCAATTGCATTAATCCCTGAGCACCCTTCGAAGACAGTGCATTTGATTTGAAACCGCTTTCAGTTTTGATAACCGCCCTGATCAGGCCGGAATCAACTCCGTAGGCATCGGAAGCCCGTCCGATCACGGCTTCGATATTGGTGGGGAGCATATTCGTTTTATCCGCCATAGCATTCTGCTGCGGACGATCCTTCATCAGATGCTGATTTTTTGACATTGCGTCCGGATTATTGAACATTCCAAACGGAAGCCCAAGTGATCGCTGAAAGGGAAAACCTGTATCCGATTCTTCGGAATTATGATCATTCATCAAAACGGACCGGATCAGGTGATTATTCATCTGAATTTCCATCATCTGAACGAGTGATTTCAGGCTCTCTTTGTTAAGAGGTATGTTACCGTAATTGTTGGATTTATCTGTGTGTCCGGCTGTTGCCGTTTCAAGAAATTTCAAAAAGGCGTCGTTTTCACCTTTTTGTCCGCTTCCTGATTGCATGGCACCATTCAGAAGCCTGGCGGGATAGGCGGGAGAAGGTATTTTCATATTACAGCGCTCCGCATTTAATTCACCCTTTAAAATGCAAACTAAAATACAAATTTTGTGCCATCAAAATCTTTGGGCCGAATTTTGATTAAAACATAAAGAAGGGAGCGCTTGTAAAATTAAGCCAAATCGGTCTTGGAGTATTGAACGGACCTATTCTCTGAACAGTTTTTCCAGGCAGGAGGGCATTCATTAAAAAAACCTTTGTCAACCGGTACAACCAAATTGATACAAGTACCTTGCTCTGAGGGATGAAAAATTTCCATTCGCCCTCCGAGCAAATTTGACCGCATCCTCATCGCATAAAGTCCGAAGGATTTGATACTATCTACCTTTTGAAATGGTATTCCCCGGCCATTATCTTGAATCTTCAATATCAAAGTCTCATTTTCCAGACCGAGTAAAATACTCACATTGGTTGCCCCCGAATGCCTTGCGATATTGGTCATAGCCTCCTGAAGAATTTTAAAGAGGATATTGCATTTATTGATCGGCAATTGAAGGTCGGTTAAATCCAAATCATGCCGGCAGCAGATGCCGGTCCGGTTTTCAAACGCATTTACAAACGCCTTGATTGCAGGAATAAATTGATCAAATTCCTCGAAGCTGAAGGGCATAGAGGTGATCGATATGTCTCGCACGACTTGAATATTCTCATCGATATACTGGATCATGGATTCTAATTTTCTTTTTACCGATTGATCTATATTGTCGGGTAGCTTTCTACGAACCCAAGCCATATCCATCTTCAATGCTGTAAATGCCTGCCCTAAAACATCGTGAATTTCCAATGCCAGAGCGCTTCTTTCTTCATCTCTGATAGCCTCCAGCTTTTTCGCCAGAATTTCATCCGGAACGGATTCATTCCGATGTATTTTGATCGAATTCGCTGTGATTTTTTCTTCCTTGTCCAATTCCTGATCAGAAATGATCATCTTAGAAATCCCGTTGTCACTTGTTCTGTTTATTTCCGGACATAGCACTTCAGCTTGCATTTTTACCCTACCCTCCTATGGGTTTAATTAAAAAAATTTTAATGCGGTTGGATAAACGAAAAAAATGAAGCAAAAAGCTGTAAAGGAAGTTTTACTTTCTTTGACTTACAAAGATGTGTGTTAATATACTTATAATAATCGAAAGTCAATGACTAATTGAAAATTTCTTTATGGCCTACATTAGTTTTTTACGTTCTTTAATCATCAAGTCGTTCCAGATAAATTGACAAAAATTCATCAATAAAGTAGTAGTAACAAAATAAAATTAAGAATTTTGAAAGGCTGCATGGAAACCGATTCCTTTTTCAATCTGTATCGACATGGCTTCATAAAAACAGCTCTCTGTATCCCGGAAATCAGAGTGGCCGATCCCGATTTCAACGCGGAGAAGACAATCGTTCTCGCTCAGGAAGCAAACCGTAACCATGCTGTTCTTGCACTCTTCCCCGAACTAGGCATCTCGGCCTATACCAATGAAGATCTCTTTCATCAGGACACCCTTTTACAAGGAGTCGAGAGGGCGCTGGAACACATCCTGGACCGTACAAAGGAAATGAATACGATACTGGTCATAGGCGCTCCTTTACGGCACGATTCCTTCCTGTTCAACTGCGGAATTGTTGCCTCCAGCGGCAGGATTCTCGGTATCGCTGTAAAATCCTACCTGCCGAATTACCGGGAATACTATGAGGGCCGGCAATTCCATCCGGCGGAGGATATCATTTCCGACCACATTGATCTGTGCGGTCAAAAGGACATTCCTTTCGGATCAGATATTCTTTTCGTTATCAAGAATATCCCTAATTTCAGTCTCTATGTGGAAATTTGCGAAGACGTCTGGGTTCCTATCCCACCTTCCAGTTTCGCAGCTATGGCGGGTGCTACCGTTATTTGTAATCTATCCGCTTCCAATATTACGATCGGTAAATCGGAGTACCGGCACAGCCTTGCTGCAAATCAATCCGGGCGCTGCATAGCCGCTTATCTATACACTGCGGCAGGTCCTGGAGAATCCACTACAGACCTCGCCTGGGATGGCCAGGCGATGATCTATGAAAACAGCACTTTGATAGCAAAATCGGAGCGTTTTTCCCGTCACCCTCAGATCATTTATGGGGAAATCGATTTGGACCGGCTGGTTCAAGACAGGATGAGGATGACCAGCTTCGGTCAAAACTCGAGAACCCATCGGGAGCGCATAAAAAATTTTCGCAGGATTACATTGGAAATCCCTGTTCCGAAGGGAAAACTGCTTCCATCCAGAACTATTCCCAGATTCCCTTACGTACCGGCGGAAAGTTCAAAGAGGGACCAGCGCTGTTATGAGGCATATAATATTCAGGTGCAGGGTCTCGCAAAAAGGATGAGATCGACGGGCCTTCAGAATGCGATCATCGGCATTTCAGGTGGTCTCGATTCAACGCACGCTCTCATTGTCGCGGCCAGGACCATGGACCTTCTGGGCCGGCCAAGAGATCATGTAAAAGCCTATACAATGCCCGGATTCGCTACGACCGAGAAAACCTATCGGAATGCACTTGCGCTCATGAAGTCGCTCGGCGTAGAATTAAACGAACTGGATATCCGCCCAGCCTGCATGCAGATGTTCAAAGATATCGGACACCCATTCGCAAGGGGCGAAAAGATTTACGATACTACTTTCGAAAATGTACAGGCCGGAGAAAGAACCTCTCACCTGTTTCGGATCGCAAACATGCGTCAGGGACTTGTTATCGGAACGGGAGACCTGAGTGAACTGGCTCTGGGCTGGAGCACCTACGGTGTCGGCGATCAGATGTCTCACTACAATGTTAATGTGAGCGTTCCCAAGACATTGATTCAGTACCTGATTCGGTGGGTCGCAGACAGGACCCTGTTTGGGCTCGAAACATCCGAAATCCTGCGATCCATTCTGGATACGGAAATCAGCCCGGAACTGGTCCCACATCACAACGGCTGTCTCCAGAGCACGGAATCAACCATAGGACCTTACGAGCTCCAAGATTTCAACACCTTTTACATTACGCGCTTCGGCTATCTTCCGACCAAAGTCGCCTTTCTGGCTTTTTGCGCCTGGCGGGATAAGACGCTCGGGCCATGGCCCGATGTCCCTGAGAGCAAAAGGAATCAATACACGATCCAGGAAATCAAGCATTGGCTGGAAATTTTTCTGTATCGTTTTTTCAAAACGAGCCAGTTCAAAAGATCGGCCATTCCGAACGGTCCCAAAATCGGTTCGGGAGGTTCCCTTTCTCCCAGAAGCGATTATCGGGCGCCTTCGGACAGCGAGCCTGATATCTGGCTGGAAAATGTAAAACTCATTCCCGAGAGCGACGAATCATGAAAAGATCGTCCTACCGAGATCTGGAAGCAACGGAGCTCTATTGTCCCCGGTGCAGGAGAGCCGTCCCGGTAAGAAAGAGACTCCTCCTTGTCTTGACGGAAGGAGAAAAATACGATTATTTTTGCGTCTTTTGCGGAACATCGGTAGGAGACAAAATCGTCTCCTGCTCGAAAAACCGGAAGATCATCAGTGTCTGATGCTCACCTGCGCCAAATAAGAACCGGTTTTTCAGTCCTTTGTTTTTCTTTTACTCCATTACATCTTTTTGCTAAATTTCCTTATGGGTAAAATTTTTACAATCGGCGATATTCACGGGTGCATCTCTTACCTGGAAGATCTCTTTGCAAAGCTCAAGATCGATCCGGAAAAAGACCGGATCGTTTTTATCGGCGACTATGTCGATCGGGGCCCCGATATCAAGGGGGTTGTGGAATTTATTCTTGAGCTCAAGCAAACATACCAGGTCATTTGTTTAATCGGCAATCACGAAAGACTGCTCCTGGATTATTATGATTACGGCCATAATAAGGAACTCTGGTTCGCCAATGGAGGGACAAGTACGGTAGTATCTTACGGCATAGAGACAACCCGGAAAGGAAAGAGAATTGATATACCGGAAGCACATTTAAAATTCTTCCGGTCACTTCTGCCTTACTACGAAACCGATGATTATATTTTCGTGCACGGCGGATTAAAGCCTGGCGTACCTCTTCAGGACCAGGAATTGATCGATTTGGTCTGGATCCGGGATGATTTTATCCGCTCCCAATACGATTTCGGCAAAAAGATCATTTTCGGGCATACACCTCGACTCAGTGGACCTTATATTGATAATTACAAGATCGGGATTGATACAGGAGCCGTTTATGGCGGCAAGCTTACATGCCTGGAACTTCCCGAAATCAAATTTTATCAGGTGCCTGAATGAAGATTATTGAATGCGTTCCAAATGTCAGTGAAGGCAGAGACAAAGGAAAAATCGAATTGATGTCCGAGGCTATCGCCTCTGTGGACGGCGTCAATCTCCTCAATGTCTGTATCGATCCGGATCATAATCGGAGCGTATTTACCTTTATCGGCAATCCTGAAACGATCCAATCGGGAGCCCTCGCGCTCTGTGATCTTGCGATATCCTTGATCGACATGGAGCATCATGAGGGGGTTCATCCAAGAATCGGCGCGGTAGATGTCGTTCCATTTATTCCATTAAAAGGCGCCGACATGAACGATGCAGTGCAAACTGCCAGGCAATTCGGTTGTAAATTCGGCGCCAAGCATTGCATTCCCGTTTATTTTTACGGGGAAGCGGCCTTGCGCCCTAACAGGCGCGAACTGCCCCACATTCGCAGAGGCGGTTATGAACGGCTCCGTTCGAAAATTATTGAAGCTGATTGGATGCCCGATGCCGGGGAGTGCATATTCGATCCTCACCGTGGGGCTGTTGCCGTGGGGGCAAGAGAACCACTCATCGCATTCAATATCAACCTCTCCACGACAGATGTCTCGATCGCCCGCAAGATTGCATCGGAAATCCGTGAGTCCAGCGGAGGACTCCGGAACGTCCGGGCGCTAGGACTCTATCTGGGAAGCCGCGACATCGCCCAGGTCTCCATGAATCTTACCAATTACAAGGTAACACCCATCAGCAAGGTTTATCGAGCGGTTGAGGAAAAGGCGGCCCGGTTCGGTACAGGGATTCTTGAATCAGAGCTGATAGGGCTACTTCCGGAGGATGCCTATCAGGATGCAATGACAGGCGATTTCAAGATCGTCGATTTCGGTCCGGACCGGATTATCGAGCATTATTGCTGATTGCTGCGAATTTAGCTTGATTGACTGATCTATGGAGATTCTGATCAGGTTTTTTTGAAAATACACTTGGTGAGCAGTAAAAATAATAACGATCCA
Source organism: Syntrophaceae bacterium UBA4778 (assembly GCA_002403175.1). The sequence goes on along the minus strand of DHHG01000139.1, from coordinate 7,405 downwards.
AACGATTGACACCGTCCAAAAATCGTGTTAAATCGCCCTCTCTTCACATAAATTATCTTTTACCGAATGCCCCCGTAGCTCAGTAGGATAGAGCACCAGATTCCTAATCTGGGTGTCCCGCGTTCGAATCGCGGCGGGGGTACCAATAATATCAAGCAGTTACGCGATTCCCTCTTTTTATCATTAGGGGATTTTATTAGGGGATAAGTTTTTAAAAGAACACCAGAGAAGTTGTTTTTTGTTTCCTACCAGTAAGCAATAACTTCCTTGATACCGCCCACGTTCATGAGCGGTTTAAGAAAACTATTCCATTACCTTCCGAACAATTCCCAAAGCTCAGCTATGGTCAAGGCAACTCTCCTTTCAGAACCATATCCGCCAACGATGTATCCGTTGGAGACCCGCTGAATATTTAATTCACTTGGTCTTTTTTCTGCTGATTTTTCGCAGCATGATAGTACTCCGTCTCCCATTTTGTTTTGTATTAAGAAATTAAAATGGCTTGCACCTTAATGGGTAACAGACGTATAAAGTCTGTCAAGATTGTAGGGTGTGGATAACTTTTAGGGAGGACATTGATGACTTGGAATAATTTAAAAAAAATATCAATTGATGATTTAGAACGAATTATTGGAGAGGCTGTAAGCAAACACACCAATGAAAAATATGGTTGCTCTATCAATGGCGTTAAATATGATACATTGTCCAAACTTGAAGCTCGTATAGAAATTTATACTGATTATCCAGCAGACCACGAATTTGGACCAGAAACTGAAGAATAACCATAAGGGACCAATATTAGGGGATACGTAAATAAACAGGCTCTTTTGACCATACTAGGTACAAAAGAGCCAATTAGCATCGTTGTAAATTCAACTAGTTAGCCTGTTTTTGGAGGGTACAAACCTTTTCCTAATCTGGGTGTCCCGCGTTCGAATCGCGGCGGGGGTACCACTATTTGACTTCCTGAAGAATTATTCTAATACCTTAAATACAAAAAAGGCGCTCTCTGAGGAGCGCCTTTTTCAAACCAGCATGTTATTACAGCGGCTTTACATTCGCTGCTGCCGGGCCTTTTTTGCCCTGCTCAATATCAAAACTCACGCGCTGACCTTCGTACAGCGTTTTAAAGCTTGTAGATTGAATCGCACTGTAATGAACAAAAACATCTTTTCCATCTTCACTTTCGATAAAGCCGAAGCCCTTCTGTTCATTGAACCATTTTACTTTTCCTTCTGACATGGCCGGTATCCTCCTTTCAAAATTTTCCAAAGTCGGGTCCATCATGACAGAAAGAAACCCGCAACATATCCGGATTACCCTTACACTTCAAAATGTCTGTCCAACTTTTTATTTCGCCCCGCTTCGATTCTCTCAGCAGAACTTAATTATCATACAGAATTTTCACAATAAGTCAAGACAAGACGCAAAGAGAAAATCTATTCCGAATCGGCTTTCTGTCCGAAATAATCCTTAATTTTTAAACGGACAGTTTCCGGAATTTTCATCCCGATCGCTTTAATCCTGCTCTCATATTTATTGAATGATCTTGTATGTTGTGAGGTACTGATAAAAATCTTGAAATAGGAACGTAAACTCCCTTCCATTTCCGAACGGAACTCCACATCCTGATTGAGCAGATCCTCAACCGGCGCAATAAATCGATAATTGATCGGACGACATACCGCTCGATACCCAACAAAGCGCATAGCTTCCTCGCATTCATAATTTTTTTCCCGAATTGATTTTTCCACAACATTCAGATCGATACAATCCAGGATCTGATATGCATATTCCGGAACTAGGGATGCCTCAATGATTTCTTTCGCCTTAAAATAGTGAGGACAAGTTGTGATATCCCCCTTAGTTCCGCATTCTGGTTTCTCGCAAGCTGCGCAACGGACATAGAGCACAAAATCAATATCTGAATTTTCCTCGCAGACGCCCATGTTCGTCGATCCCATAACATCCATTGCAATATCACCATGAATTCGACCCTCAATAAGATGGGCAATCTGCTCCAGCTTCTCCAGGCGTACTTCAGCCTCCTTGGTCTGGAACCTACGATAGAATTGTTTTATTTCGTTATAAAGTTTGACTTCCGGAATATGAGAGTATCTATGGGTTTTATCGTCATAATTCACCCCCTCTTTAAGGGCATTATATCGATCCTCATCGACTACATTCATAACCCAGTTGCCCTTTTCGTTCCGATAATGATCCGCAATGTCGTAGACCCGATCCTCTACGAGCTTTTTAAAGATAATCTTTTCAACCTGTCTTTCGTTTACCTCAATGGCATAAAAGAATCCCCCCTCCGAAACGCCGCCTGTCAGAGTGGTAACGGCTCCGAAGTTGGAGGGATTCAGGTAAATGGTCCCCTCGCTGACCTGAAATCCCCAATCCATATGGACGTGCCCCGTAAGGCAAAGCAGAACGGGATGATTATCGCAGTAATCGCGAAGAGCCGGCGAACCGGAATTCCCGAACTGGTAGACCCTGTCGTGTATTCCATGAGCAGGCCGGTGGCTCACAATAATGTCGGGCTTGATCGCTTTGAGAAAGCTGTACATCTCATTGCGCACACCTTCCTTCACGATTCCGTCTCCATAACGTACAACATAGCGTTCGGGTATACCCGGAGTCCAGACGTCGGCTCCTCCATAACCCGCCAGATTCAGTCCGTGGATGTTATGCCAGTGTAAATGAAGATCGCGCTCATGCAGGGCGGTATATTTCAAGTCCATATCGTAATTGCCCGGCAACGCAAATACCTGTGTCTTAGGTTTGATGGCCAGCGAATTTTCCAAAACTTTATATTTCTGCTGTAAAACCCTGCGAGCGCGGATTGTGTATTGCTGGTACTTTGTTCCCATTTCCTCTGCCTCAGAGGATATGCCGGGATAATTCAGCATTTCGTCTATAAAATCCTCGATGATCATATTTTCTTTATTCAGGCGCAGACGCATGGCATGAAAATAGGATTGAAGTTCATGATAATTAATAGCTGAATTCATGCTATAGAAGGGAATGTCAATGAGGTCACCGGCTATGATGTAAACGTCGGCAACCGTTTCAGTCAATAATACCTTAACGCGCTCGAACGCGCCATGGATGTCGGCAACGTAGATGATCCGCATGGTCCGGTTTACACCTCCCCTGGAAATTACAAAAGGCCATATAAATCTCTATCACATTTTTCAAAAGGGTTCCGCAAGAATAAGTGTCGATCCTCGGCGGAATGGAGCCGGTATTCGTATTTGCTTTCCGGATCAAATTTCTTGACGGAGATACGTCAACCGAGTATATTTCCGGACCGAAGATAGTCATAAATCTTCTCCCGTTTTGTAAATGCGGCCGTTTTTAATTTTCTGGAATTAATTCACTCGGAACTGATTATCTCGCATGGAGGTTGGGAATGAAAGAGCAGATAAAAAAACGTTTGGGAGTCCTTTCTGTAACATCGCTCATGGTAGGTGCAACCGCTCTAGGCATCGTCCAGTCGGATCCTGCCCAGGCTGCCCTCTATGACGGTTTTCTAAAAATCGACGGCATTCCGGGAGAATCGGCAGACGACAAACATAAAAACGAAATAGATATTGTCTCCTATTCCGAAACATTCGACACCAAAGAGTGCAGTGTAATAAAAATTACGAAACGCCTGGACTCAGCTTCACCACGCCTGGCATCCCTTGCTACCACCGGCAGTATTGTTCCGAATATGACACTTACATTAAGAAAAGCAGGCAAGGACCAGCAGAGCTTTTATAAGATGATACTCAGAGACGTTGCGGTTCTAGGAAGCGAGTTTTCACTCAGTCAGGGAGCGCCCTCGCCTTTGGAGACCATCAGCCTAAAAGCGAAAACCGCTGTTATTGAATACCTGCCCATACGTGCAGATGGCAGTCTGGGTAACAAAATCCAGCAGGTAATCGTTTGCAGCCCGGGGAAAACCGGCCGTTAATATACCCGTTTCCCCCCTTATTCTGTACCAGACAGAACGGTTTTGCTCTGTCGTGCATATCCGGATCGAATAGTGACCAATCTTTATGATGAGGTAGACTATACAGGCTTTGCCTACCCTGACACTCATCCCCGCTCGTCAGGAGCTATCGGCCGTGTTTTCGGGATGAACGCGATTGCCCTTCCCTCTTCCTGCCGTGTTCTGGAAATTGGTTGCGGGGACGGAGCCAATCTGATTTCAATGGCCTATGGCTTGCCTGAATCGGACTTCACCGGTATCGATTTATCAACTCGCGCCATCGGCAAAGGACTTGTTTTAACCGAACGCCTTTGTCTGTCCAATGTCCGTCTGATCGCATCCGATCTTCTAAACATCGATGCGAACGCATTGGGCTCTTTCGACTACATCATTGCCCATGGTTTTTACTCCTGGGTTCCCCCGGATGTTCGGGACAGGCTGATGCAGGTCCTTGCGCAATGCTTGAGTCCTGCCGGAATCGTCTTCCTCAGCTACAATACGAATCCAGGTTTCTTTTTGCGCGGAATGCTTCGTTCCATTCTGGAATTGCATACCCGTTTTATCAAATCTCCTGGAGACAAAATCGCGCAGGCAAAGGCTCTCGCAGAATATCTTTCTATCGGCGATGAAGGAGACGGCCCGGAAAGACTGATCTTAAGAACAGAAGCCGAACGTATTCTGAACAAAAAGGATGGGACTGTATTCCACGATGATCTTGCCGCGATCAATACTCCCGTTTATTTTCATGAGCTGGTGGAGCATGCCGCCAAAAACGGCCTTGCATTTCTTTCGGAAGCAGGTGCAGATGCCTTTCCTATCCGTATGCTGCCGGAGGAAATTTCAAGCATGATCAGCGGGCTCGACCGTCTGACCGCAGAACAATACCGCGATTTTTTTCTCTGTCGTCGTTACCGGCAATCGCTCCTCGTCAAACAGAACAATCATCTTATTCCACAGGAATCTATCGGGATTGGGAGCACGCTTTGGTTTTCCGCACCCCTGATTGAAAAATCGGAAGAGGTAAACGGAGCCATCCTTTATCGAAATAAACATGGCGCAGAAGTAAGAACCCATGAACAAGCCATCATTGATCTCCTTGATCATCTGATGAATGCCTGGCCGGCTGCCGTTCGTTTTGAAGATCTGATGCCTATGGTGGAAAGCCAGTTGCCACCGGATGTTGAACATTCCAAACAGGAACAGATTACAACCAAAGCCCTTTTTAATCTGGTAGGATTGGGAATCATCCAGATGTCGACGGAGCCCCCGATTCTCTTAACTCAGCGGGATTTACAGAATTGTAAATTTCCCCGCGCCAGCGCACTGGCACGTGAGCAGATCAACGAAGGGAATACGGTAACCAATCTCTGGCATGAGACTGTCAGCATTGATAATTCCTTTGCAGCCCGACTGCTTACCTATCTGGATGGAACGCGCTCACTCCATCAATTGACAAAGTTGATGCATGATCAAATTCCGAATTCTGCAGATAATCTCTCCAGTCTACTGAAAACCCATCTCAGGCACTTCACCCAGCTTGCCCTTCTTCAGCCCTGAACAGGAAGAACGCTCTTGCTGAAAATCAATCTCTCACCTGCATGATTTTTTACTGAATGTCCCGATCCCTTCTGAATTTCCGCTCTGGGGTTTTTAGTCATTTTCTGCTGAAGGGTATCCGATTCGGCTCTACTGATATGGCCGTTTCCGTTCGTATCTATTTCAGTAATAATTTTCTAGGCATTCGGGAACGCCGGTACCGACCTGGATTAACCATTACGGAAACGGCAATGCGTCTTCATGTCGGCACCATTACAGCAAGGAATGCCCCTGACGGGGTAATCATGGAGATGGTCTTGCCTGCCAGATTATCTCTATTTATCTGCATCGAGAAAGAATAACCTTTTCCTTAATGTCTAATCAGCAGAACAGGCTTGATTGCCGCACCCCGCCTTGAATCGGATATGGCTTTGTTGATTTCATGAAATTCATAGAACCGGAGAAGACGATCGAAAGGGAATCGCCCTCTCCGGTATAGTTCGATTAAATGCGGTATAAAGGACTGCGGTACGGCATCCTCCTGAATAATGTCGATGATTCTTCTTCCTCCGGATAATTTCCTGTTGCCACTTTGGGGGCAACTCACATGATCAATACCGGCAAAGAAGGAGATTTAGCTGCACGGGTTTTCGATGCTGCGGAATAATCGGTTCGGCTCCTGCAGACCGCAACCCAACGGGGCCAGCTCTTCAATACGATATTTCCTGGGCACCTTTACACAATTGCGCTCCGTTGCCAGTACATAATTTGCGAAGGCCGACTGACCGAAAAAGGATCCGAGCACACCGCTTTGCGACAGCGTGTTGGTTCCGTCAGGACGCATAAAGCCGAAATTCAAGTCCTTGAAATGAAGACAGCGGGCAGGCCTCCCTGATTTGCAAGATCGGCAATGCCCGCATGACTGGTACGACAATACGACATGATCTAGTTTTTTCGGCGACGTAAGGCAGTGCATGTTCGATGCATCGTAAACCATATTGGTTGCCTCCCAATTGATTTTCCTGGAGGGAAATCATTCGGTATTGAACAGAATGTAAATTGCAGCCTATTCAATTTAATAGTTTTTCAATACCCCTTTTGATATGGTTTGACAGTTGATTCGATTTCAGATAGTTGTCTTCTGTTAACAATTTGGAATGGTTCATTTTTCGAAGACCCATGCCCCCACAGGAAGAATATCATTTCGATTTACTGACCAACACTAGAGAAAGCATCTTTCAGCAGATCCATTGATTGGGGAATCGGAATTCTTCGACCGGAGAACGGGTTCGGAAATTCCGGATAAAATTCATTTTCATAACTGAGTTTCAATGTCCTGCTTGGTAGCAATTAAGATTAATAACTGAGCGCTCTCATTTAGGAGGCTTATTCAATGCACAAATTCTTTTTTCCCGGCAGTCTGGTGGTTTTCGGTGCCTCTACAAACAGAAATAAGCTGGGATCGATCGTTCTTCTGAGTAATAAACGGCATCACTACCGAGGCAACCTTTACGGCATCGGGAGCCAGGAAGGGGACCTTGACGGAATCCATATTTATACGGATGTTGAAAGCCTCCCCGAAATACCGGATGTAGCCGTATTGGTGACGCCTGCCGGCAGCATTCCAGAATTGATGGAAGCATGCGGCCGCAAGGGGATTGACCGCATCATCATCGAATCGGGGGGATTCAGCGAATATTCTCATAATGACCATTCCCTTGAGGAACAGGTTCTGGCTATCGCCGAAAAATACCGGATGAAGATCATCGGCCCGAATTGTATCGGAGTGATCAATTTCGATATCGGGATGATGACGCCTTTCGTTTTCTACAAGAATTCTCCTATCGGCGGGCGAGTAGCCTTGATTGCTCAGAGCGGAGGGATCGG
>DHHG01000137.1 GCA_002403175.1 Syntrophaceae bacterium UBA4778 | reverse complement strand
GTAATCCGAAAAATTGGGTTTTGATAGATGATGAAAAAAGATCAAAAAAAGTATCGTTATTGAGAAAAGCATTTTCACTGACTTCATGAATTTGTATTATACACAATCACGCTCACCGCGATCGCCATGGAAAAATGATGCATATTTCCGTAATCATCACGACCTACAACCGTCCGGATGCCCTTGCCGCCGTTCTTGAAGGATATCTGGCGCAATCGGACCGTCAATTTGATCTGATCATTGCCGATGACGGATCAAAGAAAGATACGAAGGAGGTGGTGCTCACCTATGGAAGGCGGGCGGCATTTCCTCTGGCGCATGTATGGCAGGAAGATCAGGGGTTCCGTGCCGCGGCGATTCGAAACCGAGCCCTGATGATAACGGGAGCGGATTACATCATTTTCAGTGATGGAGACTGCATCCCCCTTCCCGATTTCGTTGCTCGTCATCGTCAACTGGCGGAAAAAGGCTGGTTCGTTGTGGGAAACCGCATTCTGCTGAGTGAGACGTTCACGAATCGCGTTCTTTCGGATCATGTGCCAGTCCATGCCTGGAGCGTTTGGCAATGGCTGGATGCCAGATTGCATGGACATGCCAACCGCTGGTTGCCTTTACTGCCTCTGCCGGTTGCGTCCTCCCTCCGTAAATGGAGAAATCAGCGATGGGAAGGCGCCATGACCTGCAACCTGTCTGCCTGGAGGGAAGACCTGCTGTTCGTGAACGGTTTTGATGAGATCTATTCGGGGTGGGGGCTGGAAGATTCCGACCTGGTTATCCGGCTGATTCAATCGGCTCTCAAACGCAAAAGTGCCCGGTTCGCTGCCCCCGTCCTTCATCTGTGGCACAAAGAGAACGACCGGTCGAGTCTGGCCGAAAACCGCCGCCGCCTGGAGGCGCGCCTGCAATCGAGGGAAATCTGCGCACGTTTCGGCGTCCGACAGCATCTGTAAATGTATATGCCAAGGAGATTCTTGACTTTACATCATAATTTTTTGTTGCGGTAATAATTGAATAGTGTTTCCTCTGCTGAATGCCGGGTTAATTTCTTGTCTGCTAACCGATTATAAAGAACAGAAAGTTCAGGATGAATGTTCTGCAAGATTTCTTTGTTTTTCTTATGCCTTCTTCCGAAGAACCCGAATATCCATTTGATTCTTTCCCTGAAGGTTGGATTACCCCTTATCCCTCCTATATCGAAAAGAAGAAGTCTTCCCTCCGAGTCCACACCACAATGGTTAATTCTAAAATGCCAATCGAAGTAGCCCCTGCTCCAGAGTTTTGTATTAAGATCGATGTAATCCTCAACCAACTTCTTGGCCTCTATCAGATTTCCTTCTGATACCTTTTGCCTTAATTTTTCATCTAACAGGCAATGGATCTTTTCCTGAATAACCAAGACTTTTCCATGGTCTTTCAAAATCTGAAAGTCAGGAACCAATCCCTTCAGATGATCCAATGCCTCTTCATGACGCCTAAGAAGCAGAGGATCATTCTCCTCCTTTAAAATTTTCACGACGAAATTCCACTCCGTCTTGGAAAACGCCATGACATGATGACCATCCGAATAGATATCCAGTTCTTCTCTGGGAGGAATTGAGGACAGCTGATCAGTCGATTGGGTGATATTGTTGAGAGGCATTTTCGGAAATTACATTTCTCCTTATAGGTTTGTATAGATTTTTACGGGTGAATCTTTTAACTATATCAGGCAACCGGTATTTGTCCGACTGTGCAATAATAAATCCTTAAGATTTCAATAAAATTTCTTGTCTATTGGAACTCCTGTCTGTGAGAAGAACAAGGCGCTCATCAACAGATACAATGTCGACTCTGGATGGTCGGCAAGGGATGAATTAAAGATACAGGCAGTCATGATGGTCAAAAGCATACCCTGAGCAAGGAACCTTTCCTTATCACATAACACCCGCGAATTCCGCCATTGTGTGAAAAAAAGATAAAGCAGGGCCAGAATCCCGATGATGCCTGTTTCAACGCCGATTAACAAATATTGATTGTGGGGGTTATCGGTCGCGACTTGCCCTGTGCCGCTGACTTGTTTTGCATAAGTTTCAGGAAACCTGCCTGTCCCCACACCGAAGATGGGGTTTTGCAAAAAAATCTGACTGCTGTTGTAATAAAATTCCATCCGTAACCCTGTAGATACATCGTGACGAACTATTCCGACGTTTGAAGGGTGAGGGGATATTGGAATCTCTTGGCGTGCCGATGGCTGCCATTGGGATAGTACCCGTGCCACCGGGTTGATCCATTGTATAAAAGCAGCCTTTGGAAAGATGGAGTACGCTGCATAGACGAGAACGGCTATCATCAGAGTTCCAATGATAATAGCTCTCCAGCGGAAGAAGGCCCATGATACATAGGCTAATAGAATCATAAGAATGACGTGACCTGTCTTACCATCCACAAGTATAAGAACATTGCCCATCATCAGGAGCGACAACACAAAGAAAAGACTCTTGCGAAATGGTTTTTCTTCAAATTTTCCAAGAACAACGAAACAAAAAGCAGCATACGCCATAAAAATACTGTACACGATATGCCTGTGAAACACAAAAGGGTTATCAGGAGTTCCTATTCGTCTTAACATTGGATCGGATGGAATGATCCCTGACCACACGAAATAAGAAAGAACCAATGCCAGAACCATGGCGGCCAGAAAGCCCCCCAGGATAGCGTTCCTATTTGTATGATGGGTAAACAGGGACAGAAGAAGCGGTAGCACAAGAAAGCGGGCAGTGTTGGAAAGAGTATGTTTATCCCAGACACCATAGGTCAATCCCACCATCATGATTCCGAGCATAATCAAGGATGCCATGGCAACAGGGTTGCTACGTATTTTAAAGATTTTTAAACGGTAATCTCCCCCCAGAACCCACAATAACAGAAGCATCAGCAACAGGATGCTGTCCAAAGCCGTCGATACGGGAATTGCAAAAGCAAAGGCAACGAGCAACCATTCGGTAAGTTGAGAAATTTTCTCTTTCATTTCAAAATGCCATCACCCGGGTCTGTTCTTTTGTAACCTGACAGGGGCGGGTCTTTCAGCGCTGGTGAACCCGGAACCACTGGTCTGGACATCTTCTGACCATGGCTTCAATGATTGTTGTATACTTCTGAGTATTTTCGCATACGTCTGATTCGCGATCGTCTGTCCTGATGATCTCCAGGATGATTTTTGTAGAAAAGGACTTCTCTATCATACAGTATCGTCTATTCGCATAAGAAGCCCCTCAGGTCAAGCGTCAATCACTTTGACCATTTTTATCCTCTTTCCCTATCCAGCAACAAAAAATTTTCCTTGACATTCTCCGGGTACATCATTATGTATATTTCCTGTGTTCACGTGATGAACACAAGGATAATGTATGGCGAACCACCAAAAAGCAAACCTCGAAAGTGAAGAAGTTCTCCGGTTGCTTGATGAAATCAAAAAACGTCCGGAGATGACCCAGCGGGAATTGTCCTCAAGTTTAGGCATCAGCCTCGGCAAAGTGAATTTTCTGCTTAAAGCGTTAATCGACAAAGGCCATGTCAAGGTCGACAACTTCAAGAAATCAAACAATAAATCAGCATATTTATATTATCTCACCCCCAAAGGAATGGAGGAGAAGGCGAGGTTTACCTACCGTTTTCTGAAGAGAAAGATGAAGGAATACGAAGATCTTGAACAGGAGATCCGGCGGCTGAAAGAGGAAGTGGGCGAAACAGCGGTGCAAGAGGAAAAATAAGGAACTGCGCTTTTTTTTGAAGAAAGAATAGATGCGGTACCGGATTTTTCAAATTATTAACGGTTTCAGAACATTATCAAAAAGCGATTCGATAAAGAATATTAAAGCCTGGTGGAAGTCAGAGGGCGGAGCTGTATCTACACGAGAGGTTTGAACAACTGACAATGTTCCCGGTGGTCATATGGAAAGACCGAGAAAACTACAAACAATGCCAGTGGTAACACTTCCAGGAGGCGGTGAAACAGCACCAGAATGAAATCGGGGAGATCCTTGTGGAGAGTAATTTCAAAAGCCTCGATCTTCCAGAGTCATAGGAAAAGGGCAGATGAGAAAAGTTAAAATGACCGGCCTTCCCTTCGACATCGTCGAATGTTAGAACTATTTTAAATAATGCCGTCATCTAACGCTACTTTAAAGAAATGATTCGTTAAAATGGAGTTAAAAAACAAAAGAATCCTTATCACTGGTGCTGATGGCTTCATAGGCTCTCACCTTACGGAGGAACTTGTCAGACGCGGGCATGCCATACGCGCCTTCGTCCTGTATAATTCATTTAATTCGTGGGGATGGCTTGATCATTCTGATCCTGATATTAAAAAGAGTATTGAAATTATTGCAGGGGATGTGCGTGATCCCTATGGTGTCAGACATGCCATGAAAGGGTGTGATGTTGTTTTCCACCTTGCAGCTTTGATTTCTATCCCTTACTCATATCATTCGCCGGATACCTACATTGATACAAATGTAAAAGGAACTCTCAATATTGTTCAGGCCGCACGGGAACTTGGAATATCCAAAGTCATTCATACATCCACTAGTGAAGTCTATGGGACGGCCAGATTTGTGCCAATTACAGAAGATCATCCATTACAGGGACAATCTCCCTATTCTGCAAGCAAAATTGGGGCGGATCAGATTGCAATGTCTTTTTACCATGCTTTTAATACGCCAGTAAGTATTGTTCGGCCTTTTAATACTTACGGGCCCAGACAATCGGCCCGAGCGGTTATCCCGAGTGTCATTATACAGATTGCCAGCAGTGCCAGAAAAATAAAATTAGGCTCATTACATCCGACAAGGGATTTCAATTATGTGAATGACACCGTGAAGGGTTTCATTGCCGTGGCGGTGTCAGATCAGGCCATTGGGGAAGTTATTAATATAGGCAGTAACTATGAAATCTCTGTCGGCGAAACTGTAAAAACTATAGCCGATATCATGGGCACGCACATTGATATTGAATGTGATGAACAACGCATCAGGCCTGAAAATAGTGAAGTAGCGCGACTCTGGGCTGATAACAGTAAAGCCCAAAAAATAGCTGGTTGGGCACCTGTCTATGCTGGCATTGAAGGACTTCAAAGGGGTTTGCAGGAAACGGTTGTATGGTTTACAAATACTGAGAATTTAAAGCAATACAAGTCGGCACAATATAATATCTGAAGTGCCGCTGCGTATCGATAGCATTATAGACTTGAGATGTTTTTATTACGAAACTTTTGAATATGTTATTTCTGGGAGTAATAACATCTGGATAGCTAAAATATTTGCACTTGATAAAGAATCCTTACATAGATAAAAACAACATAATTGATAGTTTTTCAATGGTTTCAAAGTTTCTGCTGAATTTGGGTTCACTTACATAGCAGTGAATGAATTTTAAATTGGATTAGCAAGAGAGAGTTCATTATGCGTGCAGTTATTTTGTCGGGTGGTAAAGGAACACGGCTGCGACCATACACGGTTGTTTTGCCTAAGCCGCTGATGCCCATCGGTGAGTATCCTATCCTTGAAGTCATTATTAGGCAACTAGCATATTATGGGTTCAGCCACATTACGCTGGCTGTTAATCATCAGGCTGATATCATTAAGGCATTTTTTGAAAACGGTAACAAGTGGGGGGTAAAAATCGATTATTCATTGGAAAGCCAGCCACTGGGTACAATTGGTCCTTTGAAGCTGATTCATGATCTGCCGGATAACTTTCTCCTGATGAATGGCGATATCCTGACTGACCTTGATTTCAGGGATTTTTTTAACTTCCATATTAAACAGCAAAACTTATTTACTATTTCCGCCTACCAGCGTGAAGTGCCCTCCGAATTCGGGGTACTGGAGCTTGACGACTCGGGACGAATGACGGGGTTTAAGGAAAAGCCGGTCATCAGATACGATGTGAGTATGGGTGTTTATATGGTCAGCAGGGATGTGTTGTCGTATATTCCCGCAGATCAAGCTTATGGCTTTGATAATCTTATGATCGATCTCATTTCTGACAAGCATCCTGCGGCGGTCAAGAAGTTTGACGGATACTGGCTTGATATCGGGCGATCGGACGATTACAGCAAGGCAATTGATGAATTTGAAATTTTAAAGGGCAGATTCTTAAGGTAGCGCTATGACCCTATCTGGAAATATGCCGATCAATAAAGGCAATTACTCCATGGAAACTCCCGAGCGCGAAGCCCTGTTTGAGAAATATCGTGGAGAGGGTTGGGAAACGGAATACTTACGCTATCGTAGTAATTGGTCGGACTATCCGAAAAAACAATACATTTCTGAATATCCGCTCCTTGTAGATCTGGAACTCTCAACGCTGTGCAACCTACACTGTCCGATGTGCTACACCATAACTGAAGAATTCAAGCAGAAGGTGAAGGCCTGCCTAATGGATTGGGGACTTTTTACAAAAATAATTGATGAAACAGACGGAAAGGTACCGGCTATCAGATTGAGCTTGAGAGGCGAACCAACCATACACCCGAAGTTTATTGAATGTGTCGAATATGCCAAAGGAAAGGGTGTGCGCGAGGTTTCGATGCTGACCAATGGCAGTAAACTTTCGGCAGATTTCTTCAAGAAAATGATGGATGCTGGCATCGACTGGATTACCATTTCGGTGGATGGACTGGACGATATGTATGAGAGCATCCGCAAGCCGCTGAAATTTAGTGAAATGTTACGTAAGCTGCAGGACATCAAGAGAATCAAGGATGAGGCCAAAGCCCACAGGCCCGTTATTAAAGTTCAAGCCATCTGGCCTTCCATTAAGGAAAATCCCGAAAAGTTCTATAATACAATTGCGCCGCACGTGGATTTGATCGCCTTCAATCCACTCATCGACTATCTGGGTAAGGACGATGAAATTATTTATGAAAATGATTTCTCCTGTTGTCAATTATATCAACGTCTTGTTGTGGGTGCGGACGGACAGGTTATGATGTGTTCCAATGACGAGGAAGGAACAATGATCGTTGGTGATGCTCATCGTGAGAGTATTTATGACATCTGGCACGGTGATGCGATCAACCGGATAAGGGACACTCACCGCCTGAAGAATGGATTTCTCAAAATTCCGGTTTGCGGCAGATGTTATCTACCAAGGTTGACACAAGACAGTGAGATCGCCCAGATCAACGGCCGGAAATTTATAATTAAAAATTATGTCAACAGGGCGCAAAACATTGGACAGTAAGTGCTGACAGTACATGATAAAAAAAGATATTCCACAAAACATTCTTGTTACGGGATCTACCGGGTTTATTGGTAAGCCACTCGTCAGTTGCCTTGGCTTGCGTGGTGCTACCGTACATCATTTTGCTCGTTCGCGTGGTCATAATATTCTGGATAAAAATGCCTTTACCCCTTTTTTGGATAAAGGCATAAATATTATTTTCCATCTGGCCGGTCTCACATTTGTACCAGACAGTTGGAACAATGCCGGCGAATTCTACGCCGTCAACTTCCTGGGAACGCAAAACACTCTTGATTTTTGCCGTGCGGTCGGCGCGCATATGATTTACATTAGCGCATATGTTTATGGGGTGCCTCAATATTTACCTATCGATGAACATCATCCAGTCGCTCCGAACAACCCTTACGCGCATTCAAAGTGGCTTGGTGAGGAGCTCTGCCGGTTTTATGCCGGGAACATGGGGGTCAAAGTTACTGTCCTGCGGGGATTCAATCTTTACGGCCCCGGGCAGGATACACGATTCCTTCTGCCGTGGATTATCATGCAGGCAAAGGAGGGAAAAGAAATCGTTGTAAAGGATGATGCCCCCCGGCGCGACTATTTGCATGTAGACGATTTTATTGAAGCATGTATTCTTGCAATGCAGGCGCCAGATCAGTTCCGAATTTTCAATGTGGGGTCAGGTTATTCACTATCAGTGCGTGAAATTGTCGAGACAGTTATCCAGGCAGCCGGCAATACCGCAGGCTGGCGTTCTACCGGGGAAGTCAGGCAAAATGAGATACCAGACACCGTTGCCGATTGCCAGTCCATTTATCAGGCTTTAGGTTGGCGCTGTTCCAAGACATTATCGAATTTTTTATCCGGGATAGCGAAATGGTAACTTTGAAAGATTCAAGTAAGTGGGCGGATCGGGCAGGAGTAAGGCACATATCCATCGTTGACAAAATCAGAACACTTTTCAGTATGAAACTTAAAGGCATTGCCTATGGGAAAGGCACCATATGTAAAAGTTATGTTGAGTTTAGATTGACGGATAATGCAACAATTGTTTTTGGTGACCATTGCGTTGTACAGAATTATGCATTTTTTCAACTAACAAAACCAGAACCAAAATTAATTATTGGTGACAATGTTGTCATCGGAAGAAACAACATTATTGCGGTAAAGGGATCTATAACGATTGGAGATTTCACTCGCATAGGCGCTTACGTTCAAATAATTGACCACGGTCATGGTTTCGACAAAGATGATCTTATTATGAATCAGGAAGCGGTTATCGAACCTGTCGTTATCGGCAAAGATGTATGGATTGGAGTAGGCGCAAGAATTTTAAAAGGTGTAACGTTGGGAAACCATGCTGTTATAGGTTCCAATGCAGTAGTAACTAAAGACGTACCCCCCTATGCTATTGTGGGTGGCGTTCCCGCAAAAATAATTAAATATCGAGGCGAATAATCATGAATTTATTTGGGGCAAGAAAAAATATATACATCGTTGCTGAAATCGGCGGGAATTTTACAACTTTTAAAGAAGCGATGGTTCTGATAGATGCTGCTCAAACCTGTGGTGTTGACGCCATAAAGTTACAAACCTATCGCGCCGAAACCATATCCAGCAAGAAAGCAATTTTCGACATGGAAAACACGGGACTAACATCCCAATTCGACCTGTTTAAAAAATACGAGATTGATGAAAAGCTACATTGGCAGGTATTCAATTACATTCAGACAAAAAAACTGGACTGGTTTTCGACCCCCTCCCACGAAACCGATGTGGATATGTTGGAAAAGCTTGGTGTTAAGGCGTTCAAGATCGGTTCGGACGACGCAGTCAACATCCCCTTTTTAAAATACATAGCTCGCAAGGGTAAGCCGATCATTCTGGCAACCGGAATGTGCACCATGGAAGAGGTGAAAGAATCGGTCGCTGCCATACTGGGTGAGGGAAACAGTCAGCTTGTGCTCTTACATGCTGTTACAAGTTACCCGACCCATCCTGAACATGTCAATCTTTTAGCCATGAAGAAGATGATGGATGAATTCGATTTGCCGGTCGGCTACTCCGATCATACGATTGGCACTGTAGCTTGTATTGCTGCAGCAGCAATGGGCGCCGCGGTACTTGAAAAACATTTTACTATCGATAAAAACGCTGAAGGTCCAGACCATATGCTGTCGGCTGATCCAGCTGAAATGAAATCCATTGTTGAACAAGTCCGCACCTTGGAGAAAATGTTCGGTAACGGCATCAAAATGCCGGCTGCCGCTGAACATACAACAAGGCTCAACAACCGTAAGAGTATTGTGGCTGCCAAAAGCTTACCCGCAGGGCATTTGCTCACGCCCCAGGATATGGCTATCAAACGCCCTGGCTTGGGAATAGCACCCAAGTATTTTGAACAAATTGACGGTTGTGTTCTTAACAGGCAACTCGATGCAGATGAAGTGATTACATGGAGTGATGTGCGTTAAATCAAAAAATCGGCTCGGCATTATTCTACAGGCGCGCATTGGATCGACACGACTGCCAGGTAAGGTCCTGATGACCATCGGAAACAAAGCGCTTCTCGATCATATATTATATCGTCTGAAACGCTTACGGCATTCTGCCACACCCGTGATCGCTACTTCTGAGACATTACAAGATAATATTGTTGAGAGTTTCTGCATCGAACGTTTAGTAGCCTGTTTCCGTGGGAGCGAGGCCAATGTGCTGGATCGCTATTATCAATGTGCCAAAGCTTATGGTTTTGAGCACATCGTTCGCCTGACGGGTGACAATCCGTTTCCTGATATTGAGGAGCTGGACAACCTGATTGATTTACACCTCTCAGGGGGAACAGACTACGCCAATTCTTTTGCAAGCCTGCCGGTTGGAGTGGGAGCAGAAATATTCACTTTCGCCTCGCTGGAGAAAAGTTGGCGAGAAGGCAAAGCTCCCCATCATCTCGAGCATGTTAATGAGTACCTGTTGGAAAATCCCCAGATTTTCAAAACAGCGCTGCTTTCTGTCGCAAAAGACAAGAACAGGCCTGATCTAAGACTTACCGTGGATACCATGGAGGATTATGAGCAAGCCTGTTATATTGCCGAAAAAAGTCATGTGGATTACATTACAACGAAGCAAGCCATTGATCTGGCTGAAGAGTATGCGAGGAAAGTAGCTAATCCGTGATAGGTTTTTGTATTGAAGCGTCACATAACCGCGGCTTGGGCCATCTTTTCAAAAGTTTAAATTTTATTGAACATCTTGATGGACCGCAGAAACGGTATGTCGTCATGGTGAATGACGACCCCATGTCAATAATGATCTTAAAACAAAGAGGGGTTGCACATGTAATAGTAAATCTGAATGACACGCTATCTGACTGGGAAACAACGATTATCAAACAATATGGAATCACCACTTGGATCAATGACCGACTTGATACTGATAAAAGACATGCTGAGCATGTAAAGAAACATGGTGTGAAACTTGTTACTTTTGATGATCGCGGAACAGGGGCACCTTTGGCAGACCTTCATTTTGCACCCCTGGTTTTTTCCGGCAAAGAGCTGCTCCGGGGGAAGCGGATACTGACGGGCATCCATTATCTATCGCTCAATAGGGAGATTGAAGCCTGCAGGCGCCTACGTGAACATCTGAACTCTATTTTGGTGACACTTGGCGGAAGCGACACCTATGGTGTAACGATGCAAATTGTTGCTTTGCTGAAAAGACTGAACAAGAAAGCAACTGTTGTTGTTGGTCAATCCTTTAAGCATCAAGCAGAACTTGAACAGATCATAGATGAAAGATACACCGTAAAGAGAGCTGTGCCATCTTTGATCCGAGAGTATATCCATCATGATCTCGCGATCACGGGTGGTGGAGTAACACCATTTGAGGCAAATGCCTCAGGCCTTCCCTGCATAATAGTCGCCAATGAACCACACGAGATTGAAATCGGGCAATATCTGGCTGAAGTAGGGTCTTCAATTTTTGCTGGATATTATCAAACGCTTGAAGAGAAGGTCTTTAGCATGGAATACAATCTGAAGGACATGAGCAAAATTGGCATTGAAAAGATTAAAACTGACGGTGTAGAAAATATTCTCAGAGAGGTAAAATCTCTATGAAAACGGTTGTTATTCATCAACCGGATTTTCTCTCCCACCTGGGTTTTTTTCACAGATTCCTGAATGCTGACATGTGGGTAGTACTGGATACTGTGCAGTTTGTATCTGGCACCAGCAGAAGCTGGCAAAACAGGGATAAGATTAAAACGGCACAAGGTGAAAAGTGGATAACCGTTTCTGTGCAAAGGGCACCCGTTGGCACGGCGATCAAAGATATTTTTCTTTCTGAAAGCAATTGGCGCCGGGACAACCTTAATCTGGTTCATAACAGTTATAGCAAGGCACCTTTTTTTGATGAAGTGATGCCATATATTAATGACCTCTATAGATTTGAATGCAAAAGGCTCATGGAATTTAATTTAAAATCTTCTGAAGTGCTGATGAAACTTTTTGGTATCAAAATTAAAACAGAAATGGCCAGTGATTTGGATCCTGTGGGGAAAAGTAATGCACTTTTGGTGGATATTCTGAAAAGGGTAAAGGCCGATAAATACCTTTCTGGAGTGGGCGCAAGGGCATATTATGATCCGGTGCCGTTTGCAGCCGCTGGTATTGAAGTAATCTGGCAGGACTTCAAACACCCGGTTTATCCACAGCTTCATGGCGATTTCATCCCCTATCTGAGCAGTATTGATCTGTTATTTAATTGTGGAATTGCAAAATCACGCGAAATCCTAAGGAGTTACTAATGAATATTCTAGCGATAGGCGCTCATTTTGATGACATTGAGTTGGGGTGTGGTGGCACACTGGCCAAACACGTCGCAAAGGGAGACAATGTTTATGCTTATATAGCCACAGTGTCAGGTTTTAAAAATACCAACAATGAGACCGTGAGATCAAACGATGTAGCTTTAGCCGAAGGTAAAATGGCAATGGAGATAATGGGTGTACAATTCGTTTGTGGTAAATTCAAGACACTGGAAGTTGAATTTGACGATGCATTGAATGCAGATATTGTAAAGATCGTTGAAGATAAACGTATAGATATGGTTTATGCACATTGGATTGGTGATATTCACCATGATCATCAAGCTGTTGCAAAAGCCTCCCTCCATAGTTGCCGTCACGTGCCACGGCTGTTGATGTATAGAAGTAATTGGTATCATTCCAATCTCGATTTTAAGGGCAACTTTTACGTGGATATTACTGATTCATGGGTCACGAAAGAAAAAGCTATTCTTGCGCACGTTTCCGAAATGGAACGAACAGGAAAAAAATGGGCGAGATTTTTTAAAAATGAAGCGGAAAATGCCGGTCAGAGAATTGGTGTCAATCTAGCAGAAGTATTTGAGGTAGTGAAGTGGTTGGAACAGTAAGCTGCACAATGTTAAGATTATAAGCAAAAGTTACGTAACTCACTCGTTGCTCTGCCGAGTTGGCTTGCCGGGTGTATTCTCGCTGAACGAGTAGCTACAGGACAATATCCAGCGACTGGTAACAATATCTACCTGTGGAGAATTTCAATTACTCTGACTGCGTCGGCTCTATACTGGTTAACGATCAATACTTCTGTTGGCTACTTCCTGACCATGAATGCTTTCTCATTGCTCGTGTTTTTCTGGTTGAGTGCTGAAATTTCGGCTGCCCCTGATGGATGCGGTTTATTGTTTGATAAGATGGAGATGTGGAGCTATTCACTTATTATTTGTTTCATATGATTGTTTTTACTCAGCTGACTCGAATGTTTCGCATGGAGTGGTGGGGAGAAAGGTTGCTATCGATTCCCGTTGTTCTCGTTTTTTGCTATTTAGCATACCGCATGATCGAACAGCCCTCGCACAAAATTTCTCGTATGTTGTATGCTAGATTAAGCCGGCGGTCGGATATGCTGCTCAGGCGCATTCATAGAAATGTTTTGAATGACAGTAGTAATATCGATGAATGTATCACGAAAGCGATGGTTGAAAAATGATATTATATATTACATTCGTCCTAACAATTCGAAATCTATGGGCGTTGCAGGGATCTGACCGACTTGAGTTTTCAAGATAGCCGAGACAATCTCACTGCTAATATTGTCCAGCAAATTTCTGCCCTGTTGATAGCTATTGTCGTCCCGCTATTACTCAGCGTCGAAGAGTATGCGCAAGTAGTAGTGGTGGGTGTACTAGTGTCATTCATTCAATTGGCTGATCTTGGCATGTCTGTTGTTTATACACGTAAGTTACCCGCGCTTTACGCCAACAATAAACAAGATGAGATTCGAATATGGAATTCCACACTGAGCCATTTCAGGTTCTTCACATCCCTGGTATTTGGGGGGGCGGTCTTCGTTTATTATTTTCAAAGATATCCGCATGGTTTGAATGCGGGTATGTTATTCATGCTTGTCGTGTTTAGCGTTGTTACAATGTTTGTAATACTTAACGCAACGGTGCAATCTGATTTTCGGTATGTAAGAAATATAACAATGGCGCAGTCTTTAGCGCGGATGACGATTCTGCCGTGCGCATGGCTTGCAGGAGTCAAAGGTTGGTTTTTAGGACAACTGTTCAGTGCCGTGGCGATGCTTTTCAGCCGGCGATTCAGAAATGTATTGTATGGTTCTTTGACTGATATCAAGAGAATTCAATGGACGCTAATCAGAGATAATATCGCCCAAGGTTTAATTCTCTGTATGATTACTACTCTGTGGCTTCAGTTATTATCCTCCGGAAGAATTTATGCGGCCTTTTTTTATCCGGAGGCAGTCGTGTCCCAATATGGATTGGTTAGTTCTATCTATCAAATTGTAGTTTCCATGGGCATTGCAGCGTTTGTGCCCCAAACCATTAAAATCTACCGCTTAGTTGAACAGGATCAATTAAAAGCAATTGTTTATGCCTTTAAACTGATCATCTATTCTGCTCCAGTATTTATTCTGTCTGGGATTATTTTAACCTATGTTGCGCCGATCATTGTGGAAATAATTTTTCCAAAATATAATATTGACAATGGGATTTATGCACCACTGATGTTGTCGTTATTCAACTGCGCGGTGATGGTGACACAAGGGGCATTGCTGATTGGCATGGGAAAAACGAAACCATACCTTGCATTGATTGCGATGGCGCTCCCCGTCTATTTCATCTTTATCCACATATTTGCCTCGACTTCGAATTATCTTGCTGCAGCTGTAGCACAGCTGCTGACGCTCTCGATTTATAGCATAGCCATTTTGATGATGGTCTGCTTTATGTTTAAAAAAATTATTGTTAATAAAATGATAGTTTGGATGGCATGCCTGCCGAGTTTTATTGCACCTTTAATCTACTTTATACTTCGCAAAGACTTATGATTTATGTCTGATTGGAAACATTTGATTGAACAATGGCTGGTTCCACCCGGTGTTTGGCAAAGACTGATGATGGCTAAATCGCATCTGAAGCTTGCCCTGACGAGTGTAGATGATAAGAGCCTACTTTCAGATAACAATAGCTTAAAAGACCGCCATGTGGATTCTCGTTGCTTTATTTTCGGTGCCGGTTCATCCGTGAAGGGGCAAGATATCAAGAAGCTTGAAGGTGAGATTGTCATTAGCGTGAGTAATACATTTGTGCATCCCGACTTTCAACTCATCAAGCCGCGTTATCACGTTATTCCACCGCTTATTAAGGGTCATGGCGAAATGCATACAGAAGCGAAATTTAACGCATGGTTGAAAGCTATGGAGGCTGCAACTGGTGATGCGGAAATGTTCTTTCATATTGGCGACAGGGAGATGATCGAGAGAAATGGACTATTCAAAGACAGAATCCTACACTGGGTGGAATATGCGTGGTGGAATGGTGATTTTGATACGCCTATTGATTTAATGTGTATACCACACATATGGTCGGTTTCAGAGCTAGCCTTAACAGTGACATTGTATTTCGGATTTAAAGAAATTTATCTCATTGGTATTGATCATGATTGGTTCAATGGGACACTGGTTTATTTTTTCGACCCTGGTAAAGAACATGTTCTGCGACCGGATAAAGAAGATCTGAGTTTTGCCGACAGCGAATTCCAGATGCGAAGACATGCGAATATATTTAGAAAGTATAAATATCTTTATTCAATAAAAAAAAATGTATTTAACGCTAATGCGAATAAAAGTCACTACCTGGATGTTTTTCCTAAGGTTGACTATGACTCATTATTTGATAGTGCCATAATAAAGAGATAAGATTAATAATTATGATGAACAATGGATTACTTATAAAAAATCCTATAACGCTATGGCTAAGGTGGCTGGTTCGCAAGTTGTACTATGAGCATAAATATACAGTCAAGAAACTTCAAATCGGTTATATGGCAAACTTTTCTAACTGTCGATTTGGAAGCTATAATACACTTTCTGCCGGTGTTGTGTTGAGCAATGTCACGATGGGCGATTTTAGCTACGTCGGGGAAAACAGTAGAATTATAAATTCGGATATTGGTAAATTTTCATGCATCGGCCATGAGGTTCTTTCCGGTTTGGGGAAGCATCCTTCACGTGATTTCGTGTCCGTCCATCCCATTTTTTATTCGCCGAACCGTCAGGTTCAAATTACGTTTGCATCTCCTCCTTTTTGGGAGGAATTCGCACAAATCAAGATCGGTAATGATGTATGGATAGGGGCACGGGCAATTATTCTCGATGGCGTGACGATAGGGGATGGGGCTATTGTCGGTGCGGGTACAGTGGTCACTAAGGATGTGCCTCCCTATGCCATCGTGGGGGGAGTGTCAGCTACTATTTTGCGATACCGCTTCGAACCGACAGAAATTGATTTCCTAAATCGTTTAAAATGGTGGGATCGGGATATTAACTGGTTGCGGGAAAATGGAGCAAAATTTCGTAATATTCAGCAATTGTTAAAGATGAAGGTTTTTTGAAACTCTCTAATGCAAAAAAAACATGCTTTCTTTAATAAATGAATTATGAATAATTCCTGTATGATGTTTGATGCTCCTGCCTTTTTAGCCCAACTAAAAGTTAAAAAAAGTACTTTACTCTCTTATTTAGATTTTAACTTTTAATGTCATTTCAATTTTTATGTTAGTTGCCTTTATATCCTCTTACATTATAGGCTATTCAAAATAAAAAACGTTTTTTTTAATTATGCAAGGTGCTTTGTATTTTCTAATTCCACGATTCATTATGGTGAAGAGAAAAAGTATTGCATGCCATGAATATAATGATTCTAGTCGTAAGTTATGCGCCAATAATAGATTCTTGTTCTAGGCTCTATACAGAACTATCAGAGAGTCTCAGCGAAAGGGGACATAACGTAACTGTCATTACGGAACATCCAGATGACATAGACATGGTAGATGAAGGGCACGAATACTACCTTAAGAAGTCTTCGAGAAAATTTTTAAAAGGCATAAATGTGCTCAGGGTATCACCATTGTCTTTTCTATCCAAAATCCCCGGCGGAAAGGCTTTGAGATTTTTTCTTTCATTTCTTTTATTTACATTTCGAGGTTTGTGTGTGAGACGGCCAGATGTGATTCTTGTTTATTCGCCACCTCTGTATATGGGTATTGCAGGTTATATTATATCGAAAGCTAAAAATACGAGATTTGTTTTTAATATGCAGGATATTCATCCAAAAGTTCTGTTTGATTCGGGGGCAATAAAAAGCAAATTCATTAAGAGAGTTTTATCAAAAATGGAGACAATATGTTACAAAAAAGCATATACTTTTATAGTTTATTCGAAAGGAAACAAAGATTACCTAGTTCAACGAGGCGTGAAGCAGCAAGCGTATATTATCCCAAATTGGGTTGATACCCATACTGTGGGTGCTTCTGATAGAGCCAGATCTTTTCGCAGTGAAGAATTAATCGGCAATAAATTTGTTGTCTCATATGCGGGTATTATTGAGCAGGCTCAAGGTCTTGAGGTGGTTGTAAAAGTAGCAGAGGATCTTAAGGAATGCGACAATATCATATTTCTCTTAGCTGGTGAGGGTTCCTCAAAGGCTGCTTTGCGAAACTTAATACAGGAATGGAAAGTAAAAAATGTTCTATTACGTCCAGGAATGCCGCATAATAAGTATATGCAGTTTCTTTACGCATCCGATGTGTGTTTGATTTCATTAAGTCCCGATATCCCCTTGCCGACTGTGCCCGGCAAACTTGCCACAATAATGGCTTGTGGTAGGCCAGTCATAGCTGTGGTAAATCAACAAGGGGATGCAGCAAGCATAATTAAACAGGCTGGTTGTGGTTTTTGTGTAGATCCTGGTGACGTCGAAGCATTCTCACATGCTGTGTTGAAATTGTGCAGGGATGAAGGGCTGAGGAAAAAGATGGGGGAAAAATCCAGACTGTTCGCTGAACAGCACTTTTCTCGCACCATCTGTACCAAGCGATATGAGGAAGTGCTTTGTCAAGCCTCTAAAGGCGAACGATTCCACCAGAATTAATGGTATGAGATAAAGGTCATCTACAGGAAGTCATTGCGCTGAAACCCATTATTCTTACCTTTGTCGGCAATTACCTCCCCGGCTATAAAGCTGGTGGTATTTTGCGTACTATCGTTAATACCGTTGATCATTTGTGTGATGAGTTTGAGTTTAAGATAGTGACAAGAGATCGGGATGTGGGGGAAAATAAACCTTACCCTGATATAAAGATTAATCAATGGCAACAAGTTGGCAATGCCATGGTTTATTATTTGCCACCTCCGTCAAGCACGATAAAAGACATATTAAGTTTGATAGTAGGTACGCCTCATGATGTACTCTATCTAAATAGCTTTTTTGATCTTTTTACTATAAAGGCGTTATTGAACAGAAAGCTTCGTAGGGCAACCTTTAAGCCTGTGATTGTCGCACCGTGGGGTGAGTTTGCATGGGCTTCATTAAAGCAAAAATACCCCAAAAAGTTCGTTTTTATTCAAGTGGCCAGACTTGTTGGGCTTTATAAGAATGTGACCTGGCGTGCATCCAGCGAGTTCGAAAAGATGCATATTATTAAGGTCATGAAAATAAAAGCCGACGCTATTCATATCACGGGAGACTTTTCTATTAAAAATATTCCAGACGTCGCTCCTGATTTAACTTTTGAGCCATCAACGGATCGCGAAGGTTTAAGAATTGTGTTTTTGTCCCGAATCTCACGCGAGAAAAATTTGGATTACGCCTTGAGGGTTTTAAAAAAGGTGAATGCCAGTGTGGTGTTCGATATTTATGGTCCCGCAGAAAATCAAACTTATTGGAAAGAATGCCAAGATTTAATAGACCAGTTGCCGGCTAATGTGAAAGTGAATTATCTTGGTAGTGTTACCGCGAATCAGGTAGTAAACGTCTTTAGCCGTTATGATCTATTTTTATTCCCAACTGGTGGCGAGGCCTATGGTCATGTGATCGCCGAGTGTTTAACTTCTGGAACGCCGGTGCTAATTAGTACAGAAACACCGTGGCGCAATCTAGAGGCTGATGGGCTAGGTTGGGATGTGGATTTAACGCAGATGGGTCATTTTGTCGAAATAATTGAGCGGATGGCCTTATTGAACAATGATGATCTTTTGAAAAAGCGGACTATAGTAAAAACCAGTATTATAAATCGTTTGCTCGATCCTGCTGTGCTGGAGACAAACCGCCAGCTTTTTTATAAGGCTCTGCTCCATTGAAAATGTTCATATACACGTATTTTTTTAACTAGAGCCGGAGAATCAAATATGAGTCAAGTAAAAAATCAAATATGTTCTAACTGCATTATGGACACCACTGATCCCGATATAACTTTTGATGAACGGGGTTGGTGTGACTATTGCCGCAATTACTATACAAATATACAACCGAATTGGCATCCAAATGAAAAGGGTGAAAAAATGCTTGCCCCTCTCATTGACAAGATCAAGAAGGATGGAAAGGGTCGTGATCACGATTGTTTGATCGGTATAAGCGGAGGTGTTGACAGTTCATACGTAACATATCTTGCCAAGGAAAAATATAGTTTAAGACCCTTGATATTCCATGTCGATGGCGGCTGGAATTCAGAAGTGTCCGCTAATAATATTCAAAGAATGGTGGATGGGCTGGGGCTTGATCTCTATACGGAAGTTATTGAATGGTCAGAGATGAAAGACTTGCAGTTGGCGTTTTTTAAAGCGCAGGTCGCTAATGTTGATACCCCTCAGGATTTATGCTTTTTTTCATCTCTTTACAACTTTGCCGCGAAAAATAATTATAAATATATCTTAACAGGCGGAAACTATTCAACGGAATGTGTCCGTGAACCACTTGAATGGGGTGCTTACTATCAGACAGATATGCGTTTTGTGAATGATATTCATCGCCGTTTCGGCACAGTGCCCTTAAAAACTTTCCCCACGGCGGACATTTTTAAATATAAACTTTATTACCGGTATATTAAGGGCGTGAAAGTGCTACGAATGCTGGATTATGTGCCTTATATCAAAGAAGATGCCATACGTTTGCTGACGGAGCGTTTCGGCTGGCAAAAATATGCCCAAAAGCATCATGAATCGCGATTTACAAGATTCGTGGAGTGTTTCTGGCTTCCTAAAAAGTTTGGTTATGAAAGGCGCAAAGCTCACCTATCGAGTTTAATTTTAACCAATCAGATGACCCGAGACGAGGCGCTTTTGCGTGTAGCAAAGCCGGAAATAAGCGAAACAGAAATGATGGAAGACTTTGAATATGTGGCGAAAAAGCTGGACTTAACCACAGCCCAGTTGCAGGAACTGTATGACGGAGAAAACAAGTCTTTCCGTGACTATAAAAACAATATGTTTCTGATAAATTTAGGAGCCAAAGTGATGCAAATGATAGGCGTGGAAAAAAGAGTTATTAGATGATTGGCATAATTAACTACGGGTTGGGAAATATTAAGGCATTTGCTAATATTTACAGCAAATTGGGCATGCCCTTTGTCATTGCATCCAAAGCTGATCATTTAAAAAATATTACGAAAATAATTTTGCCAGGAGTCGGAGCTTTTGATCATGCCATGCAAAAACTTGAAATATCCGGTATGACGCACGCCCTTGATGAGCTGGTACTCGAGCGGTGTCTACCGGTGCTGGGTGTCTGCGTGGGAATGCAGATTCTGGCTCATTCCAGCGAGGAAGGCAACCGGCAAGGGTTAGGGTGGATTGACGGAGTGGTGAAAAAATTCGACCGGGCAAAATTAACTTCCTCCAGCCCTCTTCCTCATATGGGCTGGAACAATATCCGGCTGGTTATAAAAAACAGATTATTCAAAGATATTGATGCAGACAGCCGTTTTTATTTTTTGCACTCTTATCATTTTCACTGCAATCAGTCGGATAATATACTTGCACTGACTGACTATGGCGGGCAGTTTGCGTCCGCCGTCCATTTTGGGAATATTTTCGGCGTTCAGTTTCATCCGGAAAAAAGCCATCAATGGGGCATTTCTCTCTTAAAAAATTTTGCTGAAATTTAAGATGCTGCGCCCTAGAATCATTCCTTGCCTGCTCGTAAAAAATAAGAGACTTGTAAAAACCGTCAATTTCAGGGACGCCAAGTATGTCGGTGATCCTATCAACGCAGTTCGGATTTTTAACGAAATGGAAGTTGATGAGCTGATGGTTCTGGATATTAATGCCACTACCAATGGCACGGAGCCGGACTTCAAAATGATTGATAATTTAGCCGCTGAATGTCGAATGCCTCTCTGTTACGGTGGCGGTGTAAAGACAACGGAGCACGCACAAAGTATCATTGCTTTGGGCGTTGAAAAGGTTGCATTGAGTTATGCTGCCATAGATAGCCCTAAACTAGTTTCTGAAATAGCAGAACAAGTTGGCAACCAGAGTGTCGTTGTGGTTATTGATGTTAAGAAAAAGTTGATAGGTGAAAATTATGAGATCTGGACACATAACGGTAAAAAGAACACAGGAAAATGTCCAATAAAGTTTGCGATGCAACTGGAAAAATTTGGTGTTGGTGAAGTAATAGTTAATTCTATAGATAATGACGGTATAATGAAAGGATATGATCTTGCGATAGTTGAGAAAATCCGGAAAAAGATCACCATCCCGATGACTGTACTTGGTGGCGCAGGGTCGCTTAATGATATTGGACAATTAATTAGTCAGTATGGGATTATTGGTGCTGCCGCCGGTAGCTTATTCGTATTCAAAGGCATTTACAGGGCCGTACTTATAAATTATCCAAACAGAACAGAAAAAGATGCACTCATTGATGAGAATTACCGCATATGTTAACTTTTTCAGCTAGTTATCCCCGCTGATATTGTATTTGTATGTATATTCTCACTCAATTCTATAAGAAGCCGCCACGAAAATATGAATTATTACTCCGCCAAACAAAGATTTTTAATGTGTCATTCAGGCGAATCCCGGAACGGTGTCCGGGACAAGCTGACGAATCCATTGAAAAAACTTGATGACTCGTATCAAGCCTGTCCTCGCTGAGGCGGGGATATGGCGCAGGCTTATCAAAGCCTGCCCTGAACTTTATTCAGAGTCATGCATGACATACTTTGATATGTTTACTTTCCGTAGTAATACATCAAGTTGTGGTTGTTTTAACCGTCCTCACACAAACATCAACTCATCGAATATTAATAAAGACAAAGATTATATGATACTGAGGTTTAATCATGTTTAAAGACAGAGTCCTGCTAATCACAGGTGGTACGGGCACCTTTGGCAACGCGGTATTGCATCGGTTTTTAAATACCGACATCAAGGAAATCCGGATTTTTTCGCGCGACGAGAAAAAACAGGACGATATGCGCAATGCCCTGCGGAATCCGAAAGTGAAGTTCTACTTGGGAAATGTCCGGGATTATGATAGCCTCCTGCCTCCCATGCAGGGCGTGGACATGGTGTTTCATGCGGCGGCACTCAAACAGGTGCCGTCCTGCGAATTCTTCCCCCTGGAGGCGATCCGGACGAACGCCATTGGCGCGGAGAACGTCATGACAGCGGCATTAGCCTGCAACATCAGGAACATGATCACGCTCAGCACTGATAAGGCTGTATATCCGATCAATGCAATGGGGATGTCCAAGGCGCTAATGGAGAAGCTCATGATCGCCAAGGCGCGGACCCACGGTGATTCAGGGACAATCTTTTGCGGTACCCGCTACGGCAATGTCATGGGTTCCAGGGGTTCCGTTATTCCTCTTTTTATCAGCCAGATTATGACAGGGAAGCCCTTGACAATTACAGATCCAAACATGACCCGGTTCATGATGTCCATTGATGACGCTGTAAATCTTGTTGCGTATGCTTTTGTGAACGGACGTCCGGGTGATCTTTTTATTCAAAAGGCGCCTGCGGCGACAATTGAAACACTGGCCCTTGCATTGAAAAAGCTTTTCAACGCTGACAATGATATTCACATCATTGGCACACGGCATGGCGAAAAACTTTATGAAACGCTGCTGACACGGGAAGAAATGTCCCGTGCGGAAGATATGGGTAATTATTACCGGATACCGGCAGACATCCGCGATCTCAACTACGCCTGCTATTTTACTGAGGGTGAAACGGAAGTCTCCGGCCATGAGGATTACCATTCTCACAATGCACAGCGATTGGATGAGCATGGCCTGATTGAGTTGCTGTTGAAACTCGATTTGGTAAAGGATACCTTGGAAACGGGTGCGATTGTTTTATAGTGACAGCTGAATTGTATGTATAGTTTAAAATTCCCAACTCCAGTTTGCGTGCGAATGACACCAGAATAAAATCTATCTATAAGAAAGGTTTCCCATTGAAGTTTCTCGTAACCGGCGGCGCTGGTTTTATTGGCTCTAATTTGGTGCGGCAACTTGTTGATGACGGCAATGAGGTCACAGTGCTCGATAACCTCCTGTCCGGTTATCGTTCAAACCTTAATCAGTTCCCTCAACTTCGTTTTATAGAAGGCGACATCCGCGATGAAGTCGTTGTTGCCGAATCGATCAAAGGCGTTGAAGTGGTGTTTCATCTAGCGGCTTTTGTGGGCAACAAGCGTTCTATCGATCACCCCATTATAGATGCGGATATCAATGTCATGGGCACGCTGAAAGTTTTGGAAGCTGCTCGCCGTGCAGGCGTCAGAAAGATCGTCGCGTCCTCATCAGCGGGGATTTTTGGTGAACTGAAAACACTTCCCATTAAAGAAGACCACCCGGTTGATCCAGATACACCTTATGGTAGCTCGAAGCTTTGTATGGAGAAGGAATGCCTGGCGTATGCAAAACTCTACGATTTAGAAGCAGTCTGCCTGCGTTATTTCAATGTGTATGGCCCAAATCAACGATTCGATGCTTATGGCAATGTGATACCGATCTTCGCTTTCCAGATGCTCCGTGGCGAACAACTGACCATTTTCGGCGACGGCGAGCAAACCCGTGATTTCATAAATGTTAAAGATGTGGTTCAGGCCAATATAAAAGCTGCAATGGCGAATGGTTTGTCCGGTGCATTCAATATCGGCAGCGGCGGCAGGATTACGATTAACAAGCTTGTGGAACTGTTGTGGGCGGTTTCAGGAATTGAACCACAAGTGGTGTACGGTCCACCTCGGTATGGCGATGTACGGCACAGCTTGGCGGATATATCTGAGGCGCGTCATTCCATTGGTTTTGAACCTTCCGTATTGATGGAGGAAGGCTTACAGGAATACATGGCATGGGCTGCGTCTGAAATCACGAAAACGGAAATTTAACGGACATTTTTTTGAGGATGACTGCTATATGAACAAACAGCCAAAGATTTTAATTCTCGGCGGCACCGGTATGTTAGGTCACTTACTTTTACGCTATCTTTCCGCATTCCCAGAATATGATGTGACAGCCACTGCGCGAAGCTTGACGGGTATGAAAAAGCACTTTCCGCCAGATATGCTTGTCCGATTTCTACCGAATAGTGTTGACGCTAATTATTTCGAAAGCCTTATTCGTGCGTTAGCGTCTATCCAGCCGGATATTGTGATCAACTGCATTGGCATTATTAAACAACTCCCTCTTGCTGAAGATCCACTTACGGCGATTGCTATTAACGCGCTGCTTCCACATCGCATTTCTCTCATCAGCCAAACTGCCGGAGCTCGTCTCATTCATATCAGCACGGACTGTGTTTTTAACGGGAAAAAGGGCATGTACAAGGAATGTGATCAATCTGATGCCGAGAATCTCTATGGCCGCACAAAATACCTCGGTGAGGTGAGCTATCCCCATTGTGTAACTCTGAGGACATCGATCATCGGGCATGAACTAAAAGGGAGATACGGGCTGATTGAATGGTTCCTTGCCCAGAATCAAAAAGTGTGTGGTTTCCGCAAAGCCATATACTCAGGCTTTCCTACGATTGAACTTGCAAGGATTATTCGCGATTACGTGCTGCCAAATAATGATTTACGCGGTGTCTATCACGTTTCATCAGAACCGGTCTCCAAATATGACTTACTCCGGTTGGTCGCGGAGCGTTATGACAAGGATATTGAGATCGAGCCTTACGATGATTTTGTGCAGGACCGATCCCTGGATTCCACTATGTTTCATGAAATGACGGGTTATCAACCACCTGCATGGGATACAATGATTGAATTGATGCACAACGATTTCCTGGTTAACCGTAGTTTTTATATTGCATGAGCTTTTAAAAAAGAAAGTAGGCTGCTTATGGCTCTCAAAGTACTGACAATTGTTGGAACCAGACCAGAAATAATTAAATTGAGCCGGGTAATTCATCAGCTCGACATGCATACAGAGCACATTTTTGTTCATTCCGGTCAAAACTACGATTATGAGCTGAACGAGATTTTTTTCCAGCAATTGGCCATTAGGAAACCTGATCATTTCCTGAATGCCGTAGGTGTAAATGCAGCTCATACCATTGGTAATGTCATTGCCCGCACCGATGATTTACTGGCACAGGTATGTCCGGATACATTTCTTCTGTTGGGCGATACGAATAGCTGCCTTTCCGCGATTGCCGCCAAGCGGCGTAAAATTCCCATCTTTCACATGGAAGCAGGAAATCGCTGTTTCGATCAGAGGGTCCCGGAAGAGATCAATCGTAAAATCATCGATCACATCAGTGATATAAATCTGACCTACACGGAGCATGCACGCCGCTATCTGTTGGCTGAGGGTCTAAAGCCGGAGACGGTCATTAAGACAGGCTCTCCCATGAAAGAAGTGCTGGCCTATTACAGACAGCAGATCGATGCCTCAGATATTTTGGATCGTCTGCAAGTAGTGCCGGGGCGCTACTTTGTCGTCAGCGCACATCGGGAGGAAAATATAGATAATGATATCAACTTTTCTGATCTGATGGCAACGTTGAAGGCTATTGCGATAAAATATGATGTGCCTCTAATCGTTTCCACCCATCCACGAACACGACACCGCATGGAAAATCTCGGTATAAGCGAATTGGATCAACGCATTAGCTTTTTAAAGCCACTTGGCTTTTTGGATTACGTGAATCTGCAGATGCATGCCCATTGCGTCGTCTCCGACAGCGGGACCATAACGGAGGAATCTTCCATTCTGAGCTTCCCTGCCGTCACGATACGCCAGGCCCATGAGCGGCCGGAAGGGATGGACGAGGGGACTCTGATCATGTGCGGCCTGAAGGCGGACCGGGTCCTCGAGGCCATTGATGTTGCCACTGACCATTACGCCAGCGTAACCCGCCCATTCAATATCGTTTCTGACTACGAGATGAAGAATGTATCGAAAAAAATTGTCCGTATCATCATGAGCTATACCGATTATGTGAATAGGACCGTGTGGTTCCGGTAAGCCCTGCCGTATCCATTTGTCAAGGTACATAACAATATTACAACTGCAAAAACCCCGCTTGAAGTTGGTACATACTTTGGGGCAGGGTAAAAGAATTCTTAATGATGATAAAAATCAGTTTTGTGACAGCCGACGTCAGAAATAAGAGCTTGATTCTATGGGTCATTGGCTCTGGGCTGCTATTTCCGTTATTTTTTCAGCTGTCCGGCAGAATTTATAACAGCCTCGATCCCGTTTGGGATTCCGGGGGGGTGATAAGCCAGCTGCCGCTGCCGGTTTCGTTGCTTGCATGCTACGGCGGTCTGCTCCTGCTGGCAGCCAATTACAGGCGGGCCACACTTGCATTGAAGGTGGTTGCGGTAATGGCACTGTTGATGGTTCTTTCTTTAGTGCTGGCAGGTCCGGGAATCGAGCTGCGAAAGGTTATTTTGTTTATACAGGTCCTGTTGCCTACGGCCGGTCTTGTGCTGGGGCAATTGGTCGAGGATAAGAACAAAATAATTCCCAAGGCATTTCTTGGGGTCTTGCTGCTGATTGTACCCGCACAGCTTCTGGCGGGGTGGTTGCGTGGATATTTTGGGCTCACGCATTACATGTATGTTTTTAGCATCTATCAGCATTTTCAATATGTCCCTTTGATTTTGATTTGCGGCTTTGCCTATTCGATGTCCATGCTGTGGGATACATACAGAAAGATATTTTATTTTTTGGCCCCACTCATGTACATTTATGCGGTTGGAAGCTTTTCCTTCCTGACAATCTTT
Source organism: Syntrophaceae bacterium UBA4778 (assembly GCA_002403175.1). The sequence continues at coordinate 7,833 of DHHG01000137.1, read as the reverse complement.
GCATTCATTTCATTTATTGGTACGTTTTCGTTTTTCCGGTTAAAGGGAGTCAAAAAAATTCAGGCAATCATTCTAGTTGTGGCTGCAATTGTAGGGATTCAGGCGTATTTTGCTATTATGAAGAATTGTATTGACTTTAAAGATTCTACTATGGACATGTTTAGAGATCAATATGTTGGAAAGTATGAACGTATGGAGCAGGGAAGACCGCCGGCTAATATTGAAGAGCGCCTGGGAGACTGGAAATTATATGGTAATGGGATTGTCGAAAGCGCAAAAACGGTCTTTTTAGGACACCCGGTGCCTTTTCCTCGCGAGGTAAAGACAAGTGCTCACAATTGGTATCTGGACGTGGCCTACAATTTTGGCGTTATCTCACTGTTGCCAGTAATTTTCCTTAGTGGTTACACCTTATATTTACTGTGGCAAAGGAGAGAGAAATGGCCGACAGAGTTATTCTGGCTGACGGCCATTGTGTTTTATCTGGTTTTCGTGGATAGCAACTTAAAGGTTACCCTGCGACAGCCATACGCCGGCATCTTTGCATACTTCATGTGGGGAATGCTGCTCTCCAGTCTTAAACGCGCCCGCCTGGAAAGCGGTTGTTGATGTTGGAGTTAATGATGAAACTTACTTATTGTTTTATCAATAGAACGTGAGATCGGGAGTCTATTCCAGTGTCGTCGGGGTGTTTGGTTCGGCATTGTTATGGTTGGCGAGCTTCAAGGTTGTGGCCTTGTGGCTCGGGCCGGCAGGGGTCGGGTTATATTCCCAACTGCGGCAAATTGTACAAGCTGCAACCATCGGAGCAACATTTGGCGGTACGAATGTAGTTGTCCAGGGACTGTCCGCACGGGAAGATGAGTCGGATCGCCGGCGCTTTCGCGCAACGGCGAGTCTTTGGATCGGCGGGACGGGAACGGTAGCGGCGCTTCTTATACTGATTTTAGCGCCGATATTGACGCGATTTTTCCTATCTTCCGATGCGCCAAACCTGATCTCTTCTGTCCGTTGGCTTAGTTTTGCAGTGCTTCTGAATGTCGGGGCAACCTATGTGATAGCAGTGCTGAACGGCTACCGCGCGTATCGTTATATGGCGCTTTCCCAGATTGCGGGTCCGCTTGGTTTGGCGATGGCGCTGGCGGCAGCATATTTCCTGAGGGTAAATTACCGTCCGGAAATGCTCGTATGGCTGTTTGTGCTTTGCTTTGGTCTGAGTTATTTGGTCGGGGCATGGGGGTGTGTGCATCTGACCCGTGCATTTCCGGCGATGTCTTCCGGACGTTTAGCATTCCAGGAAACCGGAGTGTTTCTGAAATTCGGGTTCTCAAGTTTATGTGCGGCGCTTTCGACAACGGTTGCGTTACTGTTGATTCGTTCCTGGATCATCGAGTCGCGTGGTTTAGCCTTTGCCGGATTGTTCGACGCCGGATGGACATTGACGTTCAACTATACGACACTGTTTCTCACAGCCTGCAGCACAATATATTTGCCGCTTTTGACGCATTCCATCGAATTGAAGAGTCAAAGGATTTGTATGCTTAAAACGGCATATCTCGTGTTGTCAGTCGGAACACTGGTTTGCTATCTGATGGTTTTTTTTAAAACCCCTCTGATACACCTTCTTTACAGTCATGAATTCGATGCAACGGGGGATTTGCTGATGGTTTTGGCCGCCGCTGTCATTTTACGGGGGGTGTCATGGGTGTATGGAATGTTAATCATAGCAACACGAAACTCACGAATTTTACTGCTTTCTGATCTGATTTTTAACGTTGGATTGATGGCTATTGTCTGGTACTGTTTGCGGAATTACCCCACATTGGAAGCATTGGGATGGTCGTTTGTTATTGCCAATTTTCTCTATCTGGTATTTGTCGTAGAGTATGTGCGGCGGCAAAATGACCAGATGCATCGCCGAAAAATCTGGCCTCTTGTTGCTATTGCAACGTTGCCCCTCGTGGTAAACTGGGATCAGGCTCAATGGATACAGATGATTATTGGATTTTCGGTCAGCGGGCTTGCCTGGTATGCCCATAAGACGGTATTGCGGTGAAAAAATTACGTGCTGATATAGAGCGTTACTATCAAATAGCAGGGCATCCGAAGTCGTTTTCCAGCCTGCAGTTGTTTGCAGCTTCCTTAAACCCTCGTCTTGTCCCGAATGTTTTACTGCGCCTGTCGCAATCTTTTTACAGGCGTCACATGGGCATCATTGCCAAGTTCTTTGCTATGCTGAATGTCCTGCTTTTTGGCATCGAAGTGTCGCCCAGAGTGGAAATAGGGGGAGGATTATTTTTACCGCATACGGTTGGGACTGTGATTGGTGCCGAGCGGATAGGTTGCAACGTGACCATCATGCAGGGCGTTACGTTGGGCACAAGAGAGCCAGATATGCAGTTCACTGTTTCGCTGCGCCCTGTCATCGGAAATCATGTACTGATTGGTGCGGGCGCAAAAATTATTGGAAGGGTAACGATTGGCGATTACGCAAGGATTGGAGCAAATGCTGTGGTTTTGAATGACGTGCCGCCATATGCGGTTGCGGCTGGAATAGCGGCGAAAGTCATAGAGCCGGTACAAAAGGTACCAAATAATGAATCGTAGATTGGATGATATAAAGATTAGTGCATCCTTGGTGGTTTATAAGCCAGATTTTATTGTGCTATGGCGAACGCTACAGGCACTGGAGATCGCAGGTCAAGAGGTATGTAAAAATTACGCCGCTCGTTTTAAATTGACTCTGGTGGATAATTCTGATGATCCCTTATGGTTTGAGTATTTGGATGCATGGATAAAAAGTTGGTCTGCAAGTTTTTCATGCTGGTCAGTGAGCTTATTGCGTTCTCCCGGCAATATAGGCTATGGCCGGGCAAATAATTTGGTGATCGAACAGGCTGAGTCCGATTTCCATGTCGTGATTAATCCGGATTTGTTCGTCCAGGCGGATAGCTTTGTTCAGGCTTTACGTTTCATGCAGCGTAGCCCTGATGTAGGTTTGCTTGTACCATCAGTGTTCGGTGAAGATGGTGAACGTCACTATTTGTGCAAGCGAAATCCAACCTTGTTTACTCTATTTTTGCGAAGTTTTGCACCAACTTGGCTCAGCGCCTATTTTCAATCGACACTTGACTTGTTTGAAATGCGAGATCGAAATTACGACGAAATGATTGATGGTGTTGAATTTCCGAGCGGTTGTTTTATGTTTTTCCGCACGCGGTTCTTAAAGCAATTGAAAGGTTTTGATCCGGAATATTTCATGTATTTTGAAGACGCAGACATTGGACAAAGAATGCTGCAGATTGCCCGCATTGTTTATGTGCCGGATGTCAAAGTTGTACATAAATGGGTGAGGGGAACGCACCACAATTTTCGCTTGCGCTTCGAAACAATCAAATCTGCCTTGATTTATTGGAAGAAGCATACGCTTTTGAAATCCAGACTAAATAATATATACAGATCATCTAAAGAGCATCACATACATCAACCGCACCAGATGGTCCCAATAAGCCCTGCTAAACGCATCCTGATTCTGGTCGTCTATTATCTGCCCAGCATCATGTCCAGCGCAAAGCTTGTCGATGACTTGGCCCGTGAATTTCGCAACTTGGGGCATGAGGTCATTATCGCCGCACCTGATGAAGCGATCCGTAAGAACTTTGAGGTGGATGAAGACACGGATATGAAGGTTCTCCGGGTCAGGGCCGGAGAGATTAAATCGGCCGCCCGGTGGCTGCGAGCGTGGCGGGAAATAACGCTTTCCTCGGTCATGTGGTGGAAGGGGAAAGCTTTTTTCATGCAAAACCCCTGTGACCTCATAGTCTATTATTCCCCGACGATCTTTTTCGGCGCCCTCGTCTCCAGGCTTAAACGCCGCTATCGCTGCCCGTCATATTTGATCTTGCGTGATATCTTTCCACAGTGGGCGGTGGATACGGGCGTCTTAAATCGGGGGAGTCTGATTCATCGTTTTTTTGAATACAAAGAAAAACTGAACTATGATTCGGCGAATATCATAGGTGTCCAGTCTCCCGCAAATCTGAATTATTTTTCTGAACAAGGTCTGGAGGAAAAATACCGGCTGGAAGTCCTGTATAACTGGACAGCCTTAACAGGAGAGAATATTCAACCGGGTGACTACCGGGACAGGTTGGGATTACAGGGGAAAGTCGTCTTTTTTTATGGCGGTAATATTGGTGTGGCCCAGGACATGGACAATATTATCCGCCTCGCGGAAAATTTACGGGATGAATCATCTGCTTATTTTCTAATGGTGGGTGGCGGAAGTGAAGTGCCACGATTAAGGGCGGCCATTGTATCAAAGGGTTTGATGAATATAGCCGTACACGACGCAGTGGGACAGAGAGAATACTTGTCCATGCTTTCCGAATTTGATGTTGGTTTGATCTCCCTCAATCGCGGTTTGAAAACTCAGAATTTTCCGGGTAAGATGCTTGGCTACATGTATCATTCAATGCCCATTCTGGCGAGTATTAATCCCGGCAATGATTTGAAAGAAATTCTGGAAGGCCGGCAGGCAGGGTTGGTGTGCATGAATGGGGATGATGAGCTGTTTGCCGCCCATGCCAGGCGATTGGTGAGGGACGAAGAGTATCGCCGTTTTTTAGGGAAAAATGCCCGGGCTCTTCTGGAGAGTACCTTCTCAGTGTCAAAAGCCGCCAAGCAAATCCTGTCTCATTTCAATCGTATGAATTAGCATGGATTATTTTCCCACCATCCTTGTCACCGGCGCCACTGGCGCTGTGGGACCACGTGTTGTGGCGGCGTTGCATGACGCGGGCTTCCGGATACGCACGTTGTCTATTGATTCGCCGCCGGATGACGTATGGCCGAAAGGGATGGAAACACGAATTGGTGATATAACTGATCAAACAGCTGTTCAGTCGGCCATGCAGGGTGTGCACGGTGTCATTCATATGGCGGCCCTGCTCCATATCGTCAATCCGCCTCCGGCACTTCAAGGAAAATATGAACGGATCAATGTCGGCGGTACGGCGACTGTCGTCGAGGCGGCTCGGCAAACAGGTGTCAAACGCCTGGTATTTTTCAGTACGATTGCCGTCTATGGCAGTTCCGCCGGGAGGGTCCTGACAGAAGAATCTCCCACCCTTCCCGATTCGTTTTACGCGCACACCAAGCTCGATGCGGAGAGGATCGTCCTTGCAGCGAAACAGAAGGAGGGGAAACCCCTGGGGACGGTGTTGCGACTGGGCGCTGTCTATGGGGCCCGGATCAAGGGCAATTATCAGCGGCTCCTTCATGCCCTTGCGCGCAGCCGCTTTCTGCCCATCGGTCGCGGGGAGAACCGTCGTACCCTTGTCTATGACAAGGATGTGGCCCGGGCAGCTTTATTGGTATTAACGCATCCGGAAGCCGCCGGCAAAGTATTCAATGTTTCTGATGGTGAATTTCATACTTTGAATGATATTATTTCAACTATGTGTCAGGCCCTTGGCAGGAAGCCGCCTCGTTCGTCACTGCCGATTGGACCGGCGCGGTGTGCCGCCGGAATCGTAGAAGATGCGGCGCAGATCATGGGTTTTTCACCGCCGATTGTACGCGCCACCATCGATAAATACACGGAAGATATCGCCGTGGACAGCCAGCGCATTCAAAATGAGCTGGGTTTCGTTCCGCTCTATGATCTGGCGGCAGGGTGGAGAGAAACGGTTCAGGAAATGCGTCGAACAGGAGAGGTGTGAATATCAAGCGCATTTTCGATATCGCTATGGCCTCGGTTTTGTGTGGCCTGTTGTGCATACCCATGCTGATCATTGCTTTGATTGTCAAGCTTAATTCCAGGGGGCCCGTTTTGTACTGGTCCGACAGGGTGGGCATCAACAATGAAATATTCAGGATGCCGAAATTTCGTACCATGCGTACGGACACCCCTGCTGTGGCGACACACCTCCTGAAAAATCCCAGTGCGTATCTGACGACTTTCGGGTATTATTTGCGAAGACTCAGCCTCGATGAATTACCCCAGCTTTGGAGCATCTTGAAAGGCGATATGAGTTTTGTCGGCCCGAGGCCAGCGTTGTACAATCAGGATGATTTGATCGAGTTGAGGACATTGAAGGGGGTCCATAAAATTATTCCCGGCATCACCGGATGGGCGCAGGTCAACGGTCGGGATGACTTGCCCATTCCGCAAAAAGTCGAATATGATGAATACTATTTGCACAACAGTTCATTTGTGTTTGACGTAAAGATCTTGTATATGACAGTGGTAAAAGTTATCAGGGCAGAAGGGGTTCGGCATTAGCAATATGCATCGACAGTTAAAAAATCTAAATTTTTATATCATGATCTTTTCCGATGCGGTTATATTTGCCCTTTCTCTGACAGCTGCGTATTTTTTCCGGTTTGAATTTAATCTCACGCACTATGAAATGCGGCAGTTATTTACCTTGCTCTTGTGGATCGTCCCTTTGAAGCTTGGTATGTTCTTTATCTTCGGTCTCTACCGGGGCATGTGGCGGTATACCAGTATCAGGGATTTCTGGAAGCTCTCCCAGGCGTGCATCGTATCGACGCTCTTCGTCATGGCCATAATTCTTGTCGTGTACAGGTTCATGGGATTTTCCCGGGCCGTGTTCGTGCTTGATGGAGGATTCACGTTTCTTCTGGCGGGGGGGCTCCGGATGGTTATCCGCTTTTATTTCTCAAGACGGGAACGTATGCAGGCAGGTCTGTTCTATGCTTCTCATCCAAAGCATCGCAAGAAGGTGCTTATAATTGGCGCCGGGGGCGCAGGTGAAAAAATATTGCGGGAGATCTTTGATAACTATCAGCTTCACTATGATGTGGTAGGTTTTATCGATGATGATCCCCAAAAATTGGGACGATCGATTCATGGAGTATCAGTCATAGGTTCCGTTGAGGATTTATTCGGGATCGTTCAAAGAGAAGAAATTGAAGAAGTGCTCATAGCCATACCCTCGGCCAGCGGCGAACAGCTGCGGCATATTGTTGATGTCTGCAAGGGCTGTAATGTCTTTTACAAGACATTGCCGGGAATAGGTGAGATTATTGACGGTCGTGTAAGTATCAAATCTTTGCGGGATGTGAAATATGAAGATTTGCTGGGGCGGCCCCCGGTACATTTAGATGAAACGGGCATCAGAAACTGTATAGATGGACGAACTATTCTCATTACAGGCTGCGGAGGTTCCATCGGGTCTGAGCTGTGCCGGCAGGTAGTGAAATATCAGCCGCGTTCCCTCATTTTAGTCGATGCCAGCGAGGCCAATCTTTTTCATATTCAGATGGAGCTTCAGCAAGAACTCTATTATCACAAGTTCAAATGCGTCCTTGGCCACGTTCAGGATGTTGCGCTCATGAGGTCCGTTTTTCAGCAATTCCGTCCGGAGATGGTCTTTCATGCTGCAGCCTATAAACATGTGCCGATCCTGGAGATTAACCCGTGGGAGGCGGTTACCAATAACATCCAGGGAAGCCGGGTCATGATGGAATTGGCCATTGAGCATGGAGTGGATCGTTTTGTGCTGGTTTCGACCGATAAGGCGGTGAAGCCGACCAATGTCATGGGGGCAAGCAAACGGGTGGCCGAACTTCTCCTCCATGCCTTTCAGGGGAATGGTACAAAATTTGTGGCAGTGCGATTTGGCAATGTCGTTGGTTCTTCTGGGTCTGTCATTCCCCTGTTCCGCCGGCAGATAGAGCAGGGGGGACCGGTTACCGTAACCCATCCCGAGGTGAATCGCTTTTTTATGACCATACCCGAGGCAGCTCAGATGATCATCCAGGCAGGGGCAATGGGAAAAGGTGGTGAGATTTTCATCTTGAGAA
>DHHG01000303.1 GCA_002403175.1 Syntrophaceae bacterium UBA4778 | reverse complement strand
AAAATACTCTCGATTAATCTCGATCATGAGGGAGCCATGGAGATCGCCGGCAGATCCCGTGGTACCCCTCGAATTGCCAACAGGCTTCTGAAGCGGGTTCGGGATTTTGCTGAAGTCCGGGGAGATGGCCGTGTCAGTCGGGAGATCGCGATCAAGTCTTTGGAAATGCTGGAAGTCGATCACAGGGGGTTCGATCTGATGGATCGAAAAATTCTCCTCACGCTCATTGAGAAATTCGATGGAGGACCGGTTGGAATAGATAGCCTCTCTTTTGCAATCGGAGAGGAACGCAGCACAGTGGAAGATGTTTACGAGCCTTACCTGATCCAGGAAGGATTCCTTCATCGGACGGCTCGGGGGCGTGTTGTTACCAAAGCCGCTTATGAACATTTTGGACGAAAGCCATCCGATAAGCAGAATGATCTTTTCTAATATTTCCCCGGACGAGATCACCTGAAATCGATTGGTGGTCAACCGCATTAAGGGTCAGATCAAAAATGAAATTGCTTCTCCATATTTGTTGTGCACCATGCCTGATTTATCCTTACCGGGTACTGAAAGATCAAGGGATGCAATTCCAAGGAATTTACTACAATCCTAACATTCATCCATACTCCGAGTACGAGAAGAGACGCAGTACTCTTCAACAGTACGCGTCAGACCTGAATTTCCATGTTTTCTTCCCGGACGACTATCCGATGGAGGATTTCCTCAGGGGGACTGTGTTCCGGGAAGGTGAAAGATGTATTTTCTGTTATCATCAAAGATTAAAACATGTCGCCATTTTCGCGAAGCAAAACGGCTTCACCGCTTTTTCCACAACCCTTCTCTACAGCAAGTATCAGAGACATGAAATTATTCGGGAAATAGGTATTAATTTGGCAAAGGAGTACGGGATCCGGTTTCATTACGAGGACTTCAGAACAGGTTGGAAAGAAGGAGTTGAAATATCAAAGAAAACAGGTCTCTACAGACAGCAATATTGCGGTTGCATTTATAGCGAAAAGGACCGTTTTTTCGGATCATCGAAGAAATAAACCTGTCTATATACGCTCTAAGCTGAAAGCAGCTCAAGTGTGTGTCTTTTCTGCAACACGTTGCAAAAAACACTCTGGGCTATAAGAACAACCATTGAATAGAGTAATTGTTTCATCACTAATCCCGGCAACTTACGAATCGAAGCTTTTTTTGCATAATGGTATAAATATTGCTATTCCACCGACATCAAAATTATGGTGAGGATATGTATTTACAAAAAACAATCAAGACGGAGATCATCTGTAAGAGCATTGGCTTACATTCGGGCCGCAAGGTTAACATGGCAATCAAACCCGCCGCAATTGATACGGGTATAGTCTTCGTGCGCACAGATACGGCCGAACGCAATCATATTAGAGCCGAGCTGACAAATGTTGCAGACACGGTACTTGCAACTACACTGGGAACAAACGGAACAAAAGTATCGACAACCGAGCACCTCCTTTCCGCCTTTCGGGGAATGGGTGTCGATAACGCGATTGTGGAACTCGATGCCCAGGAAGTTCCTATTATGGATGGAAGCGCCCTGCCCTTCGTCAACATGATTAAGAACGCAGGCATAAAGATTCAAAACAAAGCCAAGCGTTTTCTGGTCATAAAAAGAGAGGTCTCCATCACGGATCAGGATTGTACAGCAACACTGAAACCCTGTCCCGAATTTCAATTAACCTATCGACTAGATTACAAACACCCCTTAATCGGTGATCAAGTCTACCATATGGTCTTTACGCCTGATCACTATATAAATCAGATCTGTGCAGCGCGTACATTCGGTTTTCTGAAAGATGTAGAATATCTCCAGGCCAAAGGGCTTGCCCTTGGAGGTTCACTTAAAAATTCGATCGTTCTGGATGAAGAAAAGATCATTAACAAAGAGGGGTTGAGATGTCCCGACGAGCTCGTAAAACACAAGGTGCTGGATGCTATCGGCGATCTTTTCCTGACGGGGTTGCCCATTATCGGGCACTTTGTCGGTTATAAATCTGGTCACCGCCTGAATAATTTATTATTGCGGAAAATGGTCTCGGATAAAAGCAATTTTGAAATCGTAAGCTACTATCCGGAAAATAAGACGGCTGTTGCCTAACAGTTGTTTTGGCCATAATTCCCCTGATATGTCCATTTGATCCGTTTTCTGTTAAAGCCAAAAAGATCTTGTTTTCTTCGGCTTTTCTTAGTATATCCTTCCAAAATTTAAGGATTTATTGAAACTCGGTCTCGGCAGGGTATCTTCCCATTGTTTTATAATAAAAACCCAGAGCTAGCTGAAGTTCGCCATATTTGTTCGCAGGCAGACGAAGGTCTTATGCGCTTCCGACCCGATCTGTCCATTAACATCAGAATCTATTCTTCGTTCCGATCCTCTTGAAATCATCGAGTTTTTGCAAGCAATGAAAATCTGGTTCAGAAGCATAATTATCATTTTGGCAGCTGTATGCTTGTTCACGCATTCTTCCCATTCGGGTTTTTCCAGTGATATGGAAGCCCAGATCACTGATTTCTTTATTACCCATAATTCCAAAGACGTCCTGGCTTATTTCACTGCAAAGAATTGTTTCAATAAAAAAATTGAGGATGCCATTCTTGCCGGGATTCAGACATCCTTTACATATTCAATTGAGATGTACCAAGAGAGGACTGCCTGGGATAGCGTGCTCTCCAGACTGGAGGTTCGCCATACGATCAAGTACGACAACGTAAGGAAGATTTTTTATGTTTCCTTTTCCGAGCAGGGGGGGGTTCCGGTCGAATTTAGAAATTTTGAAAGTGCAAAAAAGGCTATGGTCGATGTGAATGGCATAGCAGTAGCCCCATTGAAAATCCTGAAAAGAGAAAATCAGTATTTTATCCGGGTCAAAGCCAAATTATCGAAATTGCGGGTACATTCGCGTCTGGAATATTTCTTGTTTTTTGTCTCAATGTGGGATTTTGAAACGGAATGGTATAAACAAGGATTTGTCTATAAATAACTCAAAAGACATTCGATTCTGTAATTATCTATGAGGATGACCGATTCGGAGAAAAAGAAGCTTTTCCTGGACGAGAAGGACCGCCGTCGCAGGCGCCGTGAAAGGATTATCATCATCCTCACAGCCTTGAGTATTGCCCTGCTGTCTTATATAGAAACCCATCTGTCCAGTCTGGGCGAGCTGATTCCGGTTTCGAACAATATTCTGATTTTCGGTCTCATCAATATTAATATCATCCTGATTATCCTGTTGATATTTTTAATTATCAGGAACGTGGTCAAGCTGGTATACGAGCGGCGGCACGGAATACTAGGGTCCAAATTAAGGACCAAGCTCGTTTCGGCTTTCGTCAGTTTATCCCTGATTCCTACCATCATTCTATTCTTTGTAGCTTTGAATCTCCTTTCGTACAGTGTGGATAACTGGTTCAATATGCGAGTGGGGGGCGCGCTAAACTATTCCCTTGATATCGCTCAGACCTATTATCAACAAGGCGCCGAAAATGCGAAATTTTATTCCAGGCAGATGAGCACGATTATAAGCAGCAATAAGCTTTACGAGCAGGAGAGGCGCCCTTATCTGGAAACGCTGGTTCAGCAGCGGCAGAAAGACTTCAAACTCGGGATGGTGGAAATATATTTTGCCAATCGTGAGGATAAAGTCCTATTCAGAAGCCCCGATTTCCCCGATGTCATGCCGAAAGATCTGAATCCGGAAACGCTGGAAGAGGTCTTTTCAGGCAAGGAAATATCCACCACCCAATCCCTCAGTCATGGAGATCTGATATGCGGACTTTCGCCGATTCTATCCAGCATCAATCCTAAGGAAGTGATCGGCACGGTTGCCGTCTATTATCTGATTCCTAAAAATCTGATTGATAAAATAGGCGTTATTTCCAGAACAGCTGAAGAATATAAGCAGTTCAGGCTGCTTAAAAATCCAATCAAACTGAGTTATATTCTCACACTGTTCATTATTACCCTTCTGATCGTTTTCTCTGCAACCTGGTTCGGGCTGTATCTCGCCAAGGGAATTACCGTTCCTATCCAGGATTTGGCTCAGGCCACGCGCAGTATCGCCCAGGGAAATCTCGATTATCGTATCGATATTGTTTCCGATGATGAACTGGGTGTCTTGGTCGATTCATTTAATCAGATGACCGAGGACCTGAAGCTGAGTCACATCGAAGTTGAGCAAGTCAATCTTGATCTTGAGCAGCGCAGAAAATATATGGAAACAGTCCTGAGCAATGTTTCCGCAGGAGTTATCTCCATAGATAAAAACGGTTTGATAAGCACCATCAACAGGGCTTCCGAGAAGATGCTCGGGATTAAAACCGAAAAGGTTCTGAATAAGAGATTTCAGGACGTCCTTCCAATTGACCATATGGATATCGTCAACGATATACTGAAAGAGCTGGAAGAGAGCGAAGATGGTCTTATTGAGAAACAGATCCAATTGAATCTGCGCGACAATGTATTGACGGTGTGGATGACCATAACAATTTTGAGAGATGATGAAAAAAATTATATGGGGCTGGTTGTTGTCTTCGAGGATTTGTCGGCAATGCAGCGTGCAGAACGCATGGCGGCTTGGCGGGAAGTTGCAAGACGTATAGCGCATGAAATAAAAAATCCATTAACGCCAGTTCAGTTGTCGGCCCAAAGATTGCAAAAGAGATATGGAGATCGACTGGGCGATGACGGAGCGATTTTTCAGGAATGCACAAAAACGATTATTGATCAGGTTGAGAATCTGAAGAACCTCGTGAACGAATTCTCTCGGTTTGCACGTATGCCTGTCACCCAATTGTCTCCAAATGATATAAATGAGGTTATTGCCGGATCCGTTATGCTGTTCCAAGATGCACATAAAACTGTTTCTTTCACATTCAATCAGGGAGACGATATCCCCATGCTGAACCTGGATGCAGAGCAGATCAAGCGCGTCATGATGAATCTTCTTGATAATGCAGTTGCAGCTGTACAGAAGGTTGAAGGCACGGTTGAAGTCAAGACATCTTATGATAAAACAAAAAAATGTGCTTGCGTAGAGATAAAGGATAATGGCAGCGGCATCTCACTAAAAGACAAGAAGAGAATATTTGAGCCTTACTATTCGACGAAAAAAAGCGGCACGGGATTGGGTCTCGCAATTGTAAATTCAATCATTGAGGACCACCTTGGCCGAATTTCCGTAATGGACAACAGGCCGCAGGGCACGATCATATCTTTTGAATTACCTGCGTAAACCGTATGATGATAAGGATTTCCGATCTGGAGTATTGAATGAATAATCGAACAATTCTCGTTGTAGATGATGAGGAAAGTATCTGTCAAAGCCTGAGCGGTGTCCTTTCCGATGAGGGCTATCGAGTTTTGAAGACGGGAAGCGCCGAAGAAGCGATCAGGATCGTGGAAGACGAGCTGCCTGATCTGGTTCTCCTGGATATCTGGCTTCCGGGTATGGATGGGGTAGAAGCCTTGAAAATCATCAAGTCTGAAAATCCACAGATACCGGTGATTATGATGTCAGGACATGGCACGATTGAAACTGCAGTAAAGGCCACCAAGCTGGGCGCTTTTGATTTTATAGAAAAACCTCTTTCTTTAGACAAGCTGGTCCTCCTGGTCCAGCATGCTTTGGAGTTCATTCGTCTTGAAGAAGAAAATAAGCTGCTGAAACAGAAATTTCCTCAGGAATGCGAACTGACAGGGGAAAGCAAGTTCATTCTTGAGTTGAAGGAAATGATATCCATCATTGCCCCGACCAATGCATGGATTTTAATTATGGGTGAAAATGGCACGGGGAAAGAGCTGGTGGCAAGATCGATTCACAGGCAGAGTAAACGTTGCCAGAAGCCTTTTGTTGAAGTGAATTGCGCAGCCATTCCCGAAGAGTTAATCGAGAGCGAGCTTTTCGGACATGAAAAAGGATCCTTCACGGGAGCCACAATGACGAAAAGGGGCAAGTTCGACCTTGCCAATGAGGGTACGATCTTTCTCGACGAAGTTGCCGATATGAGTCAGAAAGCTCAGGCAAAGATACTTCGGATTCTTCAGGAAAAGAAATATGAACGGGTGGGCGGAACACGAGTAATTGAAACCGACGTCCGGGTTCTGGCTGCAACCAACAAGGACCTTGAAATCGAAATGGAAGAAGGACGGTTCAGGCAGGATTTGTTTTATCGGCTGAACGTTATCCCCCTCGAGATTCCTCCCTTACGGGATCGCAAAGAGGACATTCCCCTTTTGGTTGCTCGTTTTATCGCTGAGTTTTGCCAAAAGGAAGGGAAAGATCTGAAAAAAATTTCACCCGATGCACTTGAAATGTTAATGGAGCACAACTGGCCGGGAAATGTAAGGGAATTAAAAAACATTATTGAACGCCTGATCATTATGACCTCATCGGATTTAATAAAATCGGATGACATTCCCCCGATGATAAGGATCAATCCCAAACCGGATTCAAATTCAGGTATATCCTCCGATTCCTTCAGGGAGGCAAGAATGGAATGGGAGAAGAACTTTATTATGAGAAAACTTCAGGAAAATGAAGGAAACGTATCCCGGACGGCAGATACCATCGGACTTGAAAGAAGTAACCTGCACCGAAAAATAAAAGGGTACGGATTGGACTTCAAAAAGGAATAGATCTGGAATTTTCACAGAACAGGATCAAGTATTTTCGATCAATTTGCTATCTTGCAGCGGATCGGGAAAGGCATCCGTTCCAGATCGTAATTTGAGTATTGAACAAATTGTTTCGCATTCCTGTTGTGCCCGGAGTCCTGCCCTATACCATTCCGTAGTCTTTTTTAAACCCTCATAAAAAGGAGTGCCCGGTTCAAATCCGAGAAGACTTTTTGATAGAGAAATGTCGGCCAGAGAGTGCCTGATATCGCCCGCTTTGGAAGACGTATGGACCGGCTCTATAGCCATTTCATTGATCTGGCTCAAGCTGTCAAGAATGTCCAATAGTGTACAGCTCTTTCCGCAGGCAACATTGAAGACTTTACCGGCAACCGAATTTGGCGTCATACAGGCCTTCAGGTTGGCTTCCACGACATCATCAACATAGACGAAATCGCGCGACTGCAGGCCGTCACCATAAATCAGCGGCTTTCTTTTCTGCAAAACCGCCTCTATGAATTTCGGGATAACTGCAGCATATTCAGATCGGGGGTTCTGCCTTATTCCAAAGACGTTAAAATAGCGCAAAGCAACCGTTTCCAAACCATACAACCTAGTGAAAATTTTACAAGTTTCCTCACCGATCCATTTGCTGAGTGCGTATGGTGACAGGGGTTCGGTCCTCATCTCCTCTCTATTAGGTTCCTGCATACAATTGCCATTTCCGTAAACAGAAGAAGAAGATGCAAGCACGAACCGCCTGACCCCGGCATCGCGGGCCGCAATCAGCATGTTTATAGTTCCCGTTACGTTGACTTCATGGGTAAGTAACGGATCCTTTACAGAATGCGGTACCGAAGCAATTGCCGCGTGATGAAGCACATAATCAATTCCTGACGCCGCTTTTCGACAATCTTTTAAATTGCGAATATCCCCTTCGATTAATTCAATTCTCTCGTGCTCAGGGAAAAGGAGATTCTCTCGTTTTCCGGAAAAAAAGCTATCCAGTATTCTGACCTTTTCGCCCTTTAGGATAAGTTTCTCAACAATATTAGACCCAATGAATCCAGCGCCTCCAGTGACGAGATAATGCATTGCATACCTCCTTGAAGGAATAGAGACACAATCCGATCTTTGAATCTGCTAGGAAAAAATGAAAGAAACAGGGTCGAACCAAATCACATGCTTACAATTGAATTTTGAGCGGGGATAAGAAAAAAGGAAATTCGAACGTAAAAGTTCGACACTATAAAAAAGCTACTATATTTTTTTAAAGCTGTCTATTGCTGAGATCGGAAAAACTGAATTTGTTAAAAGGCAAAAAAATCAGCCCCAAGACCACAATGACGCCAACACTTATGAAATGGAGCATAACTGCATACGTAAGCGCATCAGATTTGGAAACTCCGAAAAATGTCAAGGCCGCAATACAGAAGAAATGCCAATTACCGACATACCCAGGCGCCGTGGGTAGAGTGATCCCGATAATCAGAACAACCATAACGATCACTGCCGCTATCATGGAAAGCTTCATTCCAAATGCCAGAAAGAGGATATAAATGGCCGCTATATCCAAAACCCATATGATCATGGAGAGAAAGGTTGCCTGGAATATGATCTTTACATCTGTAATCATCTCAATCCCGTCTACGAAATGATGGATAAGCTCATTCAGATTCGAAGTCCATCTGTCCGGCAGAATTCGCGTGATTTTCTCCAAGACATTGAGCGATGCCTTTCTTCTAAAGATCAGAAACAACATAAAAATCAGAACAGCCAGGGTAAATGAAAGAAAGGCAATACTGGAATTAACCAGCCACGGAGGGAGAGGAACAAAAAATAAAGCAGTAAAAAAAAAGACGAGCACGGTCAGACCATCCAGAACACGTTCAATAAAGACAGTTCCCAAGGCGGTCGTCATGCTCATACCTGTTCTTTTTTTTATCAGATAGGGCCTGGCAAGTTCTCCGATCCTCGCAGGAATGGCGACCAATGCCAGACACCCGACGCTCGTGATTGAAAAAAGAGAAATCTGATCCATCTTTTTGATCGGACTCAGAATAATACCCCAACGATAAGACCTTAATACCTGGAGTGCTGTTAAAGCAGCGGTTACAAGGATGATATAGCTATACCGCAAGGAGCGAAAGCTTTCCGTAACCGATACAAAATCGATTTCCCTGACAGAAAAGTATAAAAGAGCGGCACTGATTAAAAAGCCCAGGATCATACTTTTTTTCATTAAAAATCCTGCCTTTGCATGATGACAGAAGAAAGCAAATGAACCACTATTTCTCAGTCGCTCGTACCTGCATTTTCCGAAATCGGGTCATTTACCTTTCGCCAGATTTTCGGCAATCTTATCATGAAGCAATTGAGAGCCGAGCTTATTGCCGAGCATACCGACCCGAACCGAAACGGTGGTTACGTTTTTCTCCTTGTATTTCAGAGTAAAAAAGACTTTGTCTTGGTTGATGACGGCATTTACGGAACCTTGCGCAATTTCCCTGCTGCGCATGACATCGAGCCCCTGCATATCGGCAACTGTCTTCTCAACGGCCACCCAGACTTTATCGAAGGGAGCATAGTAATCCGTTTTCATTTCTCCATCAATGTAGAGATAGGTGCCCGATGCCCCTGCCCCTATCGCAGCTCCACCCAACAAAACTGCACAGCCTGAAAACGTGAATAGAGCGGATATAACCAACAGAACAGCAAAAAACTTTCTCAACATTGCTTCTTCCTTTCTCTTACGATCACTTCATAATACCCGCTTTCTTGAAGCTTTCATTCTCCAAAGCGGATTTAATTAGGGCCTTCGAAAACCTCTCATTGAGTCTGATTCCTATATCAAATAAAAAGGAGCTGTTCAATGTCCTTTATCAAAGGATGAACAGCCCCTTTTTAATAAATCGTATTCCGGCCGACTATTCTGATTCTTTTTCGGCCGCCCCGCCTTCGCTTTTTTCTTCCTCACCGAACTTTTTCAAGCTCTGAGCAACTGATTTCAGCTTTTCATTTACCAGATAGTAAATCGTCCCTTCCGGATAGGTACCATCTCCATTCTTCTGACCGACCTCTCTTCCGGTCAGAATTTCTATTCCCTGACCGATCGTCTTCACGGGATAAATGTGAAATTTTCCTTCTGAACTAGCCTGAACAACTTCCTTCCTCAACATGAGATCCGGCACATTCAATTCGGGAATCATAACACCCTGCATGCCTGTCAGGCCTTTAGCCTTGCAAACATGATAAAAGCCTTCAATTTTGTAATTGACGCCCCCAATCGGTTGTATCTCACCTTTTTGATTCATGGAGCCGGTGACGGCTATATCCTGCCTGATTGGAGTATCGGAGAGGCTGGAGAGAATGGCATACATTTCCGTTGATGAGGCACTGTCCCCGTCAACACCGCCATAAGATTGTTCAAATGCAATGCTGGCGCTCATTGTCAGTGGTTTATCCTGGGCAAACATTCTCCTGATATAACCTTCCATGATAAGGACCCCTTTATCATGGGTCTTTCCGGAGAGCTTGGCCTCTCTTTCGATATTGATGACACCCGATCTGCCAATCGAAGTCTCGGCTGTAATTCTGGCAGGTTTTCCGAATGCATGATCTCCCATATCGTAAACCGAAAGACCGTTTACCTGCCCCACAACAGATTTATCGGTATCGATCATGATCGTTCCATCCTCGATCATTTCCTGAATTTTATCATCGATCATGGCCACGCGCCTGATTTTTTCATCATACGCTTTGTCCACATGAATGTCCGTTACTACCGTACTGCCTTCTGCTTGCGCCCAGTAACTCGCTTCCCGAATGAGATCGGCAACGTCGACGAAACGTGTTGATAATTTTTTTTGCTTTCCCGTCAGCCTCGTGCCGAATTCTATGATATCCGCAGCCGCCTTCTTGTCAAATGGAAGCAATTTTTCATCTTGGACAATTTTCTTCAAGAAACAGATATAATCTCGTATCTCTTTTTCCTGATTCGGCATCTCCGTATCAAAGTCAGCCTTGGTCTTGAATATTTTCTTAAAATCGTCCGTGAGATGATAAAGCTGATAATATATATAAGCATCACCAATCATGATTACTTTAACATCCAGATCAATCGGTTCGGGCTTGAGGGCTGTCGGCATGAATCCATATGGATCGTAAGGCTGCATATTCAGGCTCATATTTTTCAACGTTCTCTTCAGCGTAAACCAGACACCCGGTTCAATGAGAGCGTCATAGGCATTGAAAACAATAAATCCGCCATTGGCCCGGAGAATAGATCCGGCTTTTATTTTAGTAAAATCGGTTTTCCAGAATCCGGAGCGATCGATCTCCCGTTCGATGGTCCCGAACAGGTTTTTGTAATTCGGATCGGTTTCATGAATAATCGGGCGCTTTTCCGTCTGGGAATTATCAACAATGACATTGACCTTGTACTCAATAAATTTCGGTGCCTGCGGCGCCTGCATCATCCCCATCGGTAATACCTGGGCGGCAGCTTGCTGCTGGTCATCTTCCCTTTCCCGGAATACTTTCAGGTTGGACAATATATTTTCCTGAACTTCGTCCAGATAAATATTCACATTATCGTGATTTTGGGCGTACTTCACACGAATATCCGAAATAACGCCGCTCACGACCGGTAATCCTGCATTGTATTCGAGCTGATCGGATTCCTTACGAAGATCGCGTTCAACCTGGCGCGTTTCCCGCATTAACGAATCCAGTTCAACCCTCAATTCAATCATTTTTTTTCGGATGTTTTCGAGTTCTTCTTTGCTGAATTTATCCTGCTCCGCCAGAGTTTCCAACTGTTCGAACGGAACGGGCTTGCCTTCATAGAGAGGAACGATGTCCTGGCGGGTAAATGGCCCGATTTGATATTGAACAAGCTGAAAGTTTTCCTTATAGATCTTTTCATTGAATTCCCGGAACAACTCTTTCTGTTTGGTCCGGTATCTCTCCATCATCTCTTCGGTTTCTTTTTTAAAGGATTCACTTTCAAATATGAACGGCAGCTGCCTCTTCAAATAGGAGACCATCTCATCCATATCGGCTTGAAATTTCTTACCCATACCTGCCGGAAGGTAAATGACTTTCGGCATATCGGGGTTTTTAAAATTATTCACGTAACAGATGTCATCAGGGATTTTTCCACCCAGATCCATCTGATTTAAAATCGACATGATGGTAGAGGCTTTTCCAGTTCCGGAACGCCCTGCCGCATATATATTATAACCCGGGCTTCTGATTTGCAGCCCCATGGTCAGTGCCTTTACGGCCCTGTCCTGGCCGATGATTCCTGAATAGTATGGACACTCATCGGTGCTTTCAAATCCGAGTGAATCGGGATCGCATCGCCAACGCAACTTTTCAACTGGAACTTCCTGAAAATCCGCTTTTCTGTTCATCTTCTTACCTCCTTCCCGATCATTATATAGGTTAAAATTTAGTATAGATATGGAATGATGTCCAATTCTTTTGTAGTTAGGTAAGAATAGTTGGTCCAATTTCTTCCTAGACCTAAAGTCAAGAAGCTTGGTTACGGAACCGCGGACTGCAAGGATTTTATGACTAATGCTTCGCCTGAAAGTTAAATGGAAATGAATTGACTTGCAAACATACTGCGCTAAACTACTATTATCTTTACTGCTGATTCAGCCAAGGAGAAATCATTCATGCCTTTTCAATGGCAATCGGGATTGCTTTCTTGCCTGCTTGGCATGGTTATCGAATCGGACGAAAGCGGAATGGCGCAAAAACATTCCGAACAGGAGGTTGCAACGTTTGCCGGAGGTTGCTTCTGGTGCATGGAGCCTGTTTTCGATCAACTTGAAGGTGTTCTATCGGCTACGGTCGGATACACAGGAGGGCATACAAGAAACCCGACCTACGAAGAAGTCTCTTCGGGTCAGACAGGACATACTGAAGCAATCCAGATCATTTTTGATCCCCATAGAGTTTCCTATGCACATCTTGTAGACATTTTCTGGAAAAATATTGACCCGACAGTACCGAATAGACAGTTCTGTGATGTCGGAACTCAGTATCGAACCGCCATTTTTTATCACTCGCAGCTGCAAAAAAAGATCGCCGAAAAATCTCAAAAAGAAATTTTAAACTCCCGGCAGATAGATAGAATTCATACGGAGATTGTACCTGCTGCTGATTTTTACCCCGCCGAAGAATCTCATCAAAAGTTCTATAAAAAAAATCCGAACCGATACAAGATTTACCATGACCATTGTGGAAGAAGTGAGAGGCTAAAAGAAATTTGGGATGAAAACCGGTAGCGGATCTGGGATAGCTTGTTGAATTAGATCACATTTTCTTAGAATTTTAATAGGAAAGCCTATGGCGAATAATAAAAAAATATATTATAAGAAAAAATTCCTCGGCCGCATATTTCCGTAACCAGCGACCAATATAAAGAGGGAATTTTTTTTAAGTGAGGAAAATGGATAGGGAAAATAATGACAAGGAAAAAAGCTTCGCCGAACTCCTGGAAGAGAGTGCTCAGGACAGGTCAACAAGGTTAAAACCGGGTGAGGTGGTTGAAGCAGAAATTGTTAACATCACGGGAGATTGGGTTTTTCTTAATCTGGACGGAAAGACGGAAGGCTACCTCGACAGAAAAGAAGTAACGGATGACGCGGGTAATCTCACAGTCAAGGATGGCGATCGCATCCGGGTCTATTTTCTGGAATCCCATAATAATGAAAAACATTTTACGACCAAGATCGTAGGGGGAGCCGCGGCCCGATCGTTTCTGGAGGATGCCTGGAAAGGCAGAATTCCGGTGAACGGCACTGTCGAAAAAGAGGTGAAGGGTGGTTTCCAGGTAAAGGTAGCCGGCAATACTCGGGCATTTTGTCCCTATTCTCAGATGGAGCTGACCCGAATCGAGAACGCCTCCGCTTATATAGGAAAAAGTATTGATTTCATCATTATTGATTATTCAGAAAGGGGACGCAATATTGTCGTATCTCGCCGTGCAATCCTTGAAAAGGAGCGCGAGGAAAAGAGAAAAGCATTAAAAGAAACTTTGAAAGAAGGCATGTCCGTTCCGGGGCAAATCACATCCATTCAAAAATTCGGTGCCTTCATTGATATTGGCGGTTTGCAGGGGCTGATCCCCATATCGGAGATCAGTTGGGGCCAGGTCAAAGATATTCATGAAATCCTTTCTGTAGGTCAGAAAGTCGAAGCGATCATCATAAAAATAGATTGGGAAAAGAACCGAATTGCGCTGAGTCTGAAGAAAGCCCTTCCCGATCCCTGGGAACGCATTGATGACCGTTATCCGGAAGGCTCTTCCCATACGGGACGTGTAAGCCGCTTAACGGAATTCGGCGCATTTATCGAGCTTGAGCCCGGAATAGACGGCCTTCTGCATATATCCAAGTTGAATGCAGGGAAAAAAATAAAACACGCCAAAGAGGCTCTTGCACAGGATCAGCAGATCGAAGTAAAAATAGAAAAGGTGGACAAAGATAAAAAGAGAATATCTCTCGCCCTTTCAGAGATAGAAAAAATGGAAGAGAAAAAAGAGGACTTCGGCCAATACGTCGATAAAGCTCCCCCCTCTCTGGGCTCGCTTGGAGATATACTAAAAGGGAAAATTCGTCCCAAAAAGGAAAAATAGGATTTCAGTGCAAGGGGAAGGGATACCGCCAAACTTTTGAACAGGTAATTATAATTATTTATCCGGGTAATCTGTTTCCCCTTGCAGGGTTCAGAGCTAAATTTGAATTTCCAAAAGGTCTTCGGCAATCGTAAGCTGACCTGACCAGGTTTTACGACACTGTGATTCTATGTCCACATTATCGCATTCCGGATACATGTGAGCAAGAACCAGTCTGCCAACATCGGCTTCTTGGGCAATTTGACCAGCCAGTGAAGGCGTGAGATGCCCATCCACTTTCAATTCATCCGGTAGGGAAGACTCTGTAACCAGGAGATCTGCTTTCTTAGCCAGAATGATAACATCCTCTGAAAAATCCGTATCGCCCGTATAGACAATGGATTTTCCATTATTGAACGTAATGCGGTATCCGATGCTGCTTTCAATATGGGGCATGGGACGGATTATTACTTCGAATTCCGGAAAGACCAGCCGGTCTTTATCTTCCCTATCTAAATCAATCAGATGCAAGATGTCCGGATCCAGCTCCACCCATTTCCCATAAATTCCCTTCAAACCTGAATAAAATGCGTCAATTCCCTTCCCGATAACCATGAACGTATTGCGTCTTTTATAGACCTCCGGATATTTCATTGCAAAGAGCATGGATGCAAACTCTCCGGTATGGTCCGGATGCAGGTGGCTGAAAAAAATATGGGTTATCAAGGAGATGGAAGATCCGGCTTCAAGGAGTCTTCGGATGGTCCCTACACCCATATCAAACAACAGCTGCTCGGTCCCGATTTTTACCAGGACGGAACATGCACTTCGTCTTAACGTAGGGTAACCGGTTCCGGAGCCAAGAATAGTGACTTTTATCATATCCATATTGCCTACTTGCTCGTTATAATTGGGATGAGAAGCGAACGATTATGGATTTACGATTTTTTACTCTGTTGAGCTGACGAAGGTCACCATAAAGTGACGTGAACGCGGGCCATCAAACTCACAGAAAAAGATCGATTGCCAGGTTCCCAAAATAAGCTTTCCCTTATCCACCATTACAACGACAGAGGCGCCCATAATAGATGATTTAATGTGAGCTGCGGAATTGCCTTCAGAATGCCTGTAACCGTCATTGAGTGGAATCACTTTATCCAATTCCGCCAAAATATCCCGTTGTACATCCTGATCTGCATTTTCATTAATCGTGACGCCCGCAGTCGTGTGAGGGACAAAGACATAGCAGATTCCTTTCTCCATATGGCTTTCCTGCAGAGCTTTTTTAACCTGCGGGGTGATGTCTATCATTTCGGACCTGGTACTGGTTCTCAATGTGAATTGTTTCATAACTGGATCCTCGACTTAGGCAAGGTTCATTCTGATCATGATCTACTTATTTAAATTTTCCGAAACGGGTTTAAGCGATGCAAGTTCTTTCGTTGTCACTCCGACCAACCGGTAATTAAATTCATAACTGAGAGCACCGCTCCAATCCTGCTCGTAAACTCCCTTGTAACGCGTTCCTTCCACAGGACCGACCGGTTTGCCGTACGTATAAAACCAACTAACGATCGGACTACCGGTAAATCCGAGCCCGATCCAGTAAGCGCCGGGCATGATAATGATCTCCTCCCCTCTGAAATCAAACCCTTCCCAACGATATCCAGGCTTCGTCAGTATATTCCGGGTATCTACCATCTCACTGGTAGCGATAGTCTGCCCGGGCTTGCCATTATTATCTCTAAAGAGATCAACCCAGATTTGCCCATCTCCGCCAAAATTATGTAATGCTAAATCTATTTTCCGCAGTTTGACAGGTTTCGTCAATACAAAGATCTGGGCATACTGCGTCAGCTTGGTGGTCACATATTCGGCAGTTTCCACCAGAAAACTTTTTTTCTTTTCGCCTTTCTTTTGCCCCGGCTGAGCGGGTGGAAATGCGAAATCTATATTTTCCGGGAAATCCAGATTTCCGAAGACAAATGGAACATCATAAATCAGCTTGGATTTTATCTCATCGGCTACTACAGGAGGCGGAGGAGGAGGGATCACTTCCACCTTTTTGAAAGGCGTCCTTACGTCCGTGCAGAGCAGCAGGTTCTTGGGACCGTATGTTTCCTGCCGGCCTTTTACCTTAACCTGGTCCGAAGTAAAATCAGCATCAATTAACTCCTGATCGGTTGGATCGCCATCGCTTCCCTTGAGCTGAGCCCATTTCATAAGACCGTCATTGAAAGTCTCATTATT
This sequence comes from Syntrophaceae bacterium UBA4778, assembly GCA_002403175.1. Next base: position 9,378 of record DHHG01000303.1, on the reverse strand, counting down.
GTCCGATCCGACTTCGATGCGGATGAAGCGGTTGGGTACAAACATGGCCGTTTGCTGCGGATCGAAAGGAACCCAGCCGAGATCGGGAAACCAGACCTCAATCCAGGAATGGCGGCCCTGTCCCATTTTGAAGGTCATGACTCCACCTTTCCGGCTCATGTCAAAAGGCTTGCTCAATGTAATACCGTTGACGATTCTAACCGGAATACCAACTGCCCTTAAAAGTGCGGCACTCAGATGCGAGAAATTCTGGCAATTGCCTTTCCCAGATTCCAACGAATACAGGGCATCGTATTTGGAAGGAGGTGTGACATATTTTACGTGATCCACTACCCAGGTGAGTACGCGCTGAACGGCATCGAATTCCTTTGTAACACCTTGCGTCAATTCACCTGCCAGTTTTCTAATCCCGGGGTCATCTACCTGGACTTGTTCTGTTGCCTTTACATAATAAGTTACACCATCCGGTAATTCCGAAAGGGGAAAGGTTGAATTGGTATCGATAGCAGCAAGCTTTGTGCGGTTCGATGCATGAAACCCAAGGCGGACATCGACCGCTTTGGGTGGGTTTTGCCAAACGGCGGTAATGATCTGATTTCCCCGTTCATTGGTCTTTTGTTTTTTTTCCTGCGGTTCGGGTGAAAATTTCAGTTCAAATTCGGAAACACTTTGATGATACGTTGGAGATTGGAAGCTGGGAGGCACGACAAAGCTCAATGTGAGCTTCGTTATGCCCTCCCTCAGACTGATATTGCGCCGGATTTCGAAACGGATATCTGAACCCATATCGCCTTCAACAGTATAATTTTCAGCAGCACATGGAGTACAAAACCAGGCAACAATCAGAATCCATAATGCAAAAAAAGTTTTCCTCATCTGCAGAATCCAAAGCTCATCGAGAATAGTATTTTTCCCCTCCGCAATTCGAGTCGGGGGAAATCAGTTTTTAAATATGCCGCCTTCGTAAATCACCTTTTTAACACCCGACTCAAGGTGGGCGGTAACGGTTTTATCTTCTGTGTTCACCAGATCCCAGTGGAGAGCGGAGTCATTGAACCCGAGCTTCTTTTTCATGCTTTCGGTCAGATCTGCAGGATTTCCCGCATATGTATCGGAATAGGAAGATCCTATTGCCAGATGGCAATTGCCGTACTTGCCCCCGAAGTTCTCGTCAAACAGGGTATCCGCCATAAATCTGTCAATTCTCGAAAAGCGTTTGTCCGTTAACGAGAATTCCCCAACACGACCGGCCCCACGGTCCATCGCAATCTGTTTTTCCACAAAGGCCTGACCTTTTTTCGCTTCGACCTTCACAACAGACCCTTTTTCAAAGATCAGCTTTATACCTTCGACATAATTACCGCTTCGGAAAGAGGGCTGATCGGCGAAATAGATACCTTCCGTTCCACGCCAGTCGGGAGAGAGAAATATCTCAAAACTGGGGATGTTATGACCGGAAACGCCCAGCCATCTACGGTCCTGTCCAGGGACAATTCTGATGTCCATCGTAGAGGATTGAATGGTCAAATACTTAATTTTGAAACTGTTCAGCCATTTTTTTATAGCGCCGACTTCCTTGTAAATCCGGTTCCATTCTCCGATCGGATCCGGCTTGTCAAGATAGCAAGCCTTTATAATCTGATTCGTATATTGCTTCAGTGCTAATTTAGCCTGCCTGGCAACTTCTGCAGTTGGAAGCGTGCATAATGTCCAGCTATAGACGCCCTGGTCCTCCCTTTTGTTCATGATCTCACGGTAAATCTTCCTCGCAACCAGAGCGCGGCCGATTCGGCTGGAATCTATATCACTCAGGTGAGTAAGGGATTCAGGCGCACGAAGATAAATACGTCCATTGATATTCTCATATAGCTCCTTATCCCCGGGGGTTAGAAACGTGAGCTGTCTGTCATCTGACTTGCTGTAAAAATTGTGCTCCATCGTGAATGTAGATGCAACTCTCGCAACGGGATGCATTCCCCTGTCAAGGATTCTTTCTTGTAATAATTCTACAAGCTTGATAGCAGGAGAATCATACTGGATCAGCACGATATCCCGTTTTCTGAATTTCCCTTTTCGTGCGGTAGAAAGCCCCCATAGGAGAACATCCGCATATTTGTTTAATTGCGACTCGTTAAGCATTACATTCCTCCTGAAAAAATAAAATTAGATCAAAAGCTGGAGGGCTTACAAATAATCTCCCTCACCTTTAGATCAAAAAAATGACTGCTGTTTGCGGGTTGCAGAATAAGTGCCGTATCGGCCCCCGATATTGTACCCCCGATAGAAATAAGATCCTCATCCGTTCGAACCAGTCCGGCATCTGCTGCCATTAAGGCAATCTCTATGGCTACTTTGGTACCCTGTCCGAAAGTCCTCAATGTATACGCCATAATTTCATCCATTTGGTAAGTAGCAAGTTTATTCCGTACTGCCCGGCCGACTCCACCGAAGGCATGTTGGCCTGTAAAAACAGTGATTCCCATGTCTATAATCCTTTTTCGGTCTGCTTCACTTAATTCCTGTTCATTTGGATTCGCAAACCCGGTCACATGCGTCACAGCGATTATATTTCTTTCCTTCCCAAATTTTTCCGCTGCCGCAAAGGCCGTTTCTCCCGAACATGTCGCCACAATAATATTTTTAATTAAAAGATCCGATGCCCTCCGGGCGACTGCATCTAATACCGCTGACGTATTGATTGACCCGGATTTCTGAAACGAAAAATGAGAAACTGTCGACATTATCGGTTTTCCTCCTCTCTTGCTTTCTTCTGAATAACAAAGAATAAACATAAAGTTTAATGTTTCTAATTAATTTTAAAGATTTGTTCAATGCATTTTAAAGTTTCTTTTAAAATAATATCCTTTCTGAACAACTTCAGCCTGCGCTTTAAAATTTCTTATTTAATTTCAGCTACATACATATAGTCATCTTTCATTCAGACTGGCACGAAAATTTCATATTCTTCAAATTGAAAACAGGAACAATATCGAAGAGAAGGATGCCATGAAAAAGTTATTTCCGACACTGATGCTATCGGGATTTGTAGTGCTAGTATCTGCATCATTTGGTTTTGCCGAATTTTCAGCAACTGGCGTAAATGAATTCCCATATTTTCATATGGGTGCAGTCATAATCGGAGGTTTAATCATCATATCTTTAAAAGAGAAATATGAAGAACTGTATCTGAGTGAGGCCATCGGCAGTTTTGCGCTCTATACGATCATGGTTGCTGTTTTTACAACCCCGTTTGTAAATATTATAAAATCTTTGGTCGATTGAGCGCCGATCTTTTCGAGACCGACGCATCAGACAGGGAGGAGGTAATTGCCATGTTGGTTGCAAAACACAAAAACGAACCTGAACAATTCAGTCAGATTCTGCTCGTGAGTGCCTGGGGGATTGCGATTGCAATCAGCTCCTTTCTCTTTCTCTATTTCGGAAATTGGCTTGACAAGATGTTCAATACTACCCCGACATTCATGCTGGGATTCTTCCTGCTGGCCGTCATCCTGGGCATAGGAAGACTGTTTCAGGATGCCTGGATAACAAAGGATCACAAATCGAAGATTCTCCAGGATCATGTTTAAGGCGTGATTCGCTCGCTTACCCCGCCGCTATCAGCGGGGAGTGCGCTCGCTGCCGGATTCATTTTGGGTTCTGCACACAATGTGTTTAAAATACGAATAACGGCGCATTGATTATAAAATAAAAACATGGATATTCTCTACGCAGATGCATCCAGCTAGCTATGCATTTTTCGTTAAAATACTTGAGGAGGTGAGAATTCATGTTTTTTATGATCATCTGTACCTGGGCCCCTGGTGATGAACGAGAAATTAGAACACGTGTGTCCAATTGGGAGTGGCCTTCGGAGATTAAGGTATTATATGAATTCTTTGATCTCCAGGGTTGTCGAGCTATTTGTGTAATAAAAGCGGATGCAAAAGGATTAATTTCCGCCAGATCCAAATGGATGGATATTATGCATTTTGAGGCATTCCCCGTTTTTCCGATCGGAAAAACGAGGGAGAATATTCAACTTCTATAATGATCACATTACTTCTGTTTCCACCCAATCAGATCAATTCCTGAATTTTGATTGACAATCTTACATTTAAAAAATAATCATTTTCATTACGAATAGTCCTTTCTATTCAGGAAGAGATATTACTGCCTTTATTTACCGAAGGAGATAAACAATGCTGAAAGAGTTGGTTATGAAAAATCGCAGCTATCGACGCTTTCATGGAGACCACAGGATCAGCCGCAATGCCCTTGAAGAGATAATAGACCTGGCCAGAATGACAGCCTCTGCCGGGAATAAACAACCCCTGAAGTATTATCTGTCTTTCGATTCCAAAAGCAACCAACTGATCTATCCTCATCTGGCCTGGGCAGGATACCTGTCGGACTGGTCAGGTCCTATTGAATCGGAAAGGCCTTCAGCCTATATCATCATGTTAGGAGACAGCCAAATAAGTCCATCATTCAGGTATGATGACGGCATTGCAGCACAAACCATTCTGCTGGCAGCGGTCGAGAGGGGCCTGGGTGGATGCATCATCGCTGCTGTCCAGCGCGAAAATTTGAGAACGGCCCTTAACATATCTCACCGGTTTGAAATCCTTCTGGTTATTGCTCTGGGAAAGCCCAAGGAAACAGTCATAATCGAGCCGATTGGAACCGATGGTGATATCAGGTACTGGCGGGATCAGGAACAAAAGCATCATGTCCCAAAGCGATCTTTAAGGGAAGTCATTGTTAATTCGTAAAGCACAAAGCCTTTTGGGGAAGAAAGTATTTGACTCACATAATCGAATGTGATTATGCAGGTAAGAAATTCTGTTATATTCCAGTATTCAGGGAGATCTAATATTGTTGGTAGTAATGCATCACAAGGCCGACCGCAAGCAAATTGAAACGGTCATTGCGGCAGTGAAGAAAATGGGATTGACCGCTAAACCCATTCCCGGAAATGAGAGAACTGCAATCGGTGTTCTGGGCAATAAAGGTTATATAGATGATATCAATATTCGTCACCTCCCTGGCGTAACCGAAATTATCCATGTGACCAAGCCCTATAAAATGGTATCCAGGGACTTTCATCCTAAGGGTACTCTTGTCGAGATCGCCGGGATAACAATAGGCGAAAAGAAAAAACCGGTAGTGATCGCCGGGCCCTGCGCCGTCGAAAATGAAGACCAAATCATCAAAACCGCTTTGGCTGTTAAACGATTGGGAGCGGATTTACTCAGAGGTGGCGCATTTAAGCCGCGAACCGGACCCCATACTTTTCAGGGATTAAAAGAGGAAGGTTTGAAATTGTTGGCCATGGCCGGCCAAAAAGCCGGACTTCCGATTGTGACAGAAGTTATGAGTCCGGAAAATGTAGAATTGGTGAATACCTATGCGGATGTGTTGCAGGTAGGCGCCCGCAACATGCAGAATTTTGATTTACTCAGAGAGCTGGGAAAGATCCAAAAGCCGGTACTGCTGAAAAGAGGAATGAGTGCCACGGTGGAAGAATTCCTGGCAGCTGCCGAATATATTTATGCTGAAGGTAATCACCGGATTATCCTGTGTGAACGCGGCATACGCACATTTGAAACAGCAACGCGCAACAGCCTTGACCTTTCAGTCGTTCCGCTGATTCATGAATTATCGCATCTACCCATCATTGTTGATCCGTCCCATGCAACTGGGAAAAGAAAGCTCGTGCCCCCTATGGCCAAGGCAGCCCTGATCGCAGGCGCCAACGGCATTATGGTGGAAGTGCATCCGGAACCTGATAAAGCATTATCGGATGGTCCTCAAACACTGAATATCCAGGAATTCAGCAAGTTAATGGATGAGATCAAAGCTCTGAGATCATTCCTTGGATTTTGATCAAAGCAGCTTGATTTCTTCTCGTGCCCGTATGCTCACAAGATGAGGGATCAGCCTTGAAAATCCTTTATTACGATTGTTTCGCCGGAATCAGCGGGGACATGAATCTTGGCGCCCTAATAGATCTCGGGGCGGATACGGATTACCTTCTCTCTGAATTGGGGAAATTGAAATCAGGTCCCTACCAAATACAATTCAAAAGAGAATTTCGAAGGGAAATTGGGGGAACGCGGTGTGAGATTGTTTTATCCGGGGAACCCTTACAGGCCCATACAGATTTTAAGAAAATAAAAGATCTCATTTCCACCAGCAATCTTTCCGAACAAGTTAAAAAGAATAGCCTTAAAATCTTTCGCATACTGGCTGAAGCAGAGGCCAAAATTCACGGCCAGGAGATTGATGAAGTAGTTTTTCACGAAATCGGAGCCATTGATTCCATTATCGATATTGTCGGGGCGGCGATCTGCCTGGAAAATTTGAAGGTAGATAAAATTTTCTCATCACCGGTTCAAGTCGGAAGCGGTTTTGTAAAATGTTCTCATGGAATTTTCCCGGTTCCTGCACCTGCAACAGCTGAAATTCTGAAAGGCATTCCAATCCGCACAGGATCTGTATCCTTTGAAGCCGCAACACCGACCGGGGCGGCAATCCTGGCGGCAACAGTTGATGAATTCACGGATCATCTGGATTTTATTCCGACCGGCATCGGTTACGGCATAGGGATGCGTGACCTGGACATTCCCAATGTGCTCAGGGTATTCCTGGGCAATGCAGAAACCGTATCCGATTCTGACCTCGACAGGAGAGATGCCTGCCTGATTGAAACCAATATAGACGATATGAGCCCGGAGTCCTATGATCTCATTCTGGAGACCCTGTTCGAAAAGGGGGCCCAGGATGTCTATCTGACACCGATCATCATGAAAAAGTCCCGCCCTGCGATTAAAATAAGCATACTCTGCGATATTGAGAAGATGTCTGAACTGGAAGAGGTGCTTTGGAAACAAACAACTACGTTTGGTTTGAGATATCATCGAGTAAGCAAGCTTATGCTGAAACGGGACATTTCCGAAATCAGCACGAAATTCGGGAAAATACCGGTTAAGAATGCATACTATCGCGGCAAACGAATCAAGGTTAAGCCGGAATATGAATTCTGTAAGGCTCTGTCCAAAGAGAAAGGGATCTCGATTCTGGAGATCATGGAAAGCTTACAAAAAGATCTGGAATGAAGAACCTATCCTGGGGAGTTTTTTGAGATTTTCTCGGTTTAAAAGGAAACGATATGGAACTGGATTCCAAACTGAAATTTCTCCGGCATAAGCTGAAGAAAATGGGTAGCGTTGCCGTTGCCTTTTCAGGAGGTGTGGACAGCACCTTACTTCTAAAAATAGCACATGATGAGTTGGGCGATCGTGCTGTTGCGATCACAGCCCGGTCCGCCTCATTTCCCGACAGAGAATTCAAGGAGGCTAGCTGGCTGACCAAAAAGATCGGGGCGAAGCAGATCGTTATTGATACAGGGGAACTGGAACTGGAGGAATTCTCAATCAACCCGGTTCATCGATGCTATATATGCAAACGGGAAATGTACTCTAAATTTTTAGACTACGCCGAAAACAACGGAATAAGTCACGTGATCGATGGCTCAAATACCGATGATACACATGATTACCGGCCGGGAGCAAAAGCTATCCTGGAATTGGGGATTGCCTGTCCCTTGCAGGAATCTAAATTCGGGAAAAAAGAAATCAGGATTCTATCTAAACAGATGGGACTTCCTAATTGGCATAAGCCTGCTTTCGCATGTCTGGTATCCCGCATTCCTTATGGACAAAAAATTACAAAAGAACAACTTCGTACAATCGACAAAATGGAACAATTTTTGTTAGACCTCGGTTTTCAGCATGTACGTGTGCGAACCCATGGAGATCTGGCTCGGATAGAAGTGGGGGAAAAAGAACGTAATAAATTCTTCAGCACTGAAATCATGAACCGCATACATTCTAAATTGAAAGAATGCGGATTCACTTACATAACAATGGATCTGAAAGGATACAGAACCGGCAGTATGAACGAAGTGCTATGATCAGGCCTCAAAATATTCATCTTATCCTTTACCGCAACAGTATCACTGGATAACTTTGTGCAAGAAGGCCGGGGGAAAAAATAATGGAAAAAAATGATCTGCGGTGCTTCCTCGAACAAATTCGTGATGGCCGGCTGAGTGTAGAAGAAGGCATTAACTTATTCAAAAATAATTTTTACCTGGATGTCGGCTGCGCCAAAATAGATACCCATCGTGAAGAACGTGTCGGTTATCCTGAAGTGATCTATTGCCCCGGTAAAACGGAAGAACAGATCAGAGATATTTTCAAGGCCTTGCTGGATAAAAAGGCGAATATTCTGGCAACCAGGGCGACAGAAAATATATTTAAGGCCATCCAGGAAGTCTGCCCCGAAGCGGTGTACAGCCCTGTTGCACGGATCATCTCTTTTAAAAGAGAGGCCCTTCGAGTTTCAGAGACCTATATCAGCATTGTAACTGCAGGCACATCTGATCTCCCTGTGGCCGAGGAAGCGGCTGTGACGGCAGAGCATTTCGGCAACAAGGTAGAACGGATCGTCGATGTCGGGGTAGCCGGCATTCATCGATTGTTCCATAATCTCGAAGTTATCAAAGGAGCCAGAGTTGTTATCGTTGTAGCAGGAATGGATGGAGCTCTGCCAAGTATCATCGGTGGACTGGTCGATAAACCCGTCATAGCCGTTCCGACCAGCACAGGTTATGGAGCCAGCTTCGGAGGACTCTCCGCTTTGTTGACGATGCTGAACAGCTGTGCCAGTGGTGTATGTGTAGTAAACATCGATAACGGATTCGGGGCTGGATACATGGCCAGCATCATAAATAAGCTGAAATAAAATAAAGAGGAATTTCCGGATGAAATCTTATCGAAAGGAACTTTGGTTCAATGTGGCCCATCGCAGGGCTTTTATCAATATTACGCCCCAGGTTATCCAATGCTTAAAGGAAAGTGTTATATCCGAAGGAATTGCGCTGGTCAACGCGATGCACATCACCGCCTCTGTTTTCATAAATGATGATGAATCGGGATTACACCAGGACTATGAAAAATGGCTGGAGAGACTGGCTCCTCACGAGCCCATATCTCAATATCTTCACAATCGAACCGGAGAAGATAACGGCGATGCCCATCTGAAGCGTCAAGTGATGGGAAGAGAAGTTGTTGTGGCCGTCACAAATGGCCAACTCGATTTTGGCCCCTGGGAGCAGATCTTTTATGGGGAATTTGATGGCAGAAGAAGAAAACGTGTGTTGGTCAAAATTATTGGAGAATAATCAAATTATCTGTCGATGGCTGGAGTTTTCTTGACAGTAGGTGTGAAGACCTCTGGCCACGACTTCCTTCCTGAAGTCATCGAATTACATTCTTGTAGGACATTCACTGCTGTCCAAAATAATGTGAA
>DHHG01000320.1 GCA_002403175.1 Syntrophaceae bacterium UBA4778 | reverse complement strand
GCTTTTGCTTCGCAAATTTCCGTATCCATTGACCGCGCCCAAGCCTATGACGAAATAGCCAGATTAAATAAGAAACTGATCCAGGAAAATCTTTATTATCTAGAGGAGAAAGAGGAATTCCGTCCTTTCGGGGAAATCATTGGTTCCAGTATCGCTGTTCAGAATGTACAGAGACTGATTCGCAAAGTTGCCCCAACACAGTCAACGGTTTTGATTCAGGGTGAAACTGGCGTAGGCAAAGAGCTGGTGGCAAGAGCAATTCACCGTGAGAGCCCGAGAAAAAACGGCGCCTTCATTCGGGTTAATTGCGCGGCACTTCCTGAAACACTGATCGACAGTGAGCTTTTCGGCCATGAAAAAGGCGCTTTCACTGGAGCAGTTAAAACCAAGGCCGGACGATTCGAATTGGCCCATAACGGGACGATTTTCCTGGACGAAGTATCAGAATTGCCCCCTTCCACGCAAAGCAGATTGCTTCGCATTCTTCAGGAAAAAGAATTCCAACGGGTAGGAGGCACGAAAATTCTGCACTCTGATTTTCGATTGATTACAGCAACCAATAAGGATTTAAGCCGGGATGTTTCTGACGGAAAATTCAGGGCCGATCTGTTTTACCGCTTAAACGTGTTTCCAATCTATGTTCCGCCTTTGAGAGAAAGGAAAGAGGATATTCCGCTTCTTGCTGTTCATTTTCTGAAGCTCTTTTCCATGGGAAACAAATCTTACCAGGGAATTTCTGAATCGGAGATGGAAAAATTACAGGATTATTCCTGGCCTGGAAATATACGTGAACTTTCCAATATGATTGAAAGGGCTGTTATTCTTGGCGGTCCTAAAATCAAATTCCTGGAACTGGAAGAGAAATTTCTCCACAAAGCGGCAGACCATAGGGATCTCAATCTTAAAGACGCAGAAAAGAGAAAGATTCTGGAGGCGCTCGAAAATACAAAGGGTAAGATAGGAGGCAAGGACGGAGCATCCGCGCTACTAGGATTGAACAGGACGACCCTCATCCATCGAATGAAAAGATTGGGCATCAGGGTAGAACGAAGTCAATTAGTTCAAGCACATGGCAAATGAATTACAGATCTCATCCTTTTAAGTGCCTGTAAAATCTTCTCTTTTCCCTGCTTATCCAATTTTTGACCTTTGCCCTGTTTTACAGTACGATACGAAATTATATTCTATATTCCGTTTCCGGATTTCTTCAAGCTTGACTCATACCCGACAATCCGGAATCCTCAATTCCGCAGGCAAAATCATCAAGGACCCGATTTATTTTTGCAGGAAACACCATAACTTAGCTACAAACGTTAATCAATTCATCTACTTACGTATTATTTTCAGTGAAAATACTTCCATAATAAGGTACTCTATTTAAAAATGCGTCTCAAAGACAAGGCCATGAACAGAGTGCTTATCAGGAAATCAAGTTACGACTATTCCGTTTTGCGACCTGTCATTTTCGAGATAATGGACGAACTCGGCGGTAAGGAGATAGGAAAAAACGCAAGAGTTCTTCTTAAACCGAACTTTCTAGCACCCGCAAAACCTGAAGAGGCAATCCTAACCCATCCCCTGATCATAAAGGCGGTTGCCGAGTACGTTCTGGAAAGGGGAGCCAAGCCGAAAATAGCGGATAGCCCGGCCGTGGGTTCCTTCAGCAGCATTCTTAAGCAGAACGGTGTATCCGAAGCGCTAAAAGAAATGCCTGTGGATTGCAAACCCTTTCATATTTCGGTTCGCCGGGATATCGGCCCTCCGTTCGGGAAAATCGAAATCGCCAGGGATGTTTTCGATGCCGATTTCATTATTAATCTACCAAAGCTCAAGACACATGAATCAATGATGCTCACCCTCGGCGTCAAGAACCTGTTCGGATGCATTGTTGGATTACAGAAACCGGATTGGCATTTCAGAACCGGAATTGATCGGGATTACTTTGCCCACCTCTTGGTTCTTATTCACAATACTGTGAACCCTTACATGTCTATTCTGGACGGTGTCTTAGCTCTCGAGGGCGAGGGACCGGGCAGGGGTGGAACGCCTCGTGAATTGGGCTACATTCTGGGCAGTAAAAATGCATTGGATTTAGATTCGGCAGTCTGTAATATGGTAGGGTTGGATTATGATCAACTGTATACGTACAAAGCGGCTGCCCGAATGGGAGTCATCCAGGGCGAACCTGAAATAGATGGTGAGATGCCGCTCTTCAACAATTTTAAAATGCCGAAAATTATTCCGCTGGTATTCGGACCAAAGCCTCTTCAGGGATTCATTCGAAAGCACTTTATTCGAAAGCCTGCCGTAAAAAAATCTATTTGCCGTCTTTGCGAGAAATGCTGCAATTTTTGTCCAACTCACGCTATAGAGAGGATAGAGAACGGCCTGATTTTCAAATACGAAAACTGCATTCGTTGTTTTTGCTGTCTTGAGATCTGCCCGGAAGGTGCCCTGAAGTCAAAGAACAGCTTTGGAGAGAAACTGATCCATGCGTATCTGAAGATCAGAAGATCGCAGAGCGGCATCCCTGAATAATTGATTCCTCCCTTGCGTGACAAAGAAAATCAGGCCCCAAAAAATTCAAAGAAGGCAGTTACTTTTTAAGCAGATTCTGCAAGGCATCCACAATCTGCCCAGGAGAATGGTACGTGCTTTTCCCCTCTTTGGTGACGATAACACAAGTGGGGGTCGAATGGATTTTATCTTGTTTGATATAACCATTCAGGGCTTTAAAATAATCAGCTGTCTGACACATCGGGGTTCGAACCCCATGGGAGTGCAGATATTTCATTAACTCCGCTTCGTTTTCTATTTTTTCTTTTGCCGCTGAAAAAAGCAATTTCCGAACGGATTTCGCTTTGGCATAACCCGGATCATTCCACGCCGAGTAAATAAAGTATCTTGCATACATAGCTGTTTCCTGATGCACAGGTGTATCGATAAACAGGATTCGCGCCTTTTTACGAGCGACCAGCTGATCAATGATCAATTCTGAATCATTTTCCAAAGATTGACATGGACTGCAAAAATAATCGCTATAAATTCTAACTTCCACCGGACCGGAGCCGTAAAGGGCAGGTAAGTTCAGCTCAGCCGCATATGCGGGTACAGGTGAACCTGAAAACGCCAGCACGAAAAAAAGAAAGGACGCGATCGTGCAAAGGGAAAGGGGAATAGTTCTTTTTTGTTTTTTTATAGACATCTGTACTTCTCCCAGAAGGTAAAACAATTTCATCCAACCGGTCCTGCGCTGAACCGGAGGACGATAATTCACGATAAAGGCCAAAATCAGTGCCACCGCAAAAACCAGGCAATACGGGCAGAAAACTTGCGCATGGATCTGATAACCGATCAAAAAAAATTCCCCACCGATTCCTGCTGCAAGGGCTATTCTCAATAGAGAGTCCCAGCCTGACAGCACCAGAAATATAACAAAAACCATAAAGGCGATTCCCATATATTTCAGATCTACCCCAAGAACCTCACCTTTCAGGTATGTACATGAAGATGTGCAATTCAGATAGAGCAACATGGAGAAAATTCCGGTAAGGGCCAGCAAGACCGTCCATATTTTTTTTATTCGTTCT
>DHHG01000125.1 GCA_002403175.1 Syntrophaceae bacterium UBA4778 | reverse complement strand
GTTCCGGAAAATACCGTATACTACACGGGAACACACGACAACAACACCATCCGCGGCTGGTACCGAGAGGAATTATCACCGGAGTCGAGAAAGAAAATTGAAGATTATATCGGGAAACGGGTTACAGAACGGAATATCCATTGGGATCTCATCCGCATCCTGATGATGTCAACCGCAAAATCGGTTGTATTCCCGGTCCAGGACATTCTGGGTCTCGGCAGCGACGCACGGATGAATCGTCCGGCAACGGTTTCGGGAAACTGGAAATGGAGACTTGCACCTGGAATCCTAACGCGATCGGTCGAGAACAAGCTGAAGTCGCTGACAGAAATTAGCGGACGCGATTGAAACTTCTTCTTGAATTGATCACCTCCCGTTTTCAGGAAGATCCATCGGAATTTCACATATGCCGGCCGTCAGGCCCTTACCCTCCTATCTTCTGTCCCTCTGATCCCCTATAGCCTTTTCAGGCATATCGAAGATCAAAATCAGGGAGCATGCGATAGCTTGGAAGGTGATTCCATACGAAACTGTATGCGTATTCCAAACTAAGGAAAAAGTATGACAGAAAAGAATTTCAAAGAGGATATGCATAAGCAATTTCAGCTCTGGGAGAGTGAGTTTCAAAAAATGCAATCCGAGCTGAAATCGGCCGCAAAGAAAGCACGAATCGCAACAGTGATCGACGATGATTTGGAGTCGTTGCATGCCCAAATGATAGAAGCATGGGATCAGCTCGAAAAATTGGATGCATCGGGCGAAACCTGGGATGATTTCAAAAACTCTTTCGACGAGGTGTGGAAGAATTTGCAAACCGTGGTGGATGAAGTTGTAGACCGATACAAGCAGACATCATTCTGACCCGCTTTCTCGCTTATTGAAGCAATTCCGTAAAAACTGAAAAGAGAGGAGGCACGGCTTACATTGGTGATTATATGTTCGGAAACAAGATCAACCTGTTCAAGATTTTAGGATTTCAAGTCAGTGTTGATGCCAGCTGGCTTATCCTGTTTTTGCTGCTTACCTGGTCTCTGGCCCGGGGACTGTTCCCTGCTTATTTTACGGATCTCTCCAACGCGGCTTATTGGTGGATGGGACTGATCGGTTCCTGCGGATTATTCCTGTCCATTATCTTCCATGAATTATGCCACTCTCTGGTTGCCAAAAAATTCGGCATTCCCATGAGAGGTATCACCCTGTTCATCTTCGGCGGTGTTTCCGAAATGTATGATGAACCGCCAAGCGCAAAATCGGAATTCCTAATGGCCATCGCAGGCCCCCTTTCCAGTTTCTTTCTGGGAGGTTTTTTCTATTTCATTTATCTGACCAGTGCTGCGGCTGCATCAATTCCCGTGCAGGGAGTTCTTCTCTATCTTAGCCTGACCAATGTTATATTGGCCGTTTTCAATCTGATTCCGGCATTTCCCATGGATGGAGGGCGCGTCCTTCGATCCGCCCTTTGGAGTTTGAAAAATAATCTGCGCTGGGCAACTCGAATCTCATCCGGTACAGGTTCCTTCTTTGGTTTTCTATTAATTGCGCTGGGCATTCTTAACATCTTCGGCGGAAATCTGATCGGGGGTATCTGGTGGTTTCTGATCGGGATCTTTGTCAGAAACGCCGCATCTGTATCCTACAAACAACTCCTCACGCGCAAGGCCCTGGAAGGAGAGAAGGTAAAACGTTTTATGATTCCCAATCCGGTTTCGGTTTCGCCCTCTCTTTCTCTGGCCCAGCTCGTAAATGATTATATTTACAAATTCCACTACAAGATGTTTCCGGTAGTCAGTGCGGGAACACCCGTCGGATGTGTGACTCTCAAGGAGGTCAAGCATTTTCCTCACGAAGAATGGTCCAGGCATACGGTCGGTGAAATTTCTTCGGGAAATTTACCCGATTACACGATCAGTCCGGAAAGCGATGCTGTCGAGGCTTTATCGATTATGAATCGCACAGGTCATTCGAGACTCATGGTAGTTCAGGACAACCGATTGGTGGGTATCGTTTCCTTGCGCGATTTGCTTAAATTTCTTTCCATCAAACTGGACCTGGAAAATGAAGATGTATAGAAGATACCTGCTCCCATGGGGACAAAATAATATTCGGCGTTTTCAGTTTTAGACAAATCGAAGTACACGAGAAAATGCACGATTCATAATTTTTAAACCCCGGCATTTTTGCCGGTAAACCTCACAAAGAAAGGAGGGGGGACCCATGCTAACCTGGGCTCTTGTATTCTTTATCATAGCCATCGCAGCAGCCATCTTCGGATTTGGAGGAATCGCGGCCGGAGCAGCCTCCATTGCGAAATTCCTGTTTTTCATTTTTCTGATTTTATTCGTGGTTTCTCTGGTCTTCGGTTATGTTCGAAGGCCGCCGGTTTAGATGCGAAGTAAATCAGGATGATTCAGGATGAGATCACAATCGGAGGACGGAAAATTCCGGTTACCAATCCGGAAAAAGTTCTGTTTCCAGACGTTGGAATCACCAAGAGGGATCTCATCGGCTATTACGTTCGGATTGCCGACCATATGCTCCCTTACCTGAAGGGCCGACCTTTAACCATGCATCGATTCCCGGACGGCATCGAGGGAGAAAGTTTTTACCAGCAGGAACTTTCCAGTTATTTTCCTGACTGGATTCACAGAACGAAGGTTATGAAGAAAAAGGGCAACGGTGTTGTCCATGTAATGTGCGACAATGCCGCTACCCTTGGTTATCTCGCCGGCCAGACCTGCATAACGCCTCACGTCTGGTTAAGCCGTGCCGACAAACTCCTTCTGCCGGATCAACTGATTTTCGATTTGGACCCTTCCGATCATCAATTCACGTCCGTAGCCAGGGTTGCCCTCCATCTCCGAGAATTTTTGAAAGAGATCTCTATGAAGTCCTTTGTAAAAACGACGGGGTCCAATGGACTTCATGTGATGGTTCCTCTGCAGCGCAAAACGGATTTCGATACTGTCCGCGAATTCGCCCACGCCGTCGCCGGTATGTTTGAAGAGAGGTACTCTGAGGAAGCCACAACGGAGATCCTTACAGACAAGAGGTCCGGTAGGGTATATATCGACGTATTGCGCAATTCATACGGGCAGACGGCAGTAGCGCCCTACGCCGTTCGCGCTCTGCCGGGAGCTCCTGTAGCAGCCCCCCTTGACTGGAATGAGCTGGAATCAGACAGGATCACCGCACAGACATACAATATACAAAATATTTTTCAGAAGCTGGAAAAGAAAGATCCCTGGTCGGACATTTCCGCACAGGCATACTCGATTCGTAGATCCGTACCGATCCTGGAAGCATTCAGAAGACGCAAACAGAATATTAAATAGCATTGAAATGCGCACCTGATCAGAATCCTATTAGATCGCTTCCTTGGAAACCAAATCAATAATGGTTATCTCCGGCGGTGCGAGAAATCTGATGGGAGGTCCCCAGGTACCTGCTCCTCGATTCACATACAAGTAAGAATTTCCGGGAAGAGAATAGAGCCCCCCGTAATTCGGAAATATCATTTTGATAATGATGTGAAAGGGGAATATCTGCCCGCAGTGTGTGTGCCCGGACAATTGCAAATCAAAATGACCCGGGTTGTTTTCAAAAATGGGCCTATGCCGCAGAAAAATCGTGAAGCCCTTTTTCAGCCAATTTCCCTTCAGGTAATCCTCTGAAACATCTTTGAAAACTCCGTAGGAATGCGCCGCCGGATCATCGAAACCTACCAAATTCAGGAATCCCGCGATTTCTTTTCCCTCTCCTCTGAGCAGTGTAAAGCCCGCCTCTTTTAGAAAGAGGTGGGCTTTACCATATCCGGAGTAATATTCATGATTCCCCATGATCGCGAATTTTCCATATCTCGGCCTGATTTCATGGAGAAACTTGATCATGGAACCAATACGATCTGTTTGTCCGTCCAGCAAATCCCCGGTACATATAACGATATCGGGCTGAGCATTTTTTACTTGCTGTAGAATCCTTCTTAATCTCGATTCTCTGATCATCAGTCCGATATGAACATCTGAAATCTGCACGATTCGTAAGGAACCGATGCGGGCAGGTATTTTATCCGAGTGGATGGAGACTGATTCCGTCCGAATATTCATCGCACCATAATAGGAATAAATGAAAATCAGGGCAGCCAAGATGAGCGGACCAAAAAGAAGCTGGCGGGCGGATGGTAAAAGATAGCCCAAATCTCGCGAGAATAGCCATCCCGCAACGGAAACCATCAGGCGATGAAAATCAAAAAGAATGGAAAAGATAAAGAACAGAAAAAGCAAGCCCATCCAAACGTAACCCATATGAGACAAAGCGATGGCTGAATTCTCGAATCCCTTTTCTTCCAGCATGCGGATAATTAGGGGGGCAAAGATCATGGCGAGCATAAAGACAAGCAGGGCCAAAGCGGCTCCAACTTGCAAATTCAGACTATGCCTGATCCGCAGAAAGGCATACAGGTGAATACTTCCATAGACGACAAAAAAGGTCAGCAAAAAAAGAGTCATCGCACTCTCTAGGTTATTCCGATTCTGGAACAGACTTTTGCCACTGAGCGGATGAAATCAATATACCATTGCGATCCAATCAGATGCAAGGAAGCAACTTACGAGCGCCCTTTTGAACTTGTGTGATTCCGTGAGAAATGATCAGTTTTCTCCCGATCCGCTCGCCCGCTTCCCTGGTCGCATGATCGAA
>DHHG01000326.1 GCA_002403175.1 Syntrophaceae bacterium UBA4778 | reverse complement strand
CCATCCTCCGGTTGTTTATGACTGGGTTCCTCTCGATAATAAAAGACGAATTCTGGGATGGTTTGTATTAGTGATTTTTATTCTGACCTTTATGCCGGCACCGTTCTAAAATCTGAATTCCCGGTCAGGAATGTGCGCGTCTGCGGGAAATCCACTTGAATCCTTTGACAATACCGAGCAGAGCGCCCCCGATCAGAATGATGGATGGACCCGAGGGAAATTCTATGTTGTAAGAAATAATCAGACCTCCGATGCAAATGATCATACCGGTCAAAATGGAAATGAAGATGATGCTTTTGAAATGCTTTGAAATCTCGCTCCCGATCGCAACAGGAATTGTCAGCAACGCGATTACCAGGATTATCCCTACGATCTGAATGAGCATGACAATAGAGAGCGCAATCAGAATCATCAGTACTATGTTGAGCGCCTTGACAGGAAGTCTTCTGGTTTTTGCATACTCTTCATCGAGAGTAATGGAAACAAATCCCTGGAACAGAGTGAAAACGAAGGCAGTCACGATCAGTACCAGAATGGAGAAAAGGTAAATATTCATTCTGGAAACCGTTAGGATGTTTCCGAACAGAAAGTTCATCAGATCCGGGGCAAAACCGGGGGTGATATAAATGAACGTGATCCCCACGGCCATTCCCAATGCCCAGATGATGCCGATTAAGAGATCGTTTCTGTAAAGTTTTTTCTCCTCCCAGGCACCAATGAGAATTGCAGCAATCATGGCAAAGCTGATCGCTCCACACAGGGGATTGATGCCCAGCCAATATGCGATTCCCAGTCCTCCGAAAGCCGTATGGCTCAGGCCGTCGCTGATAAAAACCATTCTTTTCGCTACAATAAACGGCCCGATGACACCGCAAAGTATACTGGCGAAAAATCCTGCGAGCAGGGCATTTTGCATGAAATCGTATGAGAGAAAATCCATTTGGGATCCAATTATTTTTTGATTCTGATAGACCGAAATCTTTCAGTGGTCGTGAAGAAAAACATGGGGTATTCCGTGCCCCAGCAATTCGACCGGACACCCATAGACTTGCTCCAGAGAATGAGCATCCAATTTACCGCGGTCATGATAATAGAGAGCACGATTGACGCAGGCGATGTGATGGTACACTTGAGCAAAAGGTGTTGGATCGTGAGTAACGATTACGATAGCGGTCGTTTGATTGAGTTCCCTGATGAAATCCAGAAGATTGATCTGGGATACCAGATCAATCGAGGTGGTCGGTTCATCCAGGAAAAGGACGGCCGGTTCCGATACGAGCGCTCTCGCAATCAGAAGCCTTTGGACTTGGCCCCCTGATAAATCATTTATATTTTCATGAATCACATCTGAGAGATCCAGCCTGCTGATGATTGTTTCGCATTTGTGCCGGGTTTCCTTTTTGGACCGTTTCAGATAATTGGTCGAATCTATCAAACCCGTTGAAACCATATCCAAAACGGTAATCGGAAAATTTCGGTTGAATTCAGAAAATTGCGGAACATAGCCGAGCTTGCCATCAATTCGGTTATCGAATCGAATGCTTCCGCTCCAAGGCGTCAGGATTCCCATGATGAGTTTGACCAGGGTTGTCTTTCCGCCACCATTAGGCCCCAGAATCAGGAGATAGTCCCGTTCGAAGATATCCAGATTGACGTTCTCCAGGATTGGTTTTTCGGCATAGCCAAACGACAGCTTATTAATTTCAATCAGCTTATTCATTTCCTTAACGATCGCCCAAAGCGCAGTTTACTTTTTCAGCTATTACCCAGGTATTTTCGAGCCAGTCTTTTCCCATTGGATCGATTTCCAGCAGTTTGGCGCCGATTTCTTCCGCTAAAGCGGAAGCGCTTTTGTGATCGAATCCCTTCTGAATAAGAATTGTCTTGATGTGTTTCTTTCTGGCCTCATCCGCTAATTTCTTGAGGGTTAGTGCGCTGGGTGATTTTCCTTCTTTCTCAATCACCAATTGTTTCAATCCGTAATGGTCGGCAAAATATCCGAGGGCGGGGTGAAAGATCATGAAGGAGGTGCCTCTTTTGTTTGCAAGCAGCTTTTTTATTTTCATATCTAATGCGTCTATGTCTCTTAAGAAACTAGTAAGATTATCCTTATAGTATCCTGAATTCGAGGGATCACGAGCAGCCAGGGCTTTGTAGATATTCAATGCAGAAATCCTAACCGTGTGAGGTGATAGCCAGATATGGGGATCATCCGGAAGAAGGGGAATGCCATCAGACATATTGACGGTCCGGCAATTCTTTCCGAAGATCGGGTTCGCAAATTTTTGTTCAAAAAGGAAATGGGAAACGCCGATTTTTATGAAAAGGTCCGAGCCGGCAAGCGCAGCCATCTGTTTGGGCGTGGGCTGATAGGTATCGTGATCGGCATATCTCGGCATAATAACCCGGACATCCACTTTTTCGGCCCCGATCCGTTCCACAAAATAAGCCTGCGGCAAAATGCTGACCGCCACCTTTATCTTGCCTGGGGCTGCTTCTGAGTTGCTGAAGAAGGGAGCCAAAAGAAAAGCGATCAGGAACAAACAACATTTCAGCTTTTGGAAAAACATTGGGCACATACCCCCGATACATGAATTGAAACACTTTCTACCTTGAAAGGATTGCCTTTCAGTGATTTTATGCATTCCGACCATATGGACGGATTCATGCAATCCATCTTGCCGCATTTCACACAATAAAAATGCGGGTGCACGGGATTGTGACGGCAGGCAATTTCATAAAGACGAATTCCCTGTTCCGTAATAACTTCCCGAACGATCCCGGCATCTTTAAACGTATTGAGCATCCGGTAAATTGTAACTTTATTGATTCCTTTTCTGCCCTTCATTGTGTTGGCGATCTCACCCGCACTCAGGAGGTGTTCTGCGCCGATTAATAACTCCAAGATATAGATTCTATGTGGAGTTTTGCTCAGGCGAAATTCGGATAAGATCTGAAGGGCATTGCAATGCATTGTTACAATCTAGACTAAATGCAACTGAGATGCAAATATTTTCATACTAACGTTCTATAAATAGTTGAAACTACTTACTTGAATGGTTATATTGAAATCATTGTTATCCTATGGTGGATTCAAAGGCGCATTCTTTTTTCTTCCTGGGAAAAGGCCAAAGGTGCTTATATTTTTTACGCCTCGGTTCTACATAATTATTATTTCCTTTGATTGGTTGGGTGCTGGAGCTCATGGAAAATTTCGTCGGTAATCTGGAAGCCTATTTGCATGGTTCATATGCCCTGGCATTTCTTGCGGCTTATGTCGGCGGTTTGCTTGTGGGTTTCACCCCTTGTGTTTATCCTGTAGTTCCGATTATAATTGGATTCATTGGTGCACGAGATGAACGTTCCAGATTGAGGGGCTTTTCCCTTTCAATCATCTATGTGGCCGGGATGGCACTGACGTACACGGCTCTTGGCGGTTTTGCCGCTCTGTCAGGAAAATTGTTCGGTCAAATCCAGACCAATCCCTGGCTTTATCTTATTGCTGGAAATATATGCCTTTTACTCGGTCTTTCCATGCTGGATATGATCGGATTTCATTTCCCGATGCCCGGCTTTATGCAGAAAATCCAAAATGCCGGAAGGGGAGGCTTTTTAGGTAGTTTCTTTCTGGGCGCCACATCTGGAGTTCTTGTCGGTCCTTGCACCGCGCCCGTTCTGGCGATTCTTCTCCTGTACGTAGCAAGCAAACAAAATGTCATATTCGGAACGAGTCTTTTGTTTGTTTTTGCGTTTGGCATGGGGACCTTAATGATTATTTTGGGAACTTTTGCAGGATTGATAGCCAGTCTTCCAAAAAGTGGAGGCTGGATGGTTTGGATCAAAAAAATATTCGGATGGATTCTGGTGGGAGTGGGGGAGTATTATTTGGTTGGCGCAGGACGATTATGGCTCTGAAAAGGACTGAAACCGTGTTTATGTATACTCTTCTGGATTTAAATAAGAGGTAAATATGAAAAAAACAATTGGTAGTTTAATTTTGGCGCTACTCATTTTCTTATCCCTGCCGGCAATTGGGTATGATCAGGCGAGCGATCTGGCGCCCGATTTTACATTGAAGGATTTGACCGGTCAGAATGTAAAACTTAGCAGTTACAGGGGGAAACCTGTTCTTCTGACATTTACGACGACCTGGTGCCCGAGTTGCAGGGCGGAATTGCCCCAGCTTATTTCTATTTATAGCCAATATAAAGACAGGGGCCTTATCATGTTCGATATCAATATCATGGAGCCCCATGCGAAGGTATTAAATTTTTCCCAGAAGCGCGGGATTAATTACCCGGTTCTCCTGGATAACGACGGAAAAGTAGCAAATAGCTACGGTGTCATCGGTGTTCCTTCGAAGATTATCGTGGACAGAAAA
Source organism: Syntrophaceae bacterium UBA4778 (assembly GCA_002403175.1). The sequence goes on along the minus strand of DHHG01000326.1, from coordinate 1,033 downwards.
GGACAGATCATCTGCTGGAATTGCCCCACGTTCGAAGATAAGTTAAAAAAACTCATGCGCTGATGGAAGCCTTGTATACCGATACCGGACGCTTAATTTAGAACAGCTTTTCATTGCATGCTCTTTTTTTTAAATTGTTGACAACAATCTGGAAAACATTATTAATATCTTTTCGTCCCTCGGTATGGCCCCGATGTACTCTGCCGGCGATTGATGGAATCCATAAAAGTTTAAGGTTGCTTTCACATTGAGATACTGGCTGAATTTGCGGAAATTCCGAAAGGAGTGGAGATGAGCCGGAGCAGGTTTTGCCTTTCGGTCATATGTTCGATTGCTGTTTTGATCGCTGTTGCTGATTTAGGTGCAGAGCAGAGCGGGCCCATGTCCCTGAAAGAGAGCATCGAACTGGCGCTTCAACAGAATTTATCCGTTCATGCTGCGGCGGAAGGGGTGCAGGTGGCCGATTTCAGGAAGAAAGAGGCCTTTACTGCGTTTCTCCCGAAACTGAGCACCTCTTATAGTTATACCTATTTGCATACTCCCCCTTATATAAAGGGGATTGTGGTTCCTCCTTTTCCAGGGGAACTTACTGTTGGAACGCATGATAATTACAATTGGGCGGTCGAAGCCAGACAGCCTGTGTTTGCCGGAGGAGCGATCCGTGCCAATTATTCGATAAACCGGATTGAAAGCGATATCTCTCGGCAGGATCGGGTAACGACTACCCAGGATATTCTGCAGGACGTTACGGTGGCTTATTTCAATGTGCTGAAGGCAGAAAAAATCAGAAATGTCGCCCTGCAATCCCTCGATCAGTTGAAAGCTCATCGAGATCTGGCCCAGAATTTTTTCGATGTTGGCCTGATCCCGAAAAATGACCTTCTTACAGCGGAAGTTCAGACGGCCAATGGCCAGCAGAATCTTCTTCAAGCCGAAAACAATGTCGAATTAGCCAAATCCCGATTCAATACGATCCTGCACAGAAATGTCAATACGCCGGTGCTCATTGAGGACATACTCACGTACCGTCCGT
>DHHG01000325.1 GCA_002403175.1 Syntrophaceae bacterium UBA4778 | reverse complement strand
CCATCCTCCGGTTGTTTATGACTGGATTCCTCTGGATAAAAAAAGACGAATTCTGGGATGGTTTGTTTTAGTGATTTTTATTCTGACCTTTATGCCGGCACCGTTCTAAAATCTGAACTCCCAGTCAGGAACGTGCGCGTCTGCGGGAAATCCACTTGAATCCTTTGACAATACCGAGCAGAGCGCCCCCGATCAGAATAATGGATGGGCCCGAGGGAAATTCTATGTTGTAAGAAATAATCAGACCTCCGATGCAAATTATCATACCGGTAAAAATGGAAATGAAGATGATGTTTTTGAAATGCTTGGAAAGCTCACTCCCGATCGCAACAGGAATTGTCAGCAACGCGATTACCAGGATTATCCCTACGATCTGAATGAGCATGACAATAGAGAGTGCAATCAGAATCATCAGTGCTATGTTGAGCGCCTTGACAGGAAGTCTTCTGGTTTTTGCATACTCTTCATCGAGAGTAATGGAAACAAATCCCCGAAACAGAGTGAAAACGGAGGCAGTCACAATCAGTACCAGAATGGAGAAAAGGTAAATATTCATTCTGGAAACCGTTAGAATGTTTCCGAACAGAAAGTTCATCAGATCCGGGGCAAAACCGGGGGTGATATAAATGAACGTGATCCCCACGGCCATTCCTAATGCCCAGATGATGCCGATTAAGAGATCGTTTCTGTAAAGTTTTTTCTCCTCCCAGGCACCAATGAGGATTGCAGCAATCATGGCAAAGCTGATCGCTCCACACAGGGGATTGATGCCCAGCCAATATGCGATTCCCAGTCCTCCGAAAGCCGTATGGCTCAGGCCGTCGCTGATAAAAACCATTCTTTTCGCTACAATAAACGGCCCGATGACACCGCAGAGTATACTGGCGAAAAATCCTGCGAGCAGGGCATTTTGCATAAAATCATAAGAGAGAAAATCCATTTGGCAATCCAAGAATTTGTTGATTGTGATAGACCGAAATCTTTCAGTGGTCGTGAAGAAAAATATGGGGTATTCCGTGTCCCAGCAATTCGACCGGACATCCATAAACCTGCTCCAGAGAATGAGCATCCAATTTCCCGCGGTCATGATAATAAAGGGCACGATTGACGCAGGCTATGTGATGGTATACTTGAGCGAAAGGTGTCGGATCGTGCGTCACAATTACGATAGCAGTCGTATGATTGAGTTCCCGGATGAAATCCAGGAGATTGATCTGGGATACCAGATCGATTGAGGTCGTCGGTTCATCCAGGAAAAGAACGGCCGGTTCCGAAACGAGGGCCCTCGCAATCAGAAGTCTCTGAAGTTGGCCCCCTGATAAATTATTTATATTTTCATGAATCACATCTGAGAGATCCAGCCTGCTGATGATCGCTTCGCATTTGTGCCGGGTTTCCTTTTTGGACCGTTTCAGATAATTGGTCGAACTTATCAAACCCGTTGAAACCATATCCAAAACGGTAATCGGAAAATTTCGGTTAAATTCAGAAAACTGCGGAACATAGCCGAGCTTGCCATCAATTCGGTTATCGAATCGAATGCTTCCGCTCCAAGGCGTCAGGATTCCCATGATGAGTTTTATCAGGGTTGTCTTTCCGCCTCCATTAGGCCCAAGAATCAGGAGATAGTCCCGTTCGAAGATATCCAGATTGACATTCTCCAGGATTGGTTTTTCGGCATAGCCAAACGACAGCTTATTAATTTCAATCAGCTTATTCATTTTCCTAACGATTGCCTAAAGCGCAGTTTACTTTTTCAGCTATTTCCCAGGTATTGTCGAGCCAGTCTTTTCCCATCGGATCGATTTCCAGCAGTTTGGCGCCGATTTCTTCCGCTAAAGCCGAAGCGCTTTTGTGATCGAATCCCTTCTGAATAAGAATTGTCTTGATGTGTTTCTTTCTGGCCTCATCCGCTAATTTCTTGAGCGTCAGTGCGCTGGGTGATTTTCCTTCTTTCTCGATTACCAGTTGTTTCAATCCGTAATGGTCTGCAAAATATCCGAGGGCGGGGTGAAAGATCATGAAGGAGGCGCCTCTTTTGTTTGCAAGCAGCTGTTTTATTTTCATGTCCAATGTGTCTATATCTTTTAAGAAATTATCCAGGTTTTTCTTATAATATTCTGAATTCGAGGGATCACGATCGGCCAGGGCCTTGTAGATATTCAATGCAGAAATCCTAACCGTGTGAGGCGATAGCCAGATATGGGGATCATCTGGAAGGAGGGTAACGCCATCAGACATATTGACGGTTCGGCAATTCTTTCCGAAGATCGGTTTCGCAAATTTTTGTTCAAAAAGGAAATGGGAAACGCCGATCTTGATGAAAACATCTGAGCCGGCAAGCGCAGCCATCTGCTTGGGCGTGGGCTGATAGGTATCGTGATCCGCATATCTCGGCATAATAACCCGGACATCCACTTTCTCGGCCCCGATTCGTTCCACGAAATAAGCCTGCGGCAAAATGCTGACAGCCACCTTTATCTTGGCTGGGGCTGCTTCTGAGTTGCTGAAGACGGGAGCCGAAAGAAGGGCGATCAGGAACAAACAACATTTCAGCTTTTGGAAAAACATTGGGCACATACCCCCGATACATGAATTGAAACACTTTCTACCTTGAAAGGATTGTCTTTCAGTGATTTTATGCATTCCGACCATATGGACGGATTCATGCAATCCATCTTGCCGCATTTCACACAATAAAAATGCGGGTGCACGGGATTGTGACGGCAGGCAATTTCATAAAGTCGAATTCCCTGTTCCGTAATAATTTCCCGAACGATCCCGGCATCTTTAAACGTATTGAGCATCCGGTAAATTGTAACCTTATTGATTCCTTTTCTGCCCTTCATTGTATTGGCGATCTCACCCGCACTCAGGAGGTGTTCCGCGCCGATCAATAACTCCAAGACATAGATTCTATGTGGAGTTTTGCTCAGGCGAAATTCGGATAAGATCTGAAGGGCATTGCAATGCATGGTTACAATCTAGACTAAATGCAACTGAGATGCAAATATTTTCATGCTAATTTTTTATAAATAGTTGAAACTACTTACTTGAATAGTTATATTGAGATCATTATCCTATGGTGAATTCAGAGGCGATTCTTTTTTCTTCCGGGAAAAGGCCAAAGGTGCTTAGTGTTACGCCTCAGTTCTCCGTAATGAATATTCTTTTGACTGGTACTGTGGTTCATGGAAAATTTCGTCGGCAATCTGGAATTTTATTTGCACGGCTCATATGCCCTGGCATTTCTTGCGGCTTATGTCGGCGGTTTGCTTGTGGGTTTCACCCCTTGTGTTTATCCTGTAGTTCCGATTATAATTGGATTCATTGGTGCACGGGATGAACGTTCCAGATTGAGGGGCTTTTCTCTTTCGATCATCTATGTGGCCGGGATGGCACTGACGTACACGGCTCTCGGCGGTTTTGCCGCACTGTCAGGAAAATTGTTCGGTCAAATCCAAACCAATCCCTGGCTTTATCTTATTGCTGGAAATATATGCCTTTTCCTCGGTCTTTCCATGCTGGATATGATCGGATTTCATTTCCCGATGCCCGGCTTTATGCAGAAAATCCAAAATGCCGGAAGGGGAGGCTTTTTAGGTAGTTTCTTTCTGGGCGCCACATCTGGAGTTCTTGTCGGTCCTTGCACCGCGCCCGTTCTGGCGATCCTTCTCCTGTACGTAGCAAGCAAACAAAATGTCATATTCGGGACAAGTCTTTTGTTTGTTTTTGCGTTTGGCATGGGGACCTTAATGATTATTTTGGGAACTTTTGCAGGATTGATAGCCAGTCTTCCAAAAAGTGGAGGCTGGATGGTTTGGATCAAAAAAATATTCGGATGGATTCTGGTGGGAGTGGGGGAGTATTATTTGGTTGGCGCAGGACGATTATGGCTCTGAAAAGGACTGACCGGGTTTATGTATACTCTTCTGGATTTAATAAGAGGTAAATATGAAAAAAACAATTGGTAGTTTAATTTTGGCGATACTCATTTTCTTATCCCTGCCGGCAATTGGGTATGATCAGGCGAGCGATCTGGCGCCCGATTTTACATTGAAGGATTTGACCGGTCAGAATGTAAAGCTTAGCAGTTACAGGGGGAAACCTGTTCTTCTGACATTTACGACGACCTGGTGCCCGAGTTGCAGGGCGGAATTGCCCCAGCTTATTTCTATTTATAGCCAATATAAAGACAGGGGCCTTGTCATGTTCGATATCAATATCATGGAGCCCCATGCGAAGGTATTAAATTTTTCCCAGAAGCGCGGGATTAATTATCCGGTTCTCCTGGATAAGGACGGAAAAGTAGCAAACAGCTACGGTGTCATCGGTGTTCCTTCGAAGATTATCGTGGACAGAAAAGGACAGATCGTCTGCTGGAATTGTCCCACGTTTGAAGATAAGTTAAAAAAACTCATGCACTGATGGAAGCCCTATATACCGACGGTATGATCCCGATGTACTCTGCCGGCGATTGATGGAATCCATAAGAGATTAAGGTTATTTCATATTGAGATACTGGCTGAATTTGCGGAAATTCCGAAAGGAGTGGAGATGAGCCGGAGCAGGTTTTGCCTTTCGGTCATATGTTCGATTGCTGTTTTGATCGCTGTTGCTGTTGCAGATTTAGGTGCGGAGCAGAGCGGGCCCATGTCCCTGAAAGAAAGCATCGAACTGGCGCTTCAACAGAATTTATCCGTTCATGCTGCGGCGGAAGGGGTGCGGGTTGCCGATTTCAGGAAGAAAGAGGCCTTTACTGCGTTTCTCCCGAAACTGAGTACCTCTTACAGTTATACCTATTTGCATACTCCCCCTTATATAAAGGGGATTGTGGTCCCTCCTTTTCCAGGGGAACTTACTGTTGGAACGCATGATAATTACAATTGGGCCGTCGAAGCCAGGCAGCCTGTGTTTGCCGGAGGAGCGATCCGTGCCAATTATTCGATAAACCGGATTGAAAGCGATATCTCTCGTCAGGATCGGGTAACGACTACCCAGGATATTCTGCAGGACGTTACGGTGGCATATTTCAATGTGCTGAAGGCAGAAAAAATCAGAAACGTCGCCCTGCAATCCCTCGATCAGTTGAAAGCTCATCGAGATTTGGCCCAGAATTTTTTCGATGTGGGCCTGATCCCGAAAAATGACCTTCTTACAGCGGAAGTTCAGACGGCCAATGGCCAGCAGAATCTTCTTCAAGCCGAAAACAATGTCGAATTAGCCAAATCCCGATTCAATACGATCCTGCACAGAAATGTCAATACGCCGGTGCTCGTAGAGGACATACTCACGTACCGTCCGT
>DHHG01000324.1 GCA_002403175.1 Syntrophaceae bacterium UBA4778 | reverse complement strand
GAGGACATACTCACGTACCGTCCGTTCGGACAGGAATTGATTGATTGCCAAAAAACAGCCGACTCCAATCGTTCGGAGACAAAGGCTTATGCAATGAAAGTCGAACAGGTTGGAAAGCAGATCGATCTGGCGCGTAGCGAATACTATCCGAGCGTTACCCTGATCGGAAATTATTCCAGGTTTGGCGACCGTCCTGATCTGACAGGTTCAATTTATCAGAATCAGGAAAACTGGTATTTTATGGCTGTTGCGAACTGGACCTTTTGGGAATGGGGCAAGACAAGATACCGGGTTGATGCAGGTCTGAGCCGAAAAAAGCAAGTATCGGATGCCCTTGCCATGGTTCGGGACGGCATTTCGCTTGATGTAAAAAATGCTTATCTGCAATTGAAGGAAGCGGAAAAAAGAATTTTTGTAACCCGCAAGGCAATTGAACAAGCTGAAGAGAATTTTAGAATCAACGAAGAGCGCTACAGGGAGCAGGTTGCAAACTCAACCGATGTTATAGACGCCCAGACCCTGCTCTCCAGGAGCAAATCGGATTACTATAATGCCCTGAGTGATTACAATATTGCTTTATCAAGACTTGAGCGTGCCATGGGTGTGATCGGATCGGCCTATTTGAAGGAGTAGCGGCAGGGGGCCTCCACTGCTATTCTGAGGCGCTGGAATCAGAGTTGATTAATTCGGTCCTTACCGAAATAGATTTAGCAAGAGAAGTAGGCCTGTCCGTGAAATTCCAGTTTCAAGCGCACTGCCAAACTTGAGGAGTTGGCTAGCGCTCACGAGACGATTTCTCAGTAGTTAATCATGATGCTCTCGTAAAAAGTCCTGAAACGGGTCATTACGCTTGTCCCGAGTCTTTGTCGGGGAGTGAAGCGAAGCAATCTAAGTCATTGAATTCATAAGATTGCTTCGTCACTGCGCTCCTCGCAATGACAAGAAAAACTACTTTTTACGAAGCCGTCAATCGTAAATATCCCTTCCTTTTTCCTATCTTGTCACAAACAGAGAACCAGGACCGTTTATTTCTGCCGATTCCGCCTCCGCTTAAACGTAATACTTGCCCAAAAATTTTCATTCCTTTCATTGTGCAGCTTGAATTTAAACAAATGCGGGTGTAAGGTCTCCCTTCATATATAGTGGGCAGATATATCGAATGATCTGTCGACCATTTGGTTTTGGGGGGAGCATGTTGAGGACCCATCTTTGGATTACAGTTTTAATATGTATGCTTGCCGTAGCTCAGCCGGGTGGAGGCCGAGCACAGGAGTACACCCTGAGCGATCTCTTTCGCATCGGAGTAGAGAATTCGAATAGGGTAAAAATCTCGGCAGAAAATATCTCCATTGCAGAATTGGACAAGAGCAGGGCATTGTCTGTCTTAGTACCGAGGCTGACCGCATTTGGAAGCTATACACAATTTGATCGGAGTAAATCCGCTTCGTCCGATTCGATCGTCATTCAACCCGATAATCAGGCAACCTGGGGGGTTCGCCTCGACCAGGCATTTACCGTGAACGGGCGTGAACTGACCGCATACAATATTGCCAAAGAAGGAATTAGTAGAAACCGGTTTGATTATCAGGCGGTACGGGAAGATTACCTGATCAGCATAGCTGTTGCTTACTACGATGTATTGAAATCCCGGAAGGGGCTTGATATCGCCAATGCCAATCTCGAACGGTTAACTGCATACCGCAATGCCGCAAATATTCGGCTCAAGGTCGGTGAGGTCACGAAAACGGTGCTGCTCCGTGCTGAAGGGGAATTGTCCGGGGCGCGTTCCGATCAGATCAGAGCCCAAAACCAGCTGGAACTGGCAAAAGCGGTTCTCGTTCGGGTCACGGGTATACCCTCAAATTTTGCTCTGAAAGAGGAAAAATTTGAGATGCCGGCAACTGCACCGCTGGCCCAGGTTCAGGATAAGGCGATAAAGCAGCGTCCGGAACTGAAGAGCCTGGAGGTCCAGAAGAAGATTGCTGAAGATCAGGTCAGGTATGCGAAAGGAGCATACTGGCCGCAATTGGGATTGGCAGCGGTTTACGGCGGCGCAGATCAGAATCCTTCGGGCAGCACGTTTAATAAAGAAAGCCGGTATGCGATAGCCTCTCTGAATTTTCCGCTCTTTGAAGGCGGGTTGAGGAAGGCTGAAGTCAATCAATCCATATCAAGACTCAGACAATCGGAACTCACTTTAAACGATATGGCTCAGACTGTTCGGGTCGAGGTGGAAAATGTCTACCTGGATCTGGAAACTCAGAAAGGAATGCTGCAGTTTCTTGGAGATCAACTGACCTTTGCCCGGGATAACTACAATGCCGTTTCCAGGCAGTTTGAATTTGGCCTTGCAAGCAGTCTTGACGTGATCGATGCCAATAATCTCCTTTTATCGGCAGAGCGTCAGCTTGCGGATGCCAGTTATAATTACCAGTTGGCCATTCTGAGACTGCAACGGGCGACAGGCGGATTACAGAATCTGGTACTGGGAGATAGGGAATAGAAATTGGGAAAGGGAAAAGAAAGGAAGTTATGACAATTATGCGTAACGCATGGTTCATTTTGAAGAGGATCAAACCCGGACTGATTCTTTTTCTATGTATTATGTTGATCTCCTGGGGCATGAGCGGATGTGCCAAGAAGGAGCCTGTCAAAGCCGAAAGAATTGTGAATGTCAAGATTCAGGAAGCGGAAATAAAAGCGTTCCGGCCTTTCATTCAGGCCATAGGCACCCTGAAACCCTATGAAGAGGTGATTGCAAGCAGTCAGGTAGAGGGTATTCTGAAGAGGACTTATGCAGACGAGGGTACCCCTCTTTCCCTGGGATCTGTATTGGCCGTGATCGATGAAACGGATATCCGCCTGGAAGTCGCCAGAGATGAAGCGGTTCTGAGACAGTCTCAAGCTACTTTGGCCAATTCCAAAATTGAATACAAAAGGAAAGAAGCTCTCTATAAAGAGCAACTCGTTACTCAGCAACAATTTGACGATATTTCAACCAGGATGGCTCTGGCCGAAGCAGATCTTGATCGGGCAAAAGCAGCGCTTTCTCTTGGACGGGAAAAACTTGCCAAAACCAAAATAACTTCCCCCCTGCATGGAGTGGTGAAAGAAAAAAAGGTGACCATGGGTGATTATATCCGTAACGGAACGCCCCTGTTCACGATCATAAAAATCGATCCGCTTAAACTGTATTTCAATGTGGCTGAAAAGGATGTTGCTAAAATCAAGGTCGGCCAGCAGATTCAGTTTAAGGTTGATCCGATACCCGATAAAGAATTTTCCGCGAAAGTCAGCATTGTTAATCCGAATCTGGAAGAGAAAACAAGAACATTGCAGGTAGAAGCAGTGGCATCCAATCGGGAAGGCCGATTGAAGCCGGGTCTCTTTTCCAGAGTGGTTCTTTACACGGGAGAGTCCAGGAAAATGATCGTTGTTCCGATCACCTCTATTCTCTATGACGAGGATCGAATGAGGGTCTTCGTTGTCGAGGGTGGACGTGCCAAGGAGAAATTCATAAAAACAGGAAGTAAGTACGGGGAACTCATAGAGATCACAGAGGGACTGAGTACCGGTGAAAAGGTGGTTGTTGTGGGACAGAACAATATGTCAGAAGGGGTAAAGGTCAATGTGGCTCGCTGATACGTCTATCAAGCGTCCTGTATTTGCGACGATGTTCATCATGGCGCTCGTCGTGATCGGGATTATCAGCTATCCGGGAATCGGGGTGGACCTTTATCCCAAGGTTGACTTCCCCATTGTGAATATTACCACCGTCTTGAAAGGTGCCAGCCCGGAGGTCATGGACGTAGATGTGACCGACAAGGTCGAAGAGGCGGTTAACACGATAAACGGCGTCAAATCGATCCAATCCATGAGCGTGGAGGGAGCATCTGTCGTCACAATTGAATTTGTCCTTGAGCGGGACATCGATCTGGCTGTTCAGGATGTGCGGGAAAAGGTATCCGCTATCCGTTCCAAGCTGCCGACAGATGCAGTCGAACCCGTTATTGAAAAGGTTGATCCCGATACGACGCCTGTCATCTGGCTTGATCTGACCGGCAACAGGCCGGTTCGGGAGCTCTCTACCTATGCCGATGAAATTCTGAAAGAGAAATTCCAGCGTATTCCCGAGGTGGGCGCAATCCGGATGTCCGGGCTGCGCCTCAGGCAGGCAAGGGTCTGGATCGATGCGGACCGGATGCGGGCATTCGAAATTGCGCCGAGTGATTTAATACAAGTCCTCCAGCGGGAAAATCTTGAGCTTCCGGGAGGACGGATAGAGAGCGCTTCCAAAGAATATGAAGTCAAGATCAAGGGAGAGCTCTCCAAGGTAGCCGATTTCAACGACCTGGTTGTTTCTTATTATAAAGGCGCTCCCGTCCGGCTGCGTGATATAGGCCGGGTTGAAGACGGTATGGAAGAGAAGCGGACCATCTGCCGAATGAACGGTCTTCCTGCTGTGGGAATGGGCATTCAGAAACAATCAGGGACCAATACGGTCGAGGTGATCAATCGTGTAAAAGCCGAGTTGGTGACTATCAAAAAAAACCTTCCTCCGGGAATGGATATTATCATTGCATTCGATCAATCGACCTTTATCCAAAGATCCATCAGCGAGGTCCAGCATCATTTGATTATCGGAGGTTTCCTGGCTGTTCTGGCGGTCTTGATATTCCTCAAAAACTGGCGCACGACCATTATCAGCGCTCTGGCGCTTCCGGTATCGGTCATCGCCACTTTTGCCCTGATCAAGGTATTTAATTTCACTTTCAACAATATGACCATGCTGGCCCTGTCGCTTTCTATTGGTATTCTGATAGATGATGCCATTATCGTCATTGAAAACATCCATCGGCATATCGAGGAGGGGATGGATCCCAAAAAAGCTGCTTCTTATGCGACTTCTGAGATCGGTCTGGCCGTTATGGCAACGACCCTGGCCATTATCGTAATTTTTCTTCCTGTTGCCTTCATGAAAGGGTTGATCGGCAGATTCTTTCTGCAGTTTGCTCTTACGGTCGTCTTTTCCGTCTTTGTCTCTTTGATTGTTTCTTTTACGCTGACACCTATGGCAGCCTCAATTTTCATGAAAGCCCACCAAAAAAGAAAAGATATTGCGGTCCTTCAGCCATCCGCATGGCAAAGGATCATGAAAGGCTGGGATGGTTTCAATGATAGGTCGGCTGCATGGTATCGCAAGTTGCTGGCAATATCGCTTCGACATCGGGGGATTGTTCTTCTGATTGCCTTCGTCATCTTTGTTTGCAGCCTATTTATAACTAAATTCATCGGCAAGGAGTTTTTGCCTCCCGAAGATCAGGGGGTTTTTCTCGCCCGCCTGCAGGCCCCTGCTGATTATTCCGTGGATCAGGCCGATGCATTGTTCAAGAAGGCCGAAACCATCATGAGGGGACTTCCGGAAGTTAAAACAGTCTTCTACATCCAAGGATACGGCCGCACGGTCGAGGTTAATAAAGCTGTTCTTTTTGTTACGCTGAAACCTAAATCGGAGCGTCAGAAGAGCCAGGAAACCATCAAGAAAGAAATCCGCCTTAGATTCCTGGAAATACCCGGCCTTAAAGGTTACGCGGAAGACGTCTCCATGATCGGGGGCGGCCAGCGAATGGTTCCGATTCAGTACAGCATTCGTGGAACCGATTTTTCGGCGCTTCAGACGTATTCAAAGCAGGTTGTAAATGAATTCTCAAAGCTTCCCGGAATTGTTGATGTCGATACATCTCAGGAGGCAACCAAGCCTGAGCTTAAGATCTATATCGATCGGGACAAGGCAGCCGATCTGGGATTGAGCGTTGCATCCGTAGCAGAAGCTGTCAATCTTCTGATCGGAGGGGAAGTGGATATCACGAAATATAAAGACGAGGAGCGTGGAAGGCGTTACGATCTCAGAGTCAGGCTCAATCCTCAGGACCGTTCGAATCCCGACGACCTCGGCAGAATTTATGTAAGGGCTCAGGATGGAAGACTGGTTGAGGTTTCAAATGTGATCCGGATAAAGGAAGGGGGCGGTCCGAGCGTGATCAACCGCCTGGATCGTCAACGCGCCGTTACGGTATTTGCGAGTCTTGAAGGCAAACCACTGGGGCAGGCTATACAGGAACTGGATGCTATTTCGGCCCGGATTCTCCCCGTCGATTTTGTGCCGAAGTACAAAGGCATGGCTGAGACGATGGGCGAGTCCTTCCGCTATCTTCTTTTTGCTCTCGTCTTCGGCATAATTATGGCGTACATGGTTCTGGCATCTCAATTCGAGAGTTTTGTCCATCCCTTTACCGTGCTGTTGTCTATGCCCCTTTCCTTTATCGGCGCTTTCGGTGCTCTCTTTCTGACCGGAAAGACCATTAATATATTCAGCCTTATCGGGCTCATTCTCCTGATGGGCATTGTCAAAAAAAATGCCATTCTGCTGATTGATTACACCAACACGCTTCGAACGCGGGGGCTCTCCAGGCAGGAAGCTATTTTACAAGCAGGGCCGGTCCGGTTGAGACCAATCCTGATGACTACCTTTGCGATGGTCTTTGGTATGCTCCCGGTGGCCATGGGATTGGGAGAAGGATCAGAGACACGCTCTCCGATGGGAATTGCAGTTATCGGTGGACTTTTGAGCTCGCTTTTCCTGACGCTCGTTGTCGTACCCGTAGCATACGATTTATTTGACGATGTACAGGCATTTATCGTACGGCGCAATAGGAGGGGGCTTGGAAAAACAGATGAAAAGGGCAGAAGCGCAATCGAAGAATCCCATAGCGCAGATCATGATCAGTCGGCCTCAGCTGTACTGGAGAGGAAGTCTGATGGATCTAATTAGATTTTCATTCCTTCTCAACATACGCATAAGCATTGTGATAATGAATGCTTTCGAAATTTTCCGCTTCGACACTATACCAAGTGAAATTAGGGTCACTGTTTAGCTTTACAGCTACATTCCTCACGACATCCTCTACGAACATCGGATTCTCAAAGGCTTTTTCCGTCACATATTTTTCATCCGATCTTTTGAGAAGTGAAAATACCTCTCCGCTTGCAGATTCTTCTATCAGTGTGATCAGATCTTCTATCCAGAAAAATTTTTGGAAACGGACATTTACTGTCACCATGCTTCGCTGATTATGTGCGCCTTCATCACTGATCTCTTTCGAACAGGGACAGACAGTTGTTACCGGAACGAGAACTCCGACCTGAAAGTCGGTTTTATTCCCGTTGTTTTCTCCGCAAAACCAGCACTTATATTCCATCAGGCTCTTGGAATGCGACACGGGAGCCTTTTTTTCGATAAAATATGGAAACTCGATTTCCATATGCGCCGATTCCGCATTGAGCTTCTCTTTAACTTTTTTCAGGATCAATTCAAAAGTTTTGATATTGATTTGCCCCCGATACGTATTCAGTATCTCGATGAAACGACTCATGTGCGTACCTTTGAAATGATGCGGAAGGTTAACGTACATGTTTATATTTGCATTCACGTGCTGGATCCCGTTTGCCCGATCAAGAACGATTACGGGATATTTAATTCCTTTCACCCCGACTTTTTTGATATTGATTTTTCTTTTGTCTTTATAACTTTGGACATCAATCATGTGTTACACCAAGATAGGATTTACTTCCTATCGATTGCGCTTCTCCGGTATGTAACCCTGGCATCCTCCGATTCCCAGACAGTTACCTTCGAGATGAAGAAGGTTCCAGGTTCCAATGCACAGGTCAGCCTATCGTATATATATTTCGCGATATATTCAGAAGATGGATTTCGATTCTTGAACTCGGGTAACTCGTTCAGGCACTTGTGATCGAGCGTATCCAGGACTTCGTTCGTGCGTTGCTTCAAGTATCTGAAATCTAAAATAATTCCTTCCGGGTTCAACTCCTCAGATGCAACGGTTACCTCAACAACAAAATTATGGCCATGTAATTTCTCGCAAATCCCACCGATTTCTGTGAGCATGTGAGCGGCTGAGAACATTTTTTTAATCGTTACTTCGAACATGGTATCCTTTAATTTGCTTACCTGAAAATGATGCCAGAATCAATAACGTAAAGCCTGAAAAGAGTCAAGAAATAGAGGATTTCGGCGGGATTACCTGGGAGAAGGCCGAATGCTTCCCCCAGAAAACCATTCGATTTAAAAAGAAATATGGAAGAATGAACGTAATGAGAAGCTTAACACTCATCACAATCAGAGCAACCGCAACCGCAATCGCAGGATGATGGATCAGGCTCAACACCGGTCTTTAGAATTTCAATATCAAAGACAAGGGTCTTACCGGCGAGAGGATGGTTGACATCAAGTCTGATGACATCGTCTAGAATTTCAGTACATACGGCCGGAATAGGATTTTGGTCCTGATCCATTAATTCAACCGCCATGCCTGCCTCAAGTTTCATCCCTTCAGGAATCTGTGATTTAGGCATATCGAAAATGTGATCTTCTCTATGTTCACCGTAGGCTTTATCGGCCGGTATGGTAACCGTTTTTTTATCCCCTTCGGAAAGTCCTAAAACAGCTTCATCGAAACCCTTTATAAGCTGACCGGATCCCACCGTGAATTTGAGTGGCGAACGCCCTTGGGAGGAATCGAATACCTCGCCGTCTTCGAATTTCCCGGTATAATTCACCAGAATTGTATCTCCATTTTGAATTTTGTTTGACATATGATTCCCTCCTTAAGGCTGTATTCGGTATGGGGCTTTGAATATCCGACATATAAAAAAAATAACCATCGCAAAAAGGCGATGGCTTATGGCTCCAGAATAATTTATGAAAAATAAAAAGTCAATCTAAATGGTACTTAGGTATTAAAATTCAAATTGACCCGCTAAATAAATTAGTATATGAACCTTTCAATTTCGTGGTTGAATTCTCATTGGGAGATGTTAACAACACCGTTCATTGTAATCCCATGGCAAATCTGTCCGGGACTGAGGCTTACCCTAAGGAGGTACCTGGATGTTAAAAAGGACTCTTTTGTATGTGGGGCTGATCTTTATAGGCCTTTCACTCAGCTTTCAATCTGCTTTTGCAAATCTCAATTATAAAGTTAAGTCGGGAGATACTCTCTCCAAAATCGCCAAAAAATACGGTCTCAAACCCCAGGACATCAGAGATGCAAATGGGATGAAGGGCAGTGCGCTAAGCCCTAAACAGGTATTAATCATTCCGCAGAAGGGTTCCAAAAAACAATCCCATACGGAAATCAGCAAAAAAACTTCAGAAAGACAGCCGGACTCCAGGCAAAACATAGAAATTTATAGGGTGAAAAGGGGCGATACCATCCAAAGCATTGCTGCCATGGCTAATTGCTCTGTAAAAACGATTCGAACTATGAATGGTTTAAAAAGGAATTCGGTTAAAGTTGGGCGAAAACTGAAAATTCCCAAAGCCGAACCCGGTCCGGCGGATGCTGAGATAGAAGAAGATATCCCGGAGGACAATGCCGAAACTGAAGTGGTTGAGGAAATGCCTAATCCGAATCCGGTTGTCGGTACGTGGAGAAATTCTGATGAACGAAACCTTTTTATCAGGGTTGTTAAGACATTTCTAGGAGTTCCATACCGCTATGGAGGATCCACTCTGAGAGGGATAGATTGTTCCGCGTTTGTGAAAAGGGTTTACGGGATTGTCGATATAAATCTCCCCAGGACAGCCCGGGAGCAGTCCCAAATCGGAAAATGGGTCAAAAGAAATGAACTGGAAGACGGAGATCTGGTTATTTTCCGGTCACGCAGAACGAACGATCACGTCGGTATTTACATTGGAAACAGTCAATTTGTTCACCTATCTTCCAAAAACAAAGAGGCCAAAATCGATCATCTGGATGAGCCTTATTTCAACAAAAGATTTGTTCGAGGAGTCCGCGTCAAAGAGCTCAAATCTGATGAGAATCGGTCTACTCAAGCATCTCTGCAATCCTGATAAGCTTCGAAAATAAGATCATTTTTCTCTAATTCTATTCCAACTGATTCCAAATAAGGATTCTCACTGTAAAATAATAACTATCGAATGCCTTCTCTTCCGGCATGCCTGCTGCCTTTAAGGTATTGGGGGCTAAATGTTTTTCTGAGGATGTTTGAGGTTGGTCCAGGCACTTCGAAATCGAATGCGGTTTTCAATAGCGACATTATTATACCGAAAGTTGCTCCCCATAAGATCTCTTCCTGTCCTGTTTCATTGCGATAGACAAAGCAGGTAAACCGATCGGTCTGGTTCCCGGTATTCCCGGGATTTTTCCCCGTTTCCATGGAGAATATGCCGTAGTTTTCCGGTTGAAAGAAAAGCCTCAGCGGAATATTTATTATTTTTTCTACTTCGTGATTAGGTTGTAAGAGCCATGGTCTTTTTACCAGGCCGACCAGGGGGAAGATGGTTTTTGAGAACATGACGAGATTACGACAGGCTAAAGGTCCAAGAAAATCGACGTAAAAGGGGCTGAGATTAACCTCTTCCCATGATTCTCGAAGCGCATTGGCCAGGAAAAGAGTTATGCTCCTGAAATCAGCTGTACCCCTGTCTCGAGCATATTTTAAAGGTCTTCCTTTTAGAACCGGAACCAGTCGGCAGGTAATAATGTGCCTTAGCAGGGAATCCAATGATTCCAGCATGCCGCCTGGACAACTCAAATCACCGGCTTGGGCGACCATGGATGATCTTTTTATCAGGATCAAGCTCCATTCCGGGATTGTCTCCCCTTGGCTACCAAAAGCGAGTGGGATGAGCACCCCTGCCGCACCCCATTTATCTTTTTTCTTCTTTATGCAATCGGCTTTTTCGCAAAAATCGATGGGAACCTGCCCCAGTTTTTCAATCAAGAGGTCCTGTACTGCGTCTTTTTCAAACAAGATACTCAAATTCATAAAATCTAAATTGATTCTAATTGTGAATAAGAGAAATAATAACACACCTACTTCAAATTATTGGTGTTGCTGCTGTTATCGATCTCTTATTTATTAGTATATCCCATCCCCTTCTGAAAAGGAATACCCGGAACGAAAATGATATTGTATCCTTATTCGCTATTCGCTACACATTACCTATCGATTCAGTCGAGTATCGAAAAAGTACTATCGAGAGAAATCAAATCATTTTGCTCAAAAAAAATTGTTGTAAAATAATAATGACAAAGTAAAATGAGCGCGGACAAAGAAGAAACTGGAGGCAATTTGCTACGTTCGGATAAATACGACAAGTTGGTTCAACAGATTCCATTCCTCTCATCGCTCTCTGAAGTTGAGCTCAGAACAATTATTATCCGTAAACGCTATTGGAAAAACCAAATCATCCTCTATGAAGAAGATACCGCTAAATTCATTTACTTTATCTATTCGGGGAAAGTAAAGGCTGTTCAATACAGTGTAGACGGGAAAGAGCGTATTCTGGCCATTCATAAGAAAGGCGATTTTTTCGGTGAAATGGCTATTCTGGATGGAAAAAGCGCTCCTGCAACCATTGTAGCAATGGAAGATGCAGAAATCGGATTTATTTCAAAAGAAGATTTTGAATGGCACCTGATGAAAAATGAGCAGGTGGTTAAAGGTATTATTGCCATGCTTTGCGAGAGACTTCGCGAGGCCTGGTTGATGCTAAAAGTAACCAGTTTTGCCGATGCAGAACACAGGATAAGAGCAGTGCTCATGCACATGGCTAATCAATTTGGAATTCAAGATCAAAGGGGCACGATAATAAACCTGAAACTTACACACAAGGATCTCGCACATTTAGCATCTATCTCCAGAGAAACAGCTACTCGATTCCTGAACAGTTTTGAGAAAAATGGCGAGATTGAGGTTCTTGAAAATAAAGCCATCCTCCTGAAACCCTCTTTTTTAGAGAAAGTAACCTCATTATGATATGATTCTTATTCCCAAAGGCAAAATGCCCTCCATACCCGAAACCATAAAATTTCTTTAAAAAGTCCCTTTCCTTTTATTTAGGTGACGCAGGTCACGCACATCTTTACTCAAAAAACCGATCCTATAGGCAAAGAAGACGGGTCCTTTCAGTGTGAAATTTTCGACCAAGGAGGTTCATATGGTTGATATTATGCTGAACTTCATAAGGAAGTCAATTGAGACCGTTTTGATTGCTGCCGTTGTACTTGGATTTTTCAACTTCATTAGGTCGCCTGGAGACCTTGCGGATAAGTTGAAGAGTTCCTACGAGCTTACAAGATCTCAAGGGGAAGCGATCCTATCTGCCTTATCGAATGAAAGAGATGAACTGGTACAGAATATCGGAAGCAATATGCTGAAACAAAAAGAGGAAAGAGAAAAGCTGAGCTTAGTCGAATAAGAATTCGGATAAAAAGGAAGGAGCTGGTAATGGAAAAGATCTGCATTGCAAGGAGAAGAAGCCCAAGCAGGGAAACGCAACAGATTCAAAGAGGAATCCCTGACGCTTCCTATCAAGCAGATCAGAAAGAAGAAGTCGTTTCAGTTTTATTATCCCCCGAGCAATGCAGGATGATTCACCCCAACCAAAGATTCATGAATTTGGAACCTTGGCCGAAATCCGGTGAAAATAAAACACAGCAATTGGAAAACGAAAAAATAGTTTTTAATTTCCATTTCAAGAAGGTTGACTCGGTAAGAATGCTGAAAGGCGAGCAAGTTTGCCTCATGTTGCAGATTGGAAAAGGAGCTCTGAAGGGGCTTGTAAAAAAAGGGAAATTAAAAAGTTACAGAATCGGCAAAACAAGGAGATTCATGCTGAATGATATCATGGATTATATCCTGAAATGTGAAGAGGAGCAGAACACCACGAAAGCCGACTGTCGGAAAGATAATGTTAACGAAGGTGTGTTGAATGTCGAACTGGAAAGTAAAAAATCCGCCATTCCTGGAAGAGATAATGTTTCGGAATTCAATTCAGGCGGTTTCAATGCAGGAATAAACCTTATTCAGCTTTGTGATTAATTAAATAGGAAATGAGGAGGGCATATGTATTACGAATATTGGCATTTACAAAAACCGCCTTTTGATAATGTTCCCGATCCCGGCATGTATGTGGATTGTCACGAATCACTTGAGAATGCGATTGCCGATACCCTGTTTGCAATAGAAGAGGGCAATGAGTGTCTTTCAGTCATTGTAGGTGATGTGGGGCTGGGTAAAACACTTTCGATACGATTGATCATTGATTCATTAGAATCGGAAAAGTATAAAATTGCCCTGGTCACGAATCCCGGAATTTCTTTCATCCAGCTGCTTCGAGAGATAATCGGCCAGCTTACCG
>DHHG01000099.1 GCA_002403175.1 Syntrophaceae bacterium UBA4778 | reverse complement strand
AATATTCTGAATATCATTATGGGCTTGACCGAGTTTATCTTCCAAAGAATCTGATTATCCCTTTGGATCGATTCAATTGCCGGCAATCCGCCCCATATCGCCGGTAATAGGAGGACGATCCAAAATATTTCGAATGCATTGCGGGAATATGGAATTGAAGGTGATTCAATACTATTCCTATAATGCTCTCTCTTTTCAAGTGGCTAAGTGCCTCCATTATTTCCTCTCGGGGAGTATATCCGGCTCTGATGACAAGCAGCACGGAATCCACCAACTTCATCAAAACATTTGGCTCTGATGTGGTGAGAAGTGGTGAGGAATCGATTATTATATACCTATCGGGATAGCGTGATTTCAGTTCATGGAGTAAGCACTCCATTTTTTTTGAACCAATCAGTTCTACAGGATTATTTTTGATATCACCACAGCAGATGATATTTAACTTCTCAAGCGCAGTTTTTTCTATGATGGAAGAGATATCAGTATCATTGCAAAGGTAATCTGTAAGTCCTTTGGATGACTTACATCCAAACCACTCTTTGAGCACAGGATTTCTTATATCCGCTTCTACCAGCAATGCATGGGAATTAAGTTCCTGGGAAATGGTTACTGCTAAATTAGCTGAGACGGTTGTCTTTCCTTCAGCTTCTTTTGCACTTGTGACCAAGATGGTTTTAGGAGGTTCTGGCAATTTAATATTCCGGAGATTAATCCTCAGCTTACGGAATTGCTCCGCCGCTAGAGATCCCGGTTGAATGGATGCTATTAACGATTCATTCAGCAGGTTACTATTAAATACCTCGTCCCCTTTGTCATAGATTTTTTCCTTAGCAACATCTCCCATGGATTCCTCAAATCTTTCTCGTTCAGCTTTCTCAAGAGCTTTATACATTTTTCCCATACATTATCCCTCTTCTAAATAGTTTATACTCATTCGGCTGAAACTGAGGTTCTATGTTTAACACCCTGATCAAATATTAATTTTATTTTGCACTAAAATCTTTCTAGGAAATAATAGACCATTCCCCAAAAAACGATTAATACCATCGCCAGCATGGCTTTTTTATAGTGATTAGACGCACTGCATTGATTTTCTAAACTGCAAATAACATCCTTTATTATTGTTTTATCAATTATCTTCTTCTCTGTCGCATATCCGGTTAGAAGTGCATTATCACACACCGTATTAATTATTCTCGGTATGCCCTTCGAATATTCATAAATTCGGTTGACAGCTCCCTTATCGAACAGATCCATATTCCTTGATCCTGCCCCCCTCAATCGATGCCTCACGTATTCTCCGGTTTCATATTTATTAAGACGATTCAGTTGAAACCGAACTGTTATCCGCTGTTTCAGCTGACGGTAGCTATAATCCATCAGTATCTTATCCAGTTCGGGCTGACCAAGCAGTATCACCTGCAAAAGTTTACTTCTTGGTGTTTCCAGATTGGTCAATAGTCTTATCTCTTCAAGCAGAGCAGGAGTAAGTGCCTGAGCCTCATCAATCATCAGAACTACTTTTTCGCTTCTGGTATAGCACTCGAGCAGATATTGATGGAGTTTCGCAAGAACCTGTCCCTTGCTGATAGCCGGATCGATTTTTACTCCAAGATCGCTGCATATATACCTGAGTAAATCGATCGCACTCATTTTGGGATTGAATATATGTGCTGTTCGAACCGAACCATCCATCCTTTTCAGTAAAATCTGAACGATGGTTGTCTTTCCCGTCCCTACTTCACCTGTAATCACACTGAATCCCTTCCCTGCCTCAACTGCATAAATTAAATGAGCAAGGGCTTCTCTATGGTTTTCACCCATGTAGAAATATTTAGGATCCGGAGAAATCTCAAATGGTCTTTCTTTAAGTCCATAATATTTTGTGTACATATCAGGCCGCTTTATCCATGAATTTTGGAATATTCGCCAGAACCTTATGACCAAGTGTGATCTCGACATCTTCGGCATCTCTAAATGAATGGTCGAGAGACTCTCTTATTATCAAAGAGCTGATGGCTGCTGTGATTGCGAGCAACAATCCTATCATTAGACCTCTAGGGATATCAGGCTGAACCGGCTTTTCGGGGATTCTTGCAGGATCGATTACCTTAAATTGTTCTCCTTTCTGTCTATATTCCAGGTTTTCTGCCTGTTGAGCCTCTTGGCTCTTTTTCATGAGAGTTTCGTATGCTTCTTTTGTATTATTGTATTCTCTATTCATGGCGGTCATTTCTTGCTCTCGAATCGGTGTATTTTCAATTCGCTCTTGATACCTGCTGATCTGGTTGCGAATCTTTTTCTCTTCCCCCTGAATACCTTTTATTTCTACATTGATATTGTTTAGCTGCGTAGTAATATCCCGGTAGCGGGCTGTCTTCTTCACATCGAGTGACTCGTTTTTGCTTTCCAGTTCCTTCATTCTCCTCATTACCGTTGTGATCTCCGGATGCTGATCCGTATACTTAGCCCTCAGTTCCGTAAGCTGATTTTTTAATTCCTCTAATTGAACACTTGCAGTTTCAATGATCCCTGTGGAAGGGGATTCCATTTCTGCAA
>DHHG01000230.1 GCA_002403175.1 Syntrophaceae bacterium UBA4778 | reverse complement strand
GTATGGCTGTAAATATCGAAATAGCCAGATCGTTTTTTCCGCCTAATGTATATATCATGCCTAGCGTAAGCTTGATTTCCCGGTTTTCCGGATCCATCTTCAGAAGATCTTCCAGCAGGTCCGCAGATTCGGCATACTTCTGAACCTTCATATAGAATCTGGCCAGACGCAAACAAGCCTCAACCCGCCCCGGATATTGCTCTATGAATTTACGGTATGTTTCTATAACTTCATTTGATTTATTCTGGTTCTCATAAACAGCCCCCAATTCTATCCAAGCCGATTCAAATGCAGGATTCAATTCAATCGCTTTCTTGAGACTCTTTTCCGCAACCGGATAGTTTTTGATATCATTATTCAATTTGCCGAGATAGTAATGTCCCAGCAGATTGGTTGGGTTCACGGCTATAAGCTTATTGAAATTCTTGATCGCATCCGAATATCTTCTGGTTTCACCATACGCAATTCCCAGATACAGGTACGGCTCCGAATTTTTTGGATTTAGCTCGATCGCTTTTCTAAACTCCTTTTCAGCGGCATCGAACCTTCTGGAATCGAGATAAATTCCCCCCAGTAAGAGATGCATTTCGGCATTGCCGGGATTTGAATTGGAGGATTTCAGTGCCAGAGCAGCAGCTTTATCCAGAAATCCCTTTTTAATGTACAGTGCGGTCAATTCCTGGGCCACATCAACCGAACTCGGATCATACTTCAAAGCTGACTCATATTCCTGTATGGCTCCATCCAGATCTCCATCCAGAATCTGCTTCACTCCCAAACAATAATGATATGCCGCCCTGGAAGGAATGATCTCGGTGTTTTGCCGCATATCATCACGGGAAGTATCCATTTGAACAGACGAAAAGGAAGCGCAAGAGATCGTGGCAAAGAATAAAAAAACTGCTGAAATCTTAATAATATTTTGAAACATTCCTTAAATCCTTTTCATATTAGCGGATGATTGCGTTCCCGCATTCCTGTTCTTATGGTGATTCTGTATTTTCCAGTATCTTTGAAATAGGAACAATCTCTATTCCTTCCGAGGGAAGTTCTTTCACAACTCTCTTCAATGCCGATATGGTGCTGGGGTAAGGATGCCCGATTAGAACCTTCTTGTTCCAGTCCGTATGCTCTCTTAAGGCCTTCCGCATATTATTGTAAGTCTCTTCTGCATTCTGCCCGTTATCGATGAAGACATCGCGTGAAACAAACCCGATACCGGTCGCATCTGCCGCTTCTTTAGCTTTCGAGTTTGCGGTAGTCCGGCTATCCAGAAAGAATAATTCTTTCTCTTTCAGGAGATTAAAAATTTTTCTTAATTTGGGTCCGTTTTCCATTAATTTCGATCCCATATGATTATTGACCCCGATAAGGTATGGAACAGATTCCAAATCGCCTGCCAACTCCATTCTCAGCCGTTCATTATCCATTTCGGTGAGAAGAGCTCCTTCACCCGGATTTTTTTCGGGATATCCCAATGGCTCCATCGGCAAATGAAGAAGAATCTCCCTACCGGCTTGATGGGATTTCTCCGCCGATTCTATTGAATACCTACAATGGGGGAGAATGGAAATCGTAATCGGAGCATCAATTTGCAACAGATCATTAAGAGCAGAACGATCATAACCGATATCGTCAATGACAATCGCCAGAAACTTCTTTTTTGAACTGCCATCTGATTTGCTGGTTTTCTGGCCCGGTTTCGTTTCTTTTCCGGACAGAATATATTTGTGTAACCGTTTTTTGATCTCCACATCCTGTTCGGAATCAGCTTTTTTCTTTTCAAGCGATTTAAACAAAATTAAATACGATCCGGCAAAAATTACCAGAATGAGAATCAAACCAGCCTTGGTCTTAAATTGAACCGCTTTCTTTTTCCGCACAATTCAATAATCCTTTGGTCGGAATCAGCCTTACGCGGCACGTTTCTTATTGAATAGTTTCCAGCTCTTCAAAAGATCCACTGCGCTTTTCAGTTGATTATCCTTACTGACATCATCGTATTCCCGTTTCAACAGCACTACCTGCGGATCCTTGATTTTTTCTATTATTTTTTTATTATCTTCAGGTTTTGCAGCCTTTTCATCATCGCTTTTTATATGACCTATCAGATCTTTTTCACGAATCGGCAAATCCGATTCCTTTTCACCTGGCTTGAAATACTCGACAACGATATCAGGCATAATCCCAGCCGCCTGGATCGATCTTCCATTAGGCGTATAATACTTAGCAGTCGTCAATTTCAGTGCTGAACCGTTTTCGAATGGAATTACAGTCTGGACGGATGCCTTTCCGAATGTCTGGGTTCCCAGTACCAGGGCTCTGTTATTGTCCTGAAGGGCACCGGAGACAATTTCAGCAGCGCTGGCGGAACCCTCATTGACTAATACGATCATGGGACAGGTAGGCTCATTGCCGCTATTGGCAGCTGAAAACTTGCTTTCCATTGATTTGACTCTACCACGAATGGAAACAATATCCCCTGACTTCAGAAATAGGTCCGAAACTTTCACAGACTGATCCAGAAGCCCACCCGGATTATTTCTCAAATCCAGAACGATTCCCTCAAGGGGAACTCCTTTCCCACTGATGCCTTCAACTGCCTTTTTAACATCTTCCGAAGTTTTTTCAGCAAAGGATGATATCCGGATATAGCCGATGTGGTTATCAATTATTTTGTATTTGACACTTTTTACATTGATAACAGCCCGACTGATTACGATATCCCTGGTCTGAGTATACTCTTTCCTTAAAATGGTCAGCTTGACCTTGGTATTTTCGGGACCACGCAATTTTTTCACCGCTTCCATGATCGTGATGCCTTTGGTCACTTTATCATCGATTTTGATAATCTGATCTCCAGCCTTAACACCCGCTACAAAAGCCGGCGTATCTTCAATCGGAGATACGACTGTGGGCAAATCGTTCTGCATTGTAATTTCAATTCCGATTCCACCGAAAGAACCCTTGGTGTCCGATTGCAGTTCCTTGTACATGTCAGCAGTCAGATAAGTACTGTGCGGATCAAGTGATTTCACCATGCCATTGATTGCACCCTGAATGAGAGTTTCCGAATCGACTTTTTCCACATAGCTACGTTCAATCATCTCAAGAACTTCCGTGAAAAGCTTGAGATTCTTATATGTACTCTGATCGAGGGCTCCCACTCGACTGTCACATTGAGGACCTGTCAAAAAAAACACAGCCACAAGTACCAGCAATGATCCGATCACGATCCATTTTTTATTTTTAAATCTGTTCATTAATGGACAACCTCCCCGACCAAAAAAAGTTTGTTCTAATAGTTGCGATAAGATACCCCTTTCTCTATCAAATTTCCATCATTATTTGTTTCTAGTCCGCAGTGATTCTCTGATAGAAAAAGGAAGCGAATACTCACAATTTTTATTCTTGCAAACAACCCATGATTATGCAAAGTGCATGCTAAGGTCATATATGAAAAAATTTAAAAATATATTTGGGAGACATTATGGGAAACAGACGCTTTGTCGATCTCAGTATTACCCTTGAGTCAGACCTTCCGAGCGATCCATCAAACATGATACCTAAAATCGATTACCTTGGGCACTCTCAGGGAGCAGCCTCAATGGAAAACTTTTTCCCAGGGTTAAAAAAAGACCAGCTCCCCAACGGACTTGGTTGGGCCATTGAACACTTAGCTATCACAACCCACAGCGGGACCCATCTAGACGCTCCCTACCATTATCATCCAGAGATGGATTCCGGAAAGCCCGCCTTGAAAATTGACGAAGTCCCACTGGAATGGTGTTTCGGCCCGGGCGTGATTCTTGATTTTCGCCACAAGGCAGATGGGGAAAGAATCACGGCAAAGGATCTGGAAAACGAACTGTGCCGCATTCAGTATGAAATAAAGCCGCTGGATATTGTTCTCATTCGGACAGGAGCAGATTCGGCCTGGGGAACACCACAGTATCTTTATAAAGGAGCGGGAATGGATCGGGAAAGCACCCTTTTTTTACTGGAAAAAGGGGTGAAGGTCGTCGGCATCGATGCATGGAGCTGGGATCGCCCTCTTCCCTTTCTGGCTGAAGAATTCAGGAA
>DHHG01000058.1 GCA_002403175.1 Syntrophaceae bacterium UBA4778 | reverse complement strand
ATAATTGCTGCGATCAGTGGTCTTGCACTGGGTGGTGGCTGCGAGTTGACTATGGCCTGCGATCTTCGAATAGCGGCAGAGAATGCCATGTTCGGCCAGCCGGAGATAAAGATTGGGGTAATTCCGGGTGGAGGAGGGACACAGAGGCTTCCCCGTCTTGTAGGTGTAACCAAGGCGAAGGAACTTTTATATACGGGTGATTTTATAGATGCCAACGAGGCACATCGCATTGGTCTGGTGAACAAGGTTGTTCCCGTTGCCTCCTTGATGGATGAAGCGAGGAAGATGGCTTTGAAGATAGCGCGACAGCCCGGGGTTACTCTAAAAATGACCAAGATTGCAGTCAATGGCGGCTTGAATATGGACCTTAAATCTGCCATGGCGTACGAAGCGCGATGTTTCGAGATCCTCTTTTCTACCGAAGACCAGAAAGAAGGGATGAAGGCCTTTGTAGAAAAGAGAAAACCGGTATTCAAGAATAAATAATCAGAACATGTTTTGAATGGGGAGGTTAAATATGATCGGAATTACTTCATACGGTGCCTATATTCCGCGTTATAGGCTGAATCGAAAAACTATATTTGCAGCTATGGGATGGTTCAATACTGCTACCGCGGGTGTTGCAAGGGGAGAAAAGGCCGTTGCAAATTATGATGAGGACAGCATTACCATGGCTGTGGCGGCGGCGGCTGATTGTCTGAACGGCGCCGTACGTGAAGAGATTGGCGGGTTTTATCTTTGCTCGACAACTCTTCCTTATGTAAACAGGCAGAATGCGGCAATCTGCGCCGCAGCCCTTGCCTTCAGCCCGAATACGAGGACGGCAGATTTTAGCGCATCGTCAAGATCCGGAACGACGGCGCTTATTTCTGCTTGCGAAGCTGTGAAGTCCGGGGACATAGAGAACTTCCTGGTTTCTGCCGTCGACTCTCGTGTGGGAAAACCGGGAAGCGCTATGGAGCATACCTTTGGTGACGGCGCGGCGGCTCTCATGGTTGGCAGTAATAATGTCATCGCCGAGTTTAAGGGCAGTTATTCTATAACCCGCGATTTTCCTGATTACCGGCAGATACAGGGAGAGAGGTTCTCTCATGGCTGGGAGGAAAGGTGGATCAGAGATGAAGGTTACAGCAAGATTATTCCCGAGGCTGCGCTCGGATTAGCGAAGAAATACAATTTGCAGGCGAGTGATTTTGCAAAGATTATTATTGCCTGTCCTGTTACGGCTGCGGTGAAAGGATTAGCGAAGATGCTTGGCGCCACGCCTGAGCGGATTCAGGACAACATGGTGGCGAATGTTGGCGATACCGGAACGGCAATGCCGCTGATGATGCTGACAGCGGCGCTTGAGGATGCGAAACCGAAAGACAAGATACTTGTTCTCAGTTATGGCGGCGGGAGCGATGCCCTGTATTTTGAGGTAACGGAACATATCGGGAAAGCAAGGACCGGAATGGGAGTTAAGGGACACCTGGAATCAAAAAAGGAGCTGGACAGTTATCTGAAATACCTGGTGTTTCGCGACCTGCTTCCCGTGGATGTGGGAATACGGGGAGAAGAGATTACCATGGCGCGGCCGTCGGTGATTTACAGGGAGGGCGCGTCAATGGCTGCCCTCTGCGGGTCAAGGTGTAAGGTATGTCGTACTCCTCAGTTTCCGAAGCAGCGGGTATGTATCAACCCGGAATGTGGCGCCACCGATCAGATGGAAGACTACTATTTCCATGACAAGATTGGACGAATAAACTCCTATACGGGCGACAATCTGGCATTCAGCTATGATCCCCCTGGCATGTATGGTCTGATCGATTTTGAGGAAGGCGGGCGCCTCTACCTTGACATTACAGATACCGAACTGAGTCAGATCAAGGTCGGGACACCGGTCAAGATGACTTTCCGCCGTAAATTTGCCGACAAGCAACGGGGAATGTACGCCTATTTCTGGAAGGCCGTGCCGGTGAAATAACAAGCAACGAGCAATGAGTTAACTTGAAAAGTTTGCATAACTGTTTTTCTGGTCATTGCGAGGAGCACAGCAACATGGCAATCTTTTGTGCTTTCACTGAGTTGGAGATTGCTTCATGTTCGTTCGCAATGACCTGATAGGTGTTGTGCAAACATATGGATTTATTTTCATATTATGTGAGGAGGAAGCATAAAATGGCAACCGGAATAAAGAATAAAGTTGCAATCATCGGAATGGGGTGTACCAGATTTGGTGAGTTGTGGGATAAAAGGGAAGAGGATCTGATAGTGGATGCCTTTAAGGAAGCTATTGAAGACGCGGGGGTGGAGACAAAGGATATCGGCGCGGCATGGTTTGCCAGTTGTTTTGAGGAAGTCAATGCCGGCAAGGGCGCCATACCCCTGGCAAGGGCGCTCAAGTTGCCCAATATCCCGGTAACGAGGGTGGAAAATTTTTGTACAAGCGGGACGGAAGCCCTTCGTGGCGCCTGTTATGCCGTGGGTTCCGGCGCCTGTGATATTGCCCTTGCCCTTGGCGCGGAGAAGTTGAAAGACACAGGATACGGTGGTTTGCCTGATTTTGGCTCGGTTATGGGAACGGAGAACCTGTGCTATTTCCCAAATCTGACAGCTCCGGGCATGTTTGCAATGGTGGCGAATGCCTATTTTGCAAAGTACGGTTTAAGCCGTGATGAGGGGAAGAAAGTTCTCTCAAGAATATCATACAAGAGTCACCAGAACGGCGCCATGAATCCGAGGGCACATCTTCGTAGTGCGCCCAGTATGGATGCCCTGATCAATGCCCCTATAGTTGCGGATCCGCTGGGATTATTCGACTGCTGTGGAGTCAGTGACGGCGCTGCCGCCGCTATTGTTGTCCGGGCTGATATGGCAAAAGATTTCAGGCCCGATCCCATTTACGTCAAGGCCCTTCAGCTCTCACTCACCCCGGCAACCGGAATAGGTCATCAGAGCTGGGACGGCATTCACTTTGAGTCGACCATTCAAGCAGCGAAGGCGGCTTATAAAGAGGCGGGTATAAAAAAACCGAGGAAAGAGATTAATTTGATGGAGGTTCACGACTGCTTCTCCATCAGTGAACTTGTCACCTGTGAAAGTCTTCAGATCTCGCCTGTCGGGAAGGCAAGAGAGGATATTGAAGATGGATTCTACGATCTTGACGGCAAGATACCCTGTCAGAGTGATGGCGGATTAAAATGTTTCGGCCATCCCATCGGGGCCTCCGGGATAAGGATGGTCTACGAAATTTATAAGCAGTTGCAGGGAAAGGCAGAACCCGAAGAGAGACAGTTAAAAACCAGTCCAAGTCTTGGATTAACTCATAACCATGGAGGTCTGTGCGGCAGTCTGGTTTGCAGTGTGGCAATAT
>DHHG01000176.1 GCA_002403175.1 Syntrophaceae bacterium UBA4778 | reverse complement strand
TTTTTCAGAAGATATATAAAAAAGGGCGCTCCGAAAAATGCGGTCATGACTCCAACCGGCAATTCGTTCGGCGCAAGAAAAACTCTGGACGCTGTATCTGCCATAATTAGAAAGGCAGCGCCTCCGAAGAGAGAAGATGGCAGCAAAAGCCGGTGATCGGCTCCAAAGAGAAGCCGCATGATATGGGGGACCATCAGGCCTACAAAGGCGATGATACCGCTGAGCGATACGGCCACGGCCGTTACCAAAGATGCCGTGAGCAACAATAAAATCTTGGTCAGATCCAGATTCACGCCTAACTGCAAAGCCGTTTCTTCTCCGGTTACAAGCAGATTCAGGTTCCGTGCCTGAGTGTACATCAGGACAAAACCAACCAGTAGAGATCCCAAACCTATAAAAATTTGGTGCGATTCTGCCATGCCCAGATCGCCCATTAGCCAGAACATGATATTTCGGAGTTCGGTATTGTTGCTGATGGAGAGCAGGAACATGATAATGGCAGAGAAAAAGGCATTGACGATAACGCCTGCCAGGAGCAGGTTTTGAGGGGGTACGTCATTTTTTTTCCCCGCTATTCCGAATACAAGGCAAATGGTGCAAATACCACCCAGAAAAGCTATCCCGGGAATTCCGAATGGAATAGAACCGGCTCCTGCCAAAATTGCGATTATCGCTCCGGTCGCCGCCCCCCCTGAAATACCGAGAACATAGGGATCGGCGAGCAGGTTTCGCAATAATGCCTGCAGAACCACTCCGGAAATGGAAAGCGCCGCCCCGGTGATCGCTGCCATCAGAATCCGGGGGATTCGGATGGAATAAATGATGAGCTTATCTGAATTTTCCAGAGTCCCGAAGATCAGGCCCTTTATGGTGCGAAAGAAATTCTGTTCTGCCGGTCCGATACACATGGCCAAGAGCATTATCATTGATAATAAAAGAGCCAGTAGGAGACTGACAACCAGAATCCGACTGGAGATATGGTGTAAGCTGGTCCTGGCTTTCCGTTTCATTTCAATTCCGCTCCTGCACGCAAATTTCCAACTCCCGTACACCATCCAGCGTGCGCGGCCCCATTCTGAAAAGGGCATCTCCTACATAAAATATTTTTTTTCCCTGAGTAGATTCCATTCCGGATAATCTTTTCAAGAAAGTGGGTGATGACTGCCCCATGGAGCTTCCCTTTTGTGAAATAAATATCACATCCGGAGAATAGGCGACCATTGTTTCCAGCGAAATGTGGGGATATTGTCCTTTTGCGTGAGATGCGACATTGGTCCAGCCGAGCATTTTGATAGCCTCGTCGATAGCTGTGCCTGAACCGGCGACTATCAAAGGTTCGGTCTGGATAATAAAGAGGACCCTTTTTTTCTCCCCTCTTTTGCTTTTTGCCTTTATTCTTTCTATAGTGGATTCAATTTTTTTTGCCAATGCCTCAGCTCTATCACTTGCATCCAGAACTTTCCCAAGTTCCCGAATACCTTGCGGCAATTCGACAATACGGTTCACCCTGAATACATGGGTTCGTATGCCGATTCTTTTGAGTTTCTTTTCAAAAGAGGGAGGGTTACCATCGATTGTCATCAGTACCATTTCGGGTCGGACCGCGACCACTGCTTCAAGTGACGGATTGGACATGCCGCCGATTTTTGGTATTTTTTTTGCGGCCCCGGGATAATCACAATAACTTGTGACTGCCGCTATTCGCCTTTCAAGTCCGAGTTCGAACAAAATCTCTGTTAAGTTGGGGGCTAGAGAGACAACACGGGACGGGCTGGCTAAACAACTATCGGTAAGAGCTATGAAGAGAAAAAAAAACGTTAAGTAAATCCGTTTCAGACTGGACATGTAGAAACCATTAAATATTGATCGAAATCACGCATCTATTCACAGCTATCCTATTGCTGGATTTGAAAAAACTGTATGGATTTTACCTTGGGAGCAACTTTATCAAAACAGGGCGAGCTAAACAATTTATTTCATTTTTTGCCACTTTTTTTGATGCTTTTCCCAGTTTTTCGGGTGTGACAACAACTTTTAAAAAACATCTTGACATCAAAAAAGGAAAGTGCAACGATTAACTCGCTTTTCCGGGTGTAACCAACTTCTCATCAGTGACAATCAAAAAAAGTTTTTAAAACCAAAAGCTTACAGTTAGAGAGCAAATAGAATACAAAATTTTTTTGTCAAGCTACGTAGGATATTTAGAATCTAATTTGTAACAACTTATTGTTTATGTTTGTAGAATATTAATTATTAATATTGGAAAGATTACTTCCTGTTTTTGATAGATTTTTAGTACGTAATGAGTATCCGTTCAACCATTCCCATCCTAGAGTATGAATTTTCTGCGAGAATGGTTTGAATCAAAAAGACTCTCATGAGTAATTATCAACACCAATTGAAATAGCGCCAAATGGTCGAACATGCTTCGTTCGTCAGGGATATCTTTGTAAAAAAAACGATATGCAAAAGGAACAGCCATGAATCAAACCATACAGGAGTATCAAGGCGTGCTGAAAGCCAGAATTTTCAATTCAAGCAATCTCCTTGCATCTCTAATCTTGGGATTATTTTCCATCTTGTCAATTTTGGTCGCCTTTCGGCTCACGGAGATGTTTTTTAAAGAAGATGCTCATGCCGGATCATATATCAAATTAATGGGCCTTGGGGCAATCATTCTGGTATTTGCTTTTGGATTTCTTATGGCCAAGATATTTTCTTCACCGGCCTCCAAAGAAGAAATTCCTCAATCCATGGAAATAGAACCGACGAATGCGATATTTCCACCGGAAGTAAAGGATACCATGGAAGATTTGGGAGAGCTTGGTCACTTTAACTTGAGCTTCTCACAGCATCTCAATGCCCTAAGCAAAACGGAAGCTAAAGAAAAGTTCCCCGAAATAGCGGCTCAAAGCAAAGTAATGCGGGATTTATTCAGCCAGATTCTGAAAGTCGCTCCGACCGATTCCACCGTCCTTATT
This sequence comes from Syntrophaceae bacterium UBA4778, assembly GCA_002403175.1. The sequence continues at coordinate 161 of DHHG01000176.1, read as the reverse complement.
TCCGGAGAAAGCGGTACCGGTAAGGAACTGGTTGCCACCAGCATTTACAACCATAGTTTACGCAAGGGCAAACCCTTTATTAAAATAAACTGTGTTGCCATACCCGATGGACTGCTGGAAAGTGAACTGTTCGGGCATGAAAAAGGATCTTTTACCGGTGC
>DHHG01000014.1 GCA_002403175.1 Syntrophaceae bacterium UBA4778 | reverse complement strand
GGAGCTTTGATATATACCAGCCGGATGCAACGTTCAGTGGCGGCGTCACAGACTGTTGGCGTGTGGCAAAGGAATGCCTGCAGCGTGATCTTGATTTTTCCCCTCACACCTGGACAAGTGGCGTCGGGTTCTTAATCAATCTTCACATCCATGTCGCGGCTGGAGCAAAAACATTGTTGGAGTATCCCTATGAGCCGCCGGGGTGGGTCCCGGAGGCACGTGACGGTATCCTCAAGGGACCGATTATGATTGACAGGAACGGACATGTCCGTGTACCGCAATTACCGGGGCTCGGCATCCAGTTGGATGAAGACAAAATGAAACGGTATGCGGTGAAGTTTTTTGAGATCACTGAGGCGGGCATCGCCTGGCAGGCTATTAAAACAAAAGGACTTTTCACTGCCCTTAGCCTGGCAAAAAAGAAACGAAAATCCTGATGATGAAGAAAGCAATGCCAGACCGTGTTCAATTCCACTACAGCCCGCGGAAACGCAACCGTGGACAACTCCTGGCGTGCAATCATCACCTCTCAGGACAAAATAATTGTGGAGGTTCATGGATGTGCGTAACGTGTTGATAGCTTGTTCTCTAAGATATCATCCGTTCTTGATGTACCGTTATCATCACCCTTTACAGGTGGAGGCCGCAACTGTGAATCACCCCGTGAGTCAGTCTTTTTTCCGACTACACGACATTCTTTCCATTTTCCTGACCCCACCATCATCAAGGAAAAGAAAATCGATTCTGGACAAAAAATCCCCGCTCTGCACCCATTTCGCCGAGAGCTGAGGGAATTGTAAGGAGGCGCGAGACATGAAAATTTTCATGACAGGCGGCACGGGATTTGTCGGAACGTCTCTGGCCAAACGTCTTATTTCAGAAGGCCACGAAGTTCTCATCCTAACGCGGGAACTCAGCGGCACGGAATTGAAAATGACGGGGCTCTCCTACCTCATAGGAAATCCGACCATGAAAGGAAAATGGCAGGAAGCCCTCCATGAACATGACGTAATCATCAACCTTGCCGGAGCTTCCATCTTCAGCCGCTGGACACGGGAACGGAAAAAGATTCTATTGAGCAGCCGCATCGAAACAACCCGCAATCTGGTTGAAGCATTTCCAGACAGCGCAAAGCACATCACATTCGTCAGCGCATCAGCCGTGGGCTATTACGGTTTTCATGAAGATGACGAACTCATCGAATCATCTCCGACCGGCAATGATTTTCTTGCCAGGCTGGCTTATGATTGGGAAAAGGAGGCCCTGAAGGCGGAGGCTAAAGGTGCACGAGTCATCATCTCTCGCATAGGTATTGTTCTCGGTAAAAACGGCGGTGCACTGGGTCGCATGATACCGCTTTTTAAATGTTTTTTGGGTGGACCGCTGGGCAGCGGACGCCAGTGGTCTTCCTGGGTGCACATGCATGATCTCGTCGAAACGTTTATCTTTTTGCTTAGCCACAAAGATATATCCGGCGCGGTTAATCTTTGCTCGCCAAATCCCGTCCGTAACAAGGATCTGGGAGAGGCTATCGGTAAAGTTCTGCACCGTCCCTCTTTTATGCCCGCGCCTGGCTTTATGATTGAGCTGATCCTTGGAGAGTTTGGTTCCGTTTTGCTCAAAGGTCAGCGCGTGATTCCCCGCCGTCTGCTGGATAGCGGATTTAAATTTCGTTACCCGGATGTTGAAGAGGCGCTAAAGAACATTATTCACAATTGATGATACTATGTAATTTCCTCCCCGAAGCGTATTGCTCAACCAATAGATTGCCCAACCCGGTACAAACCTTCCCTCATCAACGATATTGCATCCCATATTTTGTGGTCAAAATTAAATTGACACACAATATCGTTCTTCATATACTCCCCCAACGAAAAGAGAAGTTCTTATCAATTCAATCGTGGTACACATTACGGCAGCATAATAATAACCGGTGGTCTTTTCTCCGGGCTTTTGCAATCTATGTTTCCTGCATCTCTACAGTTGAACACAGGGAGGACTTATGAAAAAGCTATTGAATCGGTGTGGATTTCTTCGCGGTCGCACGTGCCAGCTTGTATGCGGGACTTTATTTATGACAGTGCTGTTTCTCATTGCGGTCACGGCACACGCGGATGTGCCTAAGAGCATCGAAGAATGCGCGAAAATTGATGACAGCACGAAACGAATAGAGTGTTACGATGAGCTTGCCGGGCGCAAGGCGGTGCCGAGCGAGCCGGCGACTGCAGCCGCTCCCGCGGGAACGCCTGAATCGCAAGCCCAAAGTTCATATCTGGAAAGGATCTGGGAGCTGGACAAAGAGTCCCGGCGAGGTAGATTTGCCATATCTACGCACCGATCGAACTATCTCCTTCCCATCACGTACACAGAATCACCAAACGAGAAGCCAATACAGGAGACCGATTCCAGAAAAGAAGTCAAAAACACCGAGGTGGCTTTTCAGCTCAGTTTCAAGGCGAAGTTATGGCAGGACATCTTAGGACAAAGTATGGATCTATGGATTGCATACACACAGCGTTCTTTCTGGCAACTTTACAATCACTCAGACTCTTCACCCTTTCGCGAAACCAACTACGAACCGGAAATTCTTTTGAATTTCCGGACAGATTATGATCTGATCTGGCTGAAGAACCGCTTCATTAATGTGGGTATAAACCACCAGTCTAACGGCCAATCCGAGCCGCTGTCGAAAAGCTGGAACCGTTTGGTGGCAAATTTCGGATTTGAAAGAGATAACCTTGCCCTGATCTTGAAGACATGGATAAGGATTTGGGAGGATGAGAAATACGACGACAATCCGGATATCGAGGACTACCTGGGATACGGTGAACTCTGGACGTATTATTTTTGGAAGGGCAACCGGTTCGGTTTAATGCTGAGAAATAATTTCAACCTTAGTACGAATCGTGGTGCCGTGCAACTCGAATGGGCCTTTCCGCTCTTTGAGCGGGTGAGTGGATATGTTCAGTACTTTAACGGTTACGGCGAGAGTTTGCTCGACTACGACTACCACGTCAATCGAATCGGAATCGGTTTCATTATCAAAGACTGGCATTGAAGATGGTTCTGTGGGAGGAATAGAAGCTATGAAACCATTTCGGGGCGTTGACTACTATTGGTGTGATGACCTTCTGACGGAAGAAGAACGGAGCGTCCGCGAGACGGTCCGCCGGTGGGTGGAAAACCGGTACCTTCCGAAGGCGCGAGACTATTTTGAACGGGGAGTCTTCGATACGGACCTCATTCCGCAACTGGCCGAACTGGGATTACTGGGAATCAAGATTAAAGGATACGGCGGCGCGGAAATGAGTGACGGTGTCTACGGAGTAGTATGTCAGGAACTGGAACGGGGCGACAGCGGCCTGCGTTCCTTTGTTTCCGTCATGAATTCCCTGGTCATGTATCCCATCTTTGCATTCGGAAGCGAGGAACAGAAAGAACGATGGCTGCCTGCCATGGCCCGCGGCGAGAAAATCGGTTGCTTTGGCC
>DHHG01000140.1 GCA_002403175.1 Syntrophaceae bacterium UBA4778 | reverse complement strand
TCCATTTTTTTCAACCTACATCAGACCCTTTATATGCAAGGCATGCCTTTCAGATGCAATTCATCATTGTTGTACAGAAAAAATTGATCACTTTGCACATCACGCAAGATTGACTCCAATTATCGATAACCACGAATCAGAGCTACATAAATTATGCAAAGAATCCATCTTTAATGATCTTAAAAATAAATTTCCGGACTACAAATGGGTTTGTGATGACGTAAGAATACCTGAAGTTAAAGAAAAAGGCATACCTGGGCTTCAACCTGATATTGGTGGTCGAATTAATAACATAAGAGTTGCAATCGAAATACAAACGTCAGCCCTGACAATTGCTCAAATATTAAAACGTTGCTGCGGCTATTCAAAACGTGGAATATCGATTCTTTGGATCGTGCCACTTGTTGAACCCATTGGTGAAGAAATATTTCGTCCGAGGCTATTTGAGAGATATCTACACTCAATTTATTTTGGACGCGTTTATTATTGGTTATCTGAATATGGATGCAAAGTATTGCCAGTACATTTTTCTCCTGCGCTCAGAGAAATTCCATATCGTGAATGGTTTGAAGATGGTGAGGAAAGGGATGCTGGCGGTTATGATAAGCCATATAAACACATACGCAAACCTGTACACTTAAGACCAATTTCCATTGCCGAGAATTTCGATCATATGAGGCGATCAGAGCACCGTCCATGGAATGAGAGAAAAACAGTGCCTCCTATGCGCATATTGATTGATAAAGAGCCTATGTGGTGGGATAAAAATGAACAGAAGATTCTTGATCGTTACTACAAGGAAGATCCATAGTAAATCGTGCTTAAATACCTCGCTTGAGCTTATCACGGCCCAGCGGGTCGTTCCGAAACAGCGATTAGTCATATTGTACTGGTAAAGTTCGTATTAAAAAGTTGGTCGTGAATCTGGTCGGGACTTGATCGTTTTAAACGGTATAAATCGGCTTTAAAGCTCAATAAAATGGCGGAATTAGGCTTTTCCGGTGCTCTCTCACGCCGGAAGCAGGGGTTCAACTCCCCTTGGGACTACCATAATAAAAAAAGGGGTTACGGGTTCAAATCCGTATCCCCTTTTTTATTAGCTTCATCTTACAACCAAAACGGAACAAGAAAAAGCCATTTCCTGATGTACGAATTGTAGCATTAATTTCGTAATAATTTGTTGACAAAAATTATTTTTTATCTAAGCTTTTTAAATTAGTTCTTATGAATGTGATGCATGTACCGCCCCTCTTAGTTTAATTGCCATTCATTTTACCCTTTTTGTTAATCAGAAAGATGAGGCTTTATGAAAGTCATCGAAAAGAAAAAAGGCGAATTGAATGTAGAACGTAATCTATTTCCCATATCGAAAGAAAAAACGATCAAGCAAAATCTGACCAATTCCCAATTAATGCCATTTGATAAAGCCTTTTTTGTTTTATTTGATAGGAGATTTGAGTATATCAACGATAAATTTTCCGAACTTTTCAGTATCTCACCTGAAGAGGCTTGCAGTTATAAATTTAATCCAATGAGACTCATATCTCAAGAGTGCCAATCTTACGTCTCCAAAAAGTACAATGAGATATGCCGAGGTTGCATTAAAACAGAGAATTTTCAATTTACGGGTATTTCAATGGATGGAAACAGGATAGAATGTAATGCCTTTATTCTGAATATCCCTTATAAATGGGGTACTGCCTTAAACGGAATTCTTGAACCGGTACAAAGCATATTTGAAAAGCAAGTGTTCTTTACTCGGAAATGAAGACTTACCAATCGAGTTTTCCTCCTTTCCGAAAGCTCCCATCATTTAACTTGCCGCAGCAATCACCCCAAAATAGCCGATTGGGATGATCTCCTAAATCAAATTTGTTCACCTTTAGCCTAGCCCTACAACATATTTTTTCCTATCCAGCAAGATTTTCAGATGAATCCACTTTTAGCATACTGCCATTCAAAATATAAGAAATGGGACGTATTGAAAGATACCGAATCTGCAGTAGTATGTAAGCACTCTTCTCCGCTTCATTTTTCTATATGTCTTGGCTTTGATGTTAGTTACAGATCGAAAGCTGTCCAGGTACATAAGAAATTTCTGAAAGGGAAATCCGGTTTCCAAGAACAATTAATTTCTGAAATCCTTGATCTTAGAAAAAATGGAAACAACTATTTTAATTCTAGCACTGTTATCTTTCGTAATATGGATCATATTGCTGTTGCTCAGAGGTCAATTTTGGAGAGCCGATCAGAGGCTTTCAGATACTCAAGTCCCGTTATCACATTTCCCATCTGTAACTGTAATTGTTCCAGCAAGGAACGAAGCTGAGTTCATCGGGACCAGCTTGAAATCGATTCTCAATCAGAACTATCCGGGTATGGAGAAAGTAATTTTAATCGATGACGGAAGCAGTGACGGAACCGCAGGAATCGCTCAAAAAACCGCTGCGATTCTGAATCGGACAGACAAATTAAATATCATCAAATCTCAATCTCTGCCGATAGGCTGGACGGGAAAACTTTGGGCGATGGAGCAGGGAATCCGGTACGCTCAATCTTTAAAGGTTCCTCCGGATTACTTCTTGTTTACCGATGCCGACATTGAACATTCACCCCACAATCTGATGGAACTGATGGAAAAGTCTGAAGCTGAACAATATCAGATGGTATCTCTAATGGTAATGTTGAGGTGCAAAAGCTTTTGGGAGAAATTGCTGATCCCTGCCTTTGTTTTCTTCTTTCAAAAATTATATCCTTTTCGCTGGGTCAATGATCCTAAAATTCAATTTGCAGCAGCTGCCGGAGGTTGCATCTTAATTCGCAGGGAAGCCTTAACCCGTATCGGTGGTTTGCAGATTTTGAAAGATACGCTGATAGATGATTGCACTTTGGCTCAAGCGGTTAAGGGCACCAGTTCAACCCTTTCCCAAAATGGAACCCATACTGCCATAAATTCCGGTTTCTCCTTTGTAAAAGTTGCCTTTCCCTTAAAATCTAAATCCTTGAATCCAATTTGGTTAGGGCTGACTGAAAAAACCCGCAGCTTAAGACATTATTCCAATTTATCTGGCATTTGGAGCATGGTTGCCAGAACAGCTTTTACCCAACTGAACTATTCGATTGTTTTGTTGGGATTGACTCTACTGGGAATGATTTTGATTTATTTAATACCTCCATTTGGTTTCATCTGGGGAATGCTAACCGGAAGAGGGTTGATCACCTTGTTGTCCGCATTAGCATTGGTATCAATGGGAGTTGCTTATCGCCCGACTTTAAAGTTGTATCTTGTATCTCCGATTTTTGGGCTGGCCTTGCCGGTGATCGGCTTTTATTACTGCATAATGACGCTTGATTCCGCGGTGAAGTACTGGCAAGGAAAAGGCGGAAGCTGGGGTGGAAGAACTTATCATAAACTGAAGGGAAATGAATCCATGCCCAACTTATGAGTCCTTTTCACCTCACGGAAGCAGAGGTCCGACGCCCCTTGAGATTACCTTAAATAGAGGGTTGCGGATAACTGAACCCTTTCTCATTTCACAATGATAACCCGGCAAGGTTGTTGGGCTACTAAATAGCGAGATAGAGCGCATTTTAAAAATAACGAAAAAGTCATTGCGATCTGTTTCAGTCCGATTTTGAGTATAATTTCGTATTGACCTGTCATGTCCATCACCAAGCCTGAAGTTGGGATTTGCCTACGAGTTCGCCTGGATTGGAGACATGCCGATCGATCAGAACCGGGGACCATTGGCGGGACACGTGGCGGGTTCCTATAATAATGCGAACCTGAGCGTTGTTGCCGCTAACCTAACCTGGACTTATTAACGTAACAGCCCTTTCTATTTTCATACAGGCAGGAATACAGGGACCCACATATAGCTTACCTGGTTTTTCCTTTCCGAATTGAAAAGATTGCAGCGCCCAGCGCACCAATGATTTGCGGGTCGACCGGAAGGGGCGAAACCTCCGTATTGATGAGTTTGGTAAGAGCCTTGATAAGTCCGCGGTTTTTAGCACAACCGCCGGTAACTGTCACCAACGGTTCCATACCGATCCGCTTGAGTAATGTGAAACACCGCTTGGCCACAGCGGACTGGATTCCAGCCGCAATATTCTCAGGGGGATTTCGCTTTGCAAGCAGGCTGATGACTTCACTTTCTGCAAAAACGCTGCACTGAGCGGTTACCGATATAAGATTGCTCGCCTTCAGGGAAAGTTCTGAAAAATCATCGAGTTCCATCCGGAAGATCCGGCTCATGGCCTCATAAAACCTGCCCGTTCCAGCCGCACACTTGTCATTCATTGCAAACTCCCGAACCGAACCATCCCCGTTCAGGGATATGGTTTTCATGTCCTGGCCGCCGATATCAACAATCGTTTTGATCTTTGGATCGCAGGAAAAGACACCCATTCCGTGGCAACTTATTTCTGAAATATTTTCATGGGCAAAGGGGACCTCGTTCCTTCCATAGCCGGTACCCACCAAGAAGGCCAGCTCCCTGTATTCCTTTAGTCCAGATACCTGGGCACAGACCTTCTCCATAACCATATTGGCCGTGGCTTCTGGGTCTATCTCACTGGGGATAATGGCAGATGCCACCATTTTGCCTGCATCATCCAGAATAACGCCCTTTCCTGTTGTCGATCCTATATCGCATCCACCATAATACTTGCCCGCCATTGCTGAGTCCTCCCCTCTATATTAAGAGAATCATTTTCTCACTATTTTAAATTCGGAATCCAGCTTTCACTTTTCTATCCGCTTTGCCTTCATCACATTTTCCATAAAATGGTCCACCTGCTTCATCATGTTATCGCTATTGATCGTGCGTGGATCCAGAAGATCGTAATCGAGAACAAAGTAAGGGATATTCTTCTCCCGACACATTTCCCGGAGCATCCCGTTCATCCCCTGGGCGCTTTTGCAGTTGATGTTGTTGGACATCCAGACCATGTCAAGGTCGAACTGCTTCCAGCATTGAAACATATAGTCATAGTAGTTTTCTTTGGGCCCCCTCGTGTTTCTCACCATCGGGCCCTCCATAATGATATGGGCAAGACCTTTGAGCATCGACTCGGGAGAGGATGTATCTATCAATGGAATGTTGTTATAACTCAGGCTGTCCATCACGACCACAAGACCGTATTCATTTTCCAGCTTATTGAAGATATCCACAAAATGAATAAAAGGCGCATTCCAGACAACGGCTCTGTATTTTTCATTCTCAACGGCCCCTTTGCCCTTTTCTAAATTCTTTCGCCCCAGCTTAACCAGTTTCTCCCACAACCGGACCGTCTCTTTATGCCAGGTAAAAGTATTGAATAACAGGAAGTGACTGAAATAAATGGCTTCAGAAGCCAAAGGGGCCGGACGCGTTCGCACCATATCCCAAACTTCCATTTCTAACTCCACTATTCGGTTCCTGTTTTCACAAATTTCCTTAAGGCGGTTCCAGTCCATGCGCCCGGGTGTATGCTCTTCAAGAAACTTGATCATGCCTTTCAGGTCCTCTACAAACAGGCTTTCCGCTCTTTCGGAGTTCATAAAATTATAGGGAACATCAATCCAGTATGTTGGGAGATTATAGTACTGTTTGACCATGGAATACGCAGATTGTCCCGAATCGCACGGCATGTTGGACGACACAATGGCCTTCCCTTTCGGCTGCTGACCTTTCAGAATCTGTCCCAGAGTGGACTTCAGAAGTCCGCACGCATCGGGATTGATACCGGCGTGTTCCGCCTCATCGATATAGTCGATCACGCCTTCGGGATCCAAAAAGGTCAGTATCAATCCCGTTCCTTCGGGCATCCAGGGATTCAGTCCCATGGCGCGCGATATTTCCGGCGGGACCATATCTTCTTCTATAATAACCAGTTCCGGATGATAGAACATGTCTTCCAGGTAATCGATCAGGCATTTAACAATGCTGGAGATAACCAGACAGGTCGACTCCAGATGGACGGCTTTCCTTCCAAAAGTCATTCTCCGCATCA
>DHHG01000101.1:2218-7378 GCA_002403175.1 Syntrophaceae bacterium UBA4778 | reverse complement strand
CAATCGCCGGCGGCGCCATGGCTCGTCCTTTCAAAACCCATCATAATGCGCTCGATATGGATTTGTACCTCCGGATTGCGCCCGAACTGTTCCTGAAAAGGTTGGTTGTCGGTGGGCTCGAGCGTGTTTACGAGATAAACAGAAATTTCCGGAATGAGGGGATTTCAACCTTTCACAACCCTGAATTTACCATGATGGAATTCTATTTATCCTATGCCACTTACGAAGATCTGATGACCATGACAGAGGAGATGTTTTGCAAAATCTGCATGGATCTCTTCGGAAGCTTGAAAATCCCCTATCAGGGAACGGAAATCGATTTTACACCCCCTTGGCGCCGGATTTCCGTAAAAGAAGCTCTTGCTGAATATGTCGGAATTGATAATGATGTATTCACAAGTGCTGAAAAGGCTATAGCGTTTGCCCAGGAACTTGGCTTGGATGTGAAACAAGATGAGCCTTTGGGGAAAGTCCTCATGGCCATTTTCGACGAGAAAGTGGAAACGATGCTGGTTCAACCCGTTTTTGTGACCGGTTATCCTTTGGAAGTATCTCCATTATCGAGAAAGAATGATCAAGACCCGTCTATTGTCGATCGCTTTGAGTTATATATAGGCGGTCGGGAAATCGCGAATGCCTTTTCCGAGCTGAATGATCCCGTCGATCAAAAACAACGTTTTCTAGCCCAACTTGAGCAACGAATTGCAGGTGATGAAGAAGCTCATGAAATGGATGAGGATTATATCAGGGCTTTGGAATACGGGATGCCTCCAACAGCGGGAGAAGGAATCGGAATCGACAGATTGATCATGTTGATGACCGATTCTGCATCGATCCGCGATGTCATTCTCTTTCCTCTCCTCAGATCAAAAGGTGTTCATGAGGAAGAGGGCGATGAAGATTAACGGGTGTGACAACATTCAAGAGGCTTCAATGTTTCTCGTTTAATTGCAACTGCGAAGAAAAGCTTGTATGCGCAACTAATTCAACCCGATCCGGAACAGCAAATCTTAGTACCCCGTCTCTTCCTCTGAGCTTATTTTAAGGGATTGTTTCAGCAGTAAGTTCGAATTTCATTTGTTCGGTCTATACCGAAGGGAAGGCCGGATCCGAATTAAAAAGGTAAATATGAGTATCCAGGACTCTTCTTGCCAGGCGAACGATTATTCAGGCAAAAGGGTATCAGCCTAGGGAGAAAAATGTCATACGAATTTTTCATCAGCTTAAGATATCTCAGGGCGAAACGAAAGCAGGTGTTCGTCTCTATCATCACCTTTATTTCTATCGCCGGCATTGCTTTAGGTGTTGCGGCCCTGATTATCGTTCTTGGTGTGATGAATGGTTTTGAAACGGAACTTCGGAATAAAATACTGGGCATTAACGCCCATATCCTTTTGACGAAATACAGCGGCGGCATCGAGAATTATTCGAATATACAAAACGAGATTGCCGGTATAAAAGGCATTGTGGCTTCGACTCCCGTTATTATGAGCCAAGTCATTCTCAAAAAGAACGACAACATTATAGCGCCTTTGCTCCGGGCGGTTTCGGTCGATTCTGCTTCCAGTGTCATCAACCTTGGGCGTATGGTGGAAGGGGGAATGGGCTTGCTTTCTGAAAAAAATAGAGATCCACGCCTATTGCCCAAATCCCTCGAAAGCATGCCCGGTATGGTCGTCGGAAAGGAATTGGCAAAAAATTTCGGCTTATCCCTCTATGATACAGTCGATATCGTTCTGCCCACCGGAATTTCGACCCCGATGGGAATGATGCCAAGGATAAAGAAATTTGTTGTCGTCGGGATTTTCGACTCCGGATTTTATGAGCATGATGCCTCTCTTATTTACACCTCACTGGAAGATGCCCAAAACTTCCTCAATATGAAAGGTACCGTGACTGGGATTGAAATTAAGGTTAAAGATATTTATAAAGCCCGCTCCATCGCCGATGCAATTGAAATGAAATTGGGATTTCCCTTCTGGGCAAGAGATTGGATGCAGATGAACAAGAATCTCTTCTCTGCGCTCAAGCTGGAAAAAAGGGTCATGTTTCTTATCCTTACGCTTATTGTCCTTGTTGCAGCCTTCAATATCATCAGTTCTCTCATTATGATTGTTATGGAAAAAAACAAAGATATAGCCATATTGAAAACAATGGGGGCAACGTCCCGCAACATTATGAAAATTTTTATGCTCCAAGGATTGATTATCGGTGTGATTGGGACGATTCTCGGCAGTGCGGCTGGTCTGACGATAGCATTGAACCTGGAGCAGATATCCATGTTTTTGGAAAAGACATTTGGTTTCAAATTCCTGCCCAGTGATGTTTATTACCTGAGTAGCCTGCCATCTCAGGTCAATTATGCCGATGTGGCCCTAATCATCACGGCTACTCTTCTGATCAGTTTTCTGGCTACCATTTACCCCTCTAAAAAAGCTTCCAGAATCGATCCGGCTGAAGCTTTGAGGTATGAATAATAAATCGGAATGGGAGATTATTGAATCCTGGTCAAGATGTATCCCAAAAATGAATGGAAAGGTTAGCCCTCCTGTTTTCAAAAGCATTATGTGCATTTTGAATGAACTCAGGGGCTGGAAAGCACCGGGACTGACTTGATGATTGAAATACGAAACTTAAATAAAATATTCACGAAAGATGGCAGTCGGATTGAGGTTCTAAAGGATTTGAACCTGACAATCCATCCAGGAGAATCGGTTGCCATTCTCGGCGCTTCCGGTGCGGGAAAAAGCACGCTTCTTCATATATTGGGGACTTTGGATCATCCTACGTCCGGTGTGCTGCTTTACAGCGGTACAGAGGTATTCCGGTGGAATGAGAGGCAGCTTGCTGAGTTTAGAAACAGAAAAATCGGTTTTGTATTTCAGTTTCATCATCTGTTGCCTGAATTCAACAGCCTGGAAAATACGATGATGCCTGCCCTGATCTGCGGTCTGCCGAAGCAAGAGGCACGAAAGCGGGCAGAGATTATCTTGAATGATGTAGGCCTTGGTGATAGGATGGCGCACAAACCGGGGGAGTTGTCCGGAGGTGAGCAGCAGCGGGTCGCTGTTGCGAGGGCCTTGATGATGGAGCCGGAGGTTTTGCTCGCCGATGAGCCGACGGGAAATCTGGATACAGAAACAGGCAGAAAAATTGAAGATGTTCTCCTGGAATTAAACCGGACAAAAGGTATAACGCTGATTGTGGTAACCCATAATCAGTCCTTGGCAAAAAGAATGTCCCGCAGCATCGGCCTGAAGGACGGAAAGATTCATTTGTTGTGAAATACAAAAAGAGTTTATTTTTTGCAGTTATCTTTTCAATACAGATGGTTTTTTGTAATGGTGTTTTGGCACAGAACCATTCCAAGCTCGCCGTTCTTCCCTTTGATGTATACAGCGATAAAGGTGCCGCCGATCTTCAAAAACAACTACAGACAATCCTGATATCCGATCTGGTAAAGACCAATTCCTTTCAGATCATACCGAGAGATGCGTACACTTCCCTTATATCCGGCAAAAGAATAGATGAAAAGCTGGCCCAAACGGTGGGTGAAAAGATAAAAGCGGATACCGTGTTAATGGGTAGTCTTACGCAATTTGGCCGGTCTATCAGTATCGATGCCAAAGTCCTTCAAATCAAATCGAAGAAATCGCAGAGTGTTTTTGTCCAGTCCGATAGCGTGGATAATCTTTCAAAGCTTTCTGCACAATTGACAGACAGGATCATTTTAATGGCCTCTGGAGGCAGAAGGATTGCGTCCGTGCATGTAAAAGGAAACCTGAAGATTGAAGAAAAGGCCATTCTGAATGTGATCAAGAGTAGTAAAGGAAGTAATTTTTCTGAGGCCGAGCTCACATCCGATATCAAAGATATATTCAAGATGGGTTATTTCGGTGATGTCAAAGCCGATGTAGAAGATACTCCGGAAGGGAAAGTAATAACCTTTCTCGTTCAGGAGAAACCGACCATGTCCGAAATAAAAATTGTGGGCAATGACGCGATTGAAACAAAGGAAATCGAGGGTACGATCGCTACGAAAACTCATCAATTCATAAATGCAGATAAACTACGGTCGGATATCGAAAAAATAAAAACGCTTTATATCAATAAAGGATATCTCAACGCGGAGATCAAAACGGAAACGGCTCAAAAAGATAAAGATATTATTCTTACTTACAATATCACCGAGAACAAGCGGTTATATATCAAAACAATTTTATTTGAAGGGAACCAGGCCTTTTCCGATAAAGAATTACGCAATATGATCGAGACCAACGAATGGGGTATTTTTCATTTCCTAACCGATTCGGGTCTGCTGAAAAAAGATGTCTTGAAAGAAGATGTTAATAAGCTGAACGTATTTTATCTCAATAATGGTTATATCAACGCCAAAATCGGCGAACCGGAAATAACGAATGACGATAAGTGGATCTATGTAAAAATACCGATTGCCGAGGGAAAGCGTTTTAAAGTCGGGAAAGTGGATATATTGGGAGATCTTCCTTCCGTTCCCAAAGAGCAGCTAATGGCGAGATTGAATATTCTAAAGGAAGATCATTACAATCGGGAAGCCATTATGAAGGATATGGATTTCCTGATCCAGAGTGTGAATGATGAGGGATACGCCTATGCGGATATTGTCCCCGATACAATTCCCCACGACAAAGAGCAAATTGTAGACGTTTCCTATGTCATAACCAAAGGCGAGAAAGTTTATTTCAATAAAATCACGATCACTGGAAACACCAAAACACGTGACAAGGTCATTCGGCGGGAACTCAATGTTGCGGAAGGAGATCTGTACAGCCGTGGCAGGTTGAAAGACAGCTATATGAGGCTTAACAAGCTTCGTTATTTTGAGGAGGTCGATTTCCAGACCCAAAAAGGTCCTGAAAAAGATCTCATGGACATAACGGTTCGTGTAAAAGAGAAACCGACCGGAATGTTCAGTGTCGGGGCGGGATATAGTGCGGTGGATGCGGCTGTCTTCTCTGCCCAGGTATCTCAGCAAAACCTTTTCGGAAGAGGCCAGACCTTATCACTTACAGCCCAATTAGGTTCCAGATCCAGTTCATACGATCTGAGCTTTACCGAGCCTTGGCTCTTTGATATGCCGTTGTGGAGCAAATACGATATCTGGCATATGACTCGATCTTA